>CALWHD010000001.1 GCA_944380235.1 uncultured Blautia sp.
AACTGGAAGAAGCAAAAAGGGCAGGAGCAGACTATGTTTTTAACAGCAAAGAAAATGTGAAAGACAAGGTTCGCGGTTTATGTCCGGACGGAGTGGATTACATGCTGGATGCTGTGGGAATCAGTGCCTTGATTAATCAGGGAATGGAACTTATACGCGACGGAGGAAAGATATGCTGCTATGGTATCTCACCTAATCTGAATATGCAGCTTGACTGGTCTAAAGCCCCCTACAACTGGACATTGCAGTTCCAGCAGTTTCCATCCAAAAAAGAAGAAGGCGAAGCTACCAATCAGATCATTGCCTGGCTTCGCTGCGGTGCGATTACGCTAAAGGATTATATATCCGATTACTTCCGGTTCGAGGATGTTCTGGAAGCTTTTGAAAAACTGGAAAAGAAGGAAATCGCAAAGAAGGGAATCGTTATTTTTTAAAAGGGGATTTCATATAGGAAAGAAAATATTTTGAAAAAATACAGGGCCATTGACACAGAAAGTCTGCCATATATATAATGTATTTACAAAAACATTTTATAAACAAAGGAGAGGGTTTCATGAAACAGGAATGGCAGGTAGAGGTGCGGCCAAAAGCAATGGCAGAGAATGTGATCCAGGGAGAAAAATACAGGATCACCATGCTGACACAGGGGTTGCTCCGTCTGGAGTACAGCGAGAGCGGAAGCTTTGAGGATCGGGCTACACAATGTGTATGGAACAGAGATTTTCCCAAAACGGAGTTTCGGTGCAAAGAGACAGAAGATAGTCTGGAAATTTTTACATCCAGGATACATCTGATTTATGACAAGCAGAGATTTTCTGCCAATGGACTTTCGGTTCAGGTTCTGGGACAATTCATCAACCATGGGAGTATCTGGCATTACGGAGAAGATTTCCGGAATCTGGGAGGTACGGCAAGAACTCTGGATGAGGCAAATGGGGCAATTCCGCTGGAGAAGGGAATCATGGGCAGAAACGGTTTTTCCCTTCTGGATGACAGTAAATCACTGGTGCTTACAGAAGAAGGCTGGATAGAACCCAGAAAAGAAAAAGAAGAAGATCTGTATTTCTGGGGATACGGGCATGATTACCTGGAAGCCCTGAAAGATTTTTATTATCTGTGCGGCAAATTGCCCATGGTTCCCAGATATGCCCTTGGAAACTGGTGGAGCAGATATTATAAATATACGGAAAAATCCTATATGGAGTTAATAGAAAGATTTGAAAAAGAGAATCTTCCGTTTTCTGTGGCGGTTATAGATATGGACTGGCATCTCGTAGATATTGATCCAAAATATGGAAGCGGCTGGACAGGCTATACCTGGAACAGAGATTTCTTCCCGGATCCGGACAGATTTCTGAAATGGCTCCATGACAGAAGTATGCATGTGACGCTGAATATCCACCCGGCCGACGGTGTGAGGGCATTTGAAGATGTCTATGAAGACATGGCAAAAGCCATGGGTGTGGATTATGAAAATGAAGAACCGGTGAACTTTGACGCAGCAGACCCTAACTATCTGGAGGCAAGTTTTCATTATATTTTTCACCCCATGGAGGATAAGGGCGTGGATTTCTGGTGGCTTGACTGGCAGCAGGGCGGTGTGACAAAAGTAGAAGGACTGGATCCTCTCTGGGTGCTGAATCATTATCATTATCTGGATAATGCAAGGGGAGGAAAACGTCCCATGACGTTTTCAAGATATGCGGGACCGGGAAGTCACAGATACCCGGTGGGATTTTCCGGAGATACGGTGATCACTTGGGAATCTCTGGATTTTCAGCCTTACTTTACCTCCACTGCGTCCAATATCGGATACGGCATGTGGAGCCATGATATCGGCGGACATATGCAGGGGATCAAAGACGATGAGATGGCAGGCAGATGGCTGCAGTACGGAGTATTTTCACCTATTATGCGCCTGCATTCCAGCTGCGGAGAGTTTAACGGAAAAGAACCCTGGAGATATAAGACTGAAATCCGCCTGATGATGGAAGATTTTTTAAGACTGCGTCATAAACTGATTCCCTATTTGTATACTATGAATCACAGGACTTATGAAGAGGATATTCCCCTTGTGCTTCCTATGTATTACCATAATCCGGAGCGGGAAGAGGCTTATCAGGTGCCCAATGAATATGAATTCGGAAGTCAGCTTCTGGCTGCGCCTGTTACATCAAAGAGAATTGACCGTCTGAATGTGGCGAAAGTGAAAGTATGGCTGCCGGAGGGAATTTATTATGATATTTTCACCGGACGGAAATATAGAGGAAACAGGATCATGATGATGTACCGTGATATCCGGTCCATTCCGGTTCTGGCAAAAGCAGGGGCTATTATCCCCATGACAGAAGAGATCAAAGAAGCAGGAAGAAATCCCGGGCAGCTGACCATCCATGTATATGCGGGAGCTGACGGAGAATTTGTACTGTATGAAGACGACAATATTACAGAAGATTACAAAGAAGGCAAATGTGTAAAGACAAAAATGCAGGTATCCTGGAAAGAAAACAGTACTTTTGTAATAGAAAAACCGGAAGGCTGTCTGGAATATATTCCTGAAAAACGTGAATATACAGTAGAATTTCATGGTGTCCTGGAAACCAGTGTCCGGGCAGAGGCAGACGGCAGTCCATGCCAGGTACAGTGCAGTTACGACAGCAGTACGAAGACACTGGTATGCCGGACAGAAAAGCAGCCTGCTGGCGCAAGAATCCAGCTGACGCTGGAGCATGCGGAACAGGCGGAAAATGATGTGACAGGAGAGTGCTTTGATTTCCTGAACCAGGCAGAGATCCAGTTTCCGCTGAAAGAAGTTCTGTATCAGACCATCAAAGAAAGTGAAGATAAGACTGTGCTTTTATCCGAACTTCAGGCAATGGAACTGGACAAAGAACTGCTTGGAGTGCTGACTGAGATTATTACAGCATAAGAAATACATCATTAGTTTTATCAAAATACGAAAAAACCGGAAAGCATCCTGAAATAAAAGGATGCTTTCCGGTTTTTAAGGGAATGGTTTTCCTGTGGTTATTTACCAGATTAATTTGTATGAACACCGCAGCAGAAGCAGGGCGATGGCGATATTAAATATCAAATAGTACTTATTATAAAATTTTTTGCAGAGACTGCCTGCAAGAGCCCAGATCAGATTTCCCGTATTGCCGAAAAATGTCAGGTAAAAGGCAAAGAGAATCAGGATGGGCACTGAAGTTTCATAAGGGAGTACATAGCTGCTGATGGCTGAAAGACCGTAGAGAATTACTTTCACATTGATAAACTGTAAGAGAAAACCGTAGGTAAAAGTAGGAATCTTCTGTTCTCCGGAAGTCTCACATACCGGTTTTCGGCGTATGGTCTGTATGGCCAGATAGAAAATATAGGCAGCCCCGATGTATTTCAGAGCTGGCACAACGCCGGGCAGCCAGCGGTTGATGCCTACACTGAAGACTGCGCACAACAGCATGATAGTGAGAAAACCCGCACAGATGCCTGCCAGGAACCGCAGGCATTTTTTAAACCCGAACTGTCCGGCCATACTCATCAGAAGTACATTATTAGGTCCCGGCGACCAGCCGGTTGCCAGCGCATAGACGGTCAAAGATGAAAATACAGAAAAAGTCACGAAAATCCCCCTCCAGAAATCAAAATAATATTTTTAATTATAGCACAGTTTTGCTTAGAAAAGGAAAATTTCTGCATGTCTGGCAAAAGGAATTTTTCTGGGATGAGGAAATTCGATCCTGATCAAATTAAATCAGATTGGCTCTGTTTCTGAAACAAGGGACGCCCAGCAGAAGTGAGAGTGTGCCGAAATGTAATCAGATTTTAAGAATCGAGGAAGAGCTGGGCGAGGGTGCATGCTATCCGGGATTCGATGCATGTAATGTGAAAAGATAACAGATAAAGGGAGAGGAAGGTATGTCGTTAAGTCAGATCTGGCATATTGTCCAGAGATGAAAAAAATCAGAAAACAGAAACAGACAGGACTGTCAGAGGTTTGATCCTGGAGAAGACTGCGGCGGAAAAGAAGTAGAATCTTGCAGAGGACTGTGTTACAATGAGAGCACAGGATCTTGATGTATTATTCGTGAAAAAAGAACAATCTTATGTTATGAAGAACAGGCGAGGCGAAAGAAATGACAATAGCAGAAGTGAGCAAAAAATATGATATTTCTCAGGATACCCTGAGGTATTACGAACGGATCGGACTGATCCCTCCGGTTCCAAGGACCAAAGGCGGAATCCGGGATTATGATGAGGTTTCCTGCGGCTGGATTGAGATGATGAAGTGTATGCGGAGCGCCGGAGTGCAGATTGAAGCTCTTATTGAATATGTATCTTTGTTCCAGCAGGGGGATGAGACCCTGGAAGCGCGCAAGGCAATCCTGATAGACCAGAGAGAACAGCTCAAGGCACGCATGGCTCAGATGCAGGCGTCTCTGGACAGATTAAACAGCAAAATCGAGCATTATGAACAGATTATGGTGAAAGCTGAGAAAAAGCTTCGCAGAATGGAAGAGGACAGGGAACAGGCCGATAAAGAAAAAGCAGGATGAGAAAAGATAGGCGGTTCGTACAGGCGTTCCGCCTATTTTTCAGCCTGCGGAAAGGAGTTTTACTGTCTATGAAAAAGAAGGCTGCAGAGAAAAGCTGGACAAAAGGAGAACGAATGGAAGAAGAAAAGACAATGAGGAAGACCATATGGGAAATTTGTACCATGATTGAAATGCCGCAGGAAGTGAGAAAAGAGCTGGAACTTTTAAAGGGGCAGACTGTCCTGCAGAAAGTGGAATCAGAAAGACTGGTGGAAAAACTGGCAGATCCGGACCAGTGGAAAACAGTATGGAAAAAGATCCAGGAAAAAATAAAGCCGGATGAGAATGGATTTAAAATGCTGTTTTGTATGTTGGAAGCGGCAGGATATTCCTATGAAAAATATCAGAAAGAAGGAATTTCGGAAAAAATTTTTACCGAAACTATGAAATGTTTTACAAGGTTTGTAGAGGAACATCTGGAAAGTTTTGGAAATTACGCATTTGACCGGGATTTCTGGACCGGAAGACAGCTTTCTCTTCAGCTTTTCAGAATCGGAGAACTGGAATATGAGAAAAAAGAGGAAGGGGAAATATCTATGCATATTCCCTCTGATGCGGATCTGAGTGCCGGAAAATGTGTAAAATCCATAGAAGAGGCAAGAAAATTTTTTCAGGAATATGACCCTGCTTACGCAGAGGTTCCTTATACCTGTACTTCCTGGCTCTTGAGTCCTGCTCTGAAGGAACTGCTTCCAGAAAACTCCAGAATCCTTCAGTTTCAGGAACTGTTTTCTGTCCGCGAAGTAGACCGGACTTCCGATGAGTTTCTCCAATGGGTGTATAAAAGAAAGGACATTCCTCTGGAAGAACTTCCGGAGAACACTTCTCTTCAGAGGAAGATGAAAGAGTATCTGCGAAAAGGCGGTCAGATCGGAGAAGGGGCAGGCGTATTGAAGCAGCCAGCTGTCTGAGACGGAAGTAATGGGAATTGCTCTTGTGGCAGAGAAAGAAAGAGATTATAATAAAACCAGAAAAAGCAGAAACAGGGGTTTCTGAAGAGGAGGTAAAGCATGAAAGATACAAACTGCGCATATTGTATGGGAGGAGAACTTCTGGATAAATTTGGGATTCCCATCTGTGATTTGGACGTAAGCCAGCTGATTTTGTTTAAGGAGCAGAGCAAACCCGGAAGATGTATTGTTGCGTCTAAGAGCCATGTGAGCGAAATCATTGATCTTAGTGAAGAGGAGAGAAATCGTTTTATAGCGGATGTGGCAAGAGCTTCCAGAGCCATTCACAAAGCGTTCTCACCGAATAAAGTCAATTACGGCGCTTATGGTGATACTGGATGCCATCTGCATATGCATCTGGTGCCTAAATATGAAGGACAGGATGAATGGGGCGGTGTTTTCCAGATGAATCCTGATAAGAAGTACTTAAGCGAAGCCGAGTACGCGCAGATGATCGAGAAGATCAAAACCTGTCTGGACTGAAGGGCTGAGTATAAGGGAAAAACAGCAGAAGACAGGGATGCAATACGTTTCAATTATTTTTGCCAATAAAACCTGTGAGAGGAAATGTTTCTCAGCATTTTTTCTCACAGGTTTTTTGTTCGTTTCTTTTATGTTGACAAAATAAGTAAGGATATGATATAAAATATGGGTAGATTAGACTAACTAAAGTTAGAACGTATTAACTTAACCAACAGATGAAATCTGGAAAGAAAAGGTTACCAAGGAGGAAATATGAGAAAAACAAAGAAGATTTTATGGATGGCACTGGGGTTTATCAGCCTGGGAGCGGGAGCTGTCGGCGTTGTCCTGCCTCATCTGCCCGCATTTCCTTTTTTGCTGCTGACGCTGATCAGTTTTGCAAAAAGTTCCAGAAAGCTGGAGATTTGGTTTCGGAGTACAAAAATGTATAAGAAACACCTGGAACCTTTTCTGGAACGCAGGGTGATGACGAGGAAGACAAAAATGACCATTATGACATCCATGACTCTTTTTATGGGGATTGGTTTCTGGTTTATGGGTGCTGTCCCCGTGGGACGGGCAGTTCTTGCGGCAGTGTGGCTGTTTCACATGTTTTATTTTGTCAAAGCAGTGAGGACGGTTCCCGATGCAGAACTGGAAGCCGACTGATTCACTGACGGGAACGCTTATGGAAATAAGGGAAACGGATTGTGAAAGAGGTACAGAAAAAATGGAGAAGACGATAGAGAAAAAAAGAAAAAAAGAACAGGCTGTAGTGAGGGAAATGATTTTTCTGTATTGCAGAAAGAAACACAGAAGAAGTGAGTTGTGTCCTTCCTGCAGAGAGCTTTTGGAGTATGCCCAAATGAGAAGTGAGTGCTGTCCTTTTATGGAAACAAAGACTTTCTGCAGCAATTGCAGGGTGCACTGCTACAAACTGCAGATGCGGGAAAAAATCCGGGAAGTCATGGCTTTCTCCGGTCCGCGTATGATGCTTTATCATCCGGTCATGGCGGTTTGGCATGCTGCCTGTTCTGTAAGAGAAAAGAGGAAAATGAGAAATGATTAAAAAGAGACTGGTCCGGCTTCTGGACGATTCTAAAAAATATATTATACAAAATGTTCTCTGGCAGTGGATGGGACTTTTGTTCCAGATAGGGGCTGTGGGCGCTGCAGGTATTCTGCTGGAACATGTGGCAGAAGGGACGCTGACAGAAGGTATCCTGTTTCTTTCTGCGGCTGCAGCAGTCAGTTCTGCAGGAGTCCGCTTTTTTTGCGAGAAACAGTCTGCGAAAGCATCTTTTCTGGCAAGCGTGGATGTGAAAAGGGTACTCAGAGAAAAAATATATGAAAAACTGGTAAGGCTGGGAGCATCCTATAAGGAACTGACAGCGACTTCAGAAGCAGTACAGCTTTCCGCGGAGGGGGTAGAGCAGCTGGAGACTTATTTTGGAAAATATCTTCCCCAGTTGTTCTACAGTCTTCTGGCACCGCTGACCTTGTTCTGTGTACTCTCCTTTGTGAATTTTAAAGCCAGCGTGATACTGCTTATATGTGTACCGCTGATTCCCATTTCTATCGTGGCGGTACAGAAGTTTGCCAAAAGGCTTTTGAGCAAATACTGGGGAACCTACACAGAACTGGGAGACAGTTTTCTGGAAAATCTTCAGGGACTTACAACTTTGAAGATCTATCAGTCAGACAGGCAGAAAGCGGAAGAGATGGACCGGGAGGCAGAGCAGTTCAGAAAAATCACCATGCGGGTGCTTACCATGCAGTTAAATTCCATCAGTGTTATGGATCTGGTAGCATATGGAGGTGCAGCGGCGGGGATGATTGTTGTTGTCAGGGAATACCTGACAGGAAATCTGGGACTTGCAGGTGCGTTCACTATTATCCTTTTGGCGTCAGAATTCTTTATCCCCTTAAGACTTCTGGGTTCTTTTTTCCATATTGCCATGAACGGAATGGCGGCAAGCGACAAGATCTTCCGTCTTCTGGATATGCCGGAAAAGGAAAAAGGTACAGAAGAGCTGTCAGCAGATAAGCTGGATATCACGTTTGAAAATGTAGAATTTGCCTATGAGAAAGACAGAAAGATTCTTGACAGTATCTGCTTTTCTATTCCTCACGGAAACTTTGTTTCTCTTGTAGGAGAGTCCGGATGCGGAAAGAGCACCATTGCCTCTTTGATCATGGGAAGAAACAGGAATTACGGGGGAAAGATTTCCATCGGAAGAAAAGACCTGGCAAAGATCAGTGAAGAATCTCTTATGAAACATATCACCATGGTAAGGCATAACAGTTATCTGTTCAAAGGAACCGTGGAGGAAAACCTGCGTATGGGGAAACCGGAAGCACAGGAAAATGAGCTGAAGGAAGTACTGAGGAAAGTAAACCTCTGGGATTTTTTAAATACCCAGGAAGGACTTAAGACCAGGCTTTTAGAAAGGGGCAGTAATTTTTCGGGAGGACAGTGCCAGAGGCTCTGCATTGCCAGAGCACTGCTTCACAATACACCGGTTTATATCTTTGATGAAGCTGCTTCCAATATTGATGTGGAGAGCGAGGAGATTATTATGGAGGTTATCCGGGGACTTGCCCGGACGAAAACCGTGCTGCTGATCTCTCACAGGCTTGCTAATGTAAAGAAGTCGGACAGAATCTATGTACTGGATCAGGGAAGGATGGCAGAACAGGGAAGTCATGAAGAACTTCTCAAAAAGAACGGTGTCTATGCAAAGATGTACCGAACACAGAGGAATCTGGAAGAATATGGGCTGTGTACAGAAGAAAGGAGGGCAGGAGCATGAAAAGAAGAAGCGGTATCAAGGTCATGGGGCAGCTGATCGGACTGATCATGCCATTGATTCATGTGATGGCAGCGGCAATTTTTTTGGGAGTGGCAGGATTTTTATGTGCAATCTTTCTGACAATTCTTGCGGGAAGCGGTCTGGTTTACGGGATCATGGAAAAGACTATGGAAAATCTTCCGGTGACACAGATATTCTTTCTTCTTGTAATCCTTGCCGCAGCGCGGGGGATCCTTCACTACGGAGAGCAGGCATGCAACCATTATATAGCTTTTAAGCTTCTTGCCATCATCAGGCGCAAAGTGTTTGCTGCCCTCCGCAGACTGTGCCCTGCCAAGCTGGAGGGGAAAGACAAGGGAAATCTTATTTCTATTATCACCAGTGACATTGAGCTTTTAGAAGTGTTCTATGCCCATACGGTGTCACCTATTGCCATCGGCTTTCTCACCTCTCTCATTATGGTGATTTTTATTGGACATTTTCATATCTATGCAGGATTTTGGGCGTTGGTCTCTTATGTGACAGTAGGTGTGGGAATCCCCTTATGGAACGGAAAGAAAGGCGGACAGGCCGGCATGAAATTTAGAAACAGGATGGGGGAACTGAATACCTATGTCCTGGATTCTTTAAGAGGTCTTGAGGAGACCATCCAGTATGGCGGACAGGCAGTCCGCAAAAAAGGAATGTCAGAAAAGTCGGAAGAGCTTGGGAGGATGCAGCAGGATCTGAGCAGGATGGAGGGAAATGCCAGAGCGGTCACCAATCTGGCTATTCTTATAAGTTCTTTCGGTATGCTGTTTTTTACTGTGCTGCTGCATGAGCAGGGACAGATGGATATGGAGGCAGTGATCATCTGCACCATTGCCATGATGGGATCTTTCGGACCGGTGGTTGCTTTGGCAAATCTTTCCAACAGCTTAAACCAGACTCTGGCAAGCGGGGAGAGAGTTCTTGCCCTTCTGGAAGAAGAACCTCAGGTAGAAGAAGTTTCTGGAAATAAGAAAGTTGCCTTTGAAAACGCTGCCTGTGAGAAAGTTACCTTTTCCTATGAGGATGAGATTATTTTAAATGACTACAGTATAGCGCCGGAAAAAGGAAAAATCACAGGAATCCACGGAAAGAGCGGTTCAGGAAAATCCACTCTGCTGAAGCTGTTCATGCGGTTTTGGGATGTGCAGGAAGGAAAGGTAGAAGTTTCCGGCGTGAATGTGAAGCAGATCAATACCGAGAATCTGAGAGATATGGAATCTTATGTTACCCAGGAAACCTATTTGTTCCATGATTCCATAGAGAATAATATCCGGGTGGCAAAGCCGGAAGCCTCAATAGAAGAGATTTTGGAAGCTGCAAAAAAAGCTTCCATTCACGATTTTATCCAGGGGCTGCCAAATGGATACAATACAAAAGTGGGAGAACTGGGCGATACTCTTTCAGGAGGAGAGAGGCAGAGGATCGGTATTGCAAGGGCATTCCTGCACAATGCCCCGTTTCTCATGCTGGATGAACCTACCAGTAATCTGGATTCTTTGAATGAGGGAATTATTTTAAAATCTTTAAAAGAAGAGTGTAAAGACAAGACAGTGGTCTTAGTTTCCCACAGACAGTCTACGATGAAAATTGCGGACAAGATTTATGAGATGGAAAACGGAAGGCTTTCTTGAGAAAAGCAGGGGACAAAAACCGCCGCACCGGAAGAGAATCTGGTGCGGCGGTTCTTCATCTTCTTATGATCAGAAATTTACAGAGCTTTATAAACTTTTTCCAGCATATCAAGCAGGAAGTCCTGAGAGAATCTGCTGGTATCAATACAGAGCTGGTACTGGTTCAGATCGTTCCATTTTTCATCAGTGAAAAATTCATAATAGGATTTTCTGGTCTTATCCATTTTTTTTACTAAGCTTCTGGCACTTTTTTCTTCTCTTCCCAGGCGCTCCATAATGGCCTGAACCCGATATTCAAAGGGAGCGTATACAAAGATACTGAGACATTTGCCTTCCAGGATTTTATTGGCGCATCTTCCTACAATGATGCAGTCTTCTTTTTTTGCCAGTTCCTGAATGATCTTACTTTGGGATTCAAAGAGAACATCATTCATGGGATGGAAATGATACTGGGGCTGCATCTGCATTTGTTCCTTAATGGGGAGACGCCACTGACTCGCCTTTTTCTCATCTACTTTAACCAGTTCTTCATAGGGAATCTGATTGTCTTCGCTGGCAAGCTGTATAAGTTCTTTGTCATAAAAATGGATTCCCAGTCTTTCAGAGAGCGCTTTTCCCAGAAGCCTTCCTCCGCTTCCGTACATACGGTTGATTGTAATAATCCGATGTTCCATAGAGATACCTCCTTTATGGTGAAATTTACGAACCATTGTTTGTTGTGTTTATTATAACATAAATGTTCAGAAATTTCTATAAATACCAAAAGAGAATCAGAAAATTATATGAACAAAAACCGAAAAAATTTCTGAAGATGTGCAGAATCTAAGGCAGAAGGTTGCTTTTTCCATGGTTTTATATTATATTAAACGTTGTAATGCTCTTTTGAGAGATGTCTGTATACGGATATCTATTATCTTAGAAGTAAGTAGTGAGGAGAAGACAGAATGGAGTATACAAATCAGGGAAAAAAGATGAGCCCGGCAAAAAGGCGGAAGAAGCGGATTCAGAAAGCCTTTAAGACGGTGGGAGAGATGCTGGTGGGCATTCAGATTCTGGTAACTTTGGTCTTTCTGGCTTTTACATGGAGGCTGGGAATGATTCCAATGAAATATCTTGCTGTTGGCGCCGGAATCCTTCTGATGCTTGCACTGATCTTGCTGATAATACAAATTGCTTCAAAGAGAAAAGCCATTATCAGTAAAATAGTCAGCCTCTGTATGACAGGGGTGCTTTTGTTTGGTTCCATGTATATTTATCGGACACACAGTGCAGTGTTTGATATTTTCGGAGATACCAGCAGTGTTCAGGTAAACAGTATGCTGGTTGCAGTCAGAGCGGATGATGCAGCTGAGACAGTAGCAGATACTGCCGGATATCTTTATGGAATTCAGAGCGGAGAGAATAACGGCATGGCAGAGACTATTGAGCATGTCAGTCAGGAGACAGGTTCCCAAGTACAGACTGCTCAGTATAATACTCTCAATGAGGAGGCAGGCGCCCTTCTGGACGGAAGTGTGCAGGCGATCATTTATAATGAGGGTTACGGCGGAATGCTGGGCGAAGTTTACCCGGAATATGACAGCAAGGTAAAGATTATCGGACAGTACAGTATAGAAAATGAAAGTGAAGCTGTAAAGGAAATCCAGGGAAAGGCGGCTCAGGTCAATGTGCAGAATGAGCCTTTCAGTGTATACATCAGCGGTATTGATGTGTACGGACCCATTTCCACTAACAGCAGGAGCGATGTGAATATTATTGCAACAGTAAATCCCCAGACAAGACAGGTACTCCTTACCAGTACTCCAAGGGATTATTATGTAACTATTCCGGATATCAGCGGAGACCAGAAAGATAAGCTGACTCATGCGGGAATCTATGGTGTTGACCGTTCTATGGCAACACTGTCAAATCTTTACGGAATTGACATCCCCTTCTATGCAAGGGTGAATTTCACTTCCCTGATCCAGATTGTGGATATGATGGGCGGCATAGACGTATATTCGGAATATGCGTTTACCACCAGCGGAAATGGCGGCACAGTGATGGAAGTACAGCAGGGAATGAATCACTTTAACGGAGAACAGGCGCTTGCTTTTTCAAGAGAGAGATACAACGTGCCGGGCGGTGACAATCAGAGAGGAAAGGATCAGATGGCAGTTATTGAAGCCATGATCCAGAAGATGATGACGCCGGAGATGCTGATCCAGGCACCGTCTCTGATCAGTTCTGTCAGTGACAGTATTGATACCAATGTATCCATGGATCAGATTCAGAAACTGATTCAGGAGCAGTTAAATAACGGCGGAAGCTGGACTATTAAATCTGTAGCGGCAGAAGGCAGCGGGGATAATAATTATTGTTATTCCATGCCAGGAAGTCTGCTGTATGTTATGAATCCTGACCAGGCATCTGTGGATAATATCAAGAGCCTGATGCAGATGGTTCAGAATGGGGAACAACTTCCTGAGTAAAGGGAGGATTTTGATAAAATTCTCTGGGAAAATCCCCTGAAGGTATTGGCATACCCCACAGTAAGTGGTATGATAAACGAAAAGCAAAGAGATGAATATGATAGAGGTGCAGGTTTCAAGAGTAAGGTTCTGCAAAAAAAGGCAGGGCAGCCGCAGAACCGGAAAGGGGAAACTGCCGAAGAGATTTCTGTCAGCCCGGGACAGGATTTCTGGGGTGCGGGAGAAGATGCCGCACACTGTCACTGGATGGTGGAGCGCTATCATTATTGGGAAAAGAATAGCATAGGATTTTTACAGAACTTTAACCATGAACGCGTTCTTATCAGAGCGTACCGGAAAGCCTGAGATTTTCCGGTACGTTTCAGGGTCTGTCGTTCATGGTTTTCTTTGTGTATAAACAAACAGAAAAGGAGAAGAAAATGCAGAAGAGAAAGAGAAAAATCGGGGCGGCAGCCCTGGCAGCACTGCTGCTTATCTGTATGATGGCAGTGACTGTTTTTGCGGCAGAGGCAGGAGATGCACCCAAGCCGGCTATGTATGCCACATTCTGGGCTTTGGTACCGCCGGTAGTGGCTATTGTCCTGGCGCTTATTACAAAAGAAGTTTACAGTTCTCTGTTTATCGGAGTTCTGGTAGGAGCCCTGTTTTATTCGGGGTTCAGTTTTGAAGGAACCATTACCCATATGTTTGAGGGAGGCTTTATTAGTGTGCTTTCGGATTCTTCCAATGTAGGGATCCTGATCTTTTTGGTGATTCTTGGAACAATTGTGTGCATGATGAATAATGCCGGCGGCTCAGCAGCCTTCGGACGCTGGGCGGGAAAACACATCAAGACCAGGACAGGAGCGCAGATCACCACGATCCTTCTGGGAATCCTGATCTTTGTAGATGATTACTTTAACTGTCTTACAGTGGGAAGTGTAATGCGTCCTATTACCGACAGCCATAAAGTTTCCAGGGCAAAGCTGGCATATCTGATCGACGCCACAGCGGCTCCTGTATGTATCATTGCGCCTATCTCTTCCTGGGCAGCGGCAGTCAGTGGATTTGTAGAAGGAGAAGACGGGCTTTCTATTTTTATCCATGCGATTCCTTATAATTTTTATGCCCTGCTTACTATTTTTACTATGTTTGCTCTGGCGCTTATGAAGGTGGATTTCGGACCTATGGCTGTTCATGAGGAGAACGCGGTGAAAGGTGATCTGTTTACTACAGGGGGTCCGGCGGGAGAAGAACAGGAAAGCAGTACACAGAAGATAAAAAAAGGAAAGGTCTGCGATCTGGTAGTCCCCGTGATCGTACTGGTTATCTGCTGTATCATTGCCATGATCTATACAGGGGGATTTTTCAGCGGAACAGATTTTGTGACTGCGTTTTCTCAGAGCAGCGCTTCTCTGGCACTTTCCATGGGAAGTTTCATTGCCCTGGTGATCACAGTGATCTTTTATGCAGCAAGAAGAGTCTTGTCTTTCAGAAGATCTATGGAATGTATTCCGGAAGGATTTAAGGCAATGGTTCCCGCTATTCTGATCCTGACTTTTGCATGGACTTTAAAGGCGATGACAGACAGTCTTGGAGCGGCTGTCTTTGTTGAGACTGCTATGAGTTCTGCTTCTAAGGGACTGATGAATCTGCTCCCGGCCATTATTTTCCTTGTGGGGTGTTTTCTGGCTTTTGCTACAGGAACGTCCTGGGGAACTTTCGGAATTCTGATTCCTATTGTGGTAGGAGTATTTGAGACATCTGATCCAAGACTTATGATCATATCCATTTCTGCCTGCATGGCAGGAGCTGTATGCGGGGATCACTGCTCGCCGATTTCGGATACCACGATCATGGCGTCGGCAGGAGCCCAGTGCGACCATGTCAATCATGTTTCTACCCAGCTGCCCTATGCCATACTGGTCGCTGCAGTAAGTTTTGTAACTTATATCGTAGCTGGATTTGTAAAGACTGCATGGATCGCTCTGCCCGTGGGGATTATCCTGATGGTGACAGTATTGGCTGTGATCAAACAGCTTCATATAAGAAACAAGATATAATATGGAAACTGTTTCAGAAATTTTGCACGGTGGATTTGGACAAAAAGCAATATATATAATATTTTTAGCAACAAGAACCTAGTTTTTTTCGGCAGTTTTGTATATCCTTAAGGTATGAACAGTATGATCCAAATGCACGAAAGGAGAAGAAAATGAGCGAAACAACTTTTAAGGGCCGTGTAACGATTCCAACAGATGTAGACGTAGTGCCGGAAACTCTGGAACTGGTAAAAAGGTGGGGGGCAGACGCCATCCGCGACTGTGACGGTACGGACTATCCGGACGAACTGAAAAATGTAGACGCAAAAGTGTACTCCACTTACTATACAACAAGAAAAGATAATGCATGGGCAAAAGCAAATCCGGACGAAATCCAGCAGATGTATATTATGACACCTTTTTATACAGCAGTGGAGAGTGAACTTTCCATCCATTTGATGAATCACTTGTATCCGGATATGCTGAAAGTGAATTCCCATGATGACATCACACGCTGGTGGGAAGTGATCGACCGTACTACAGGGGAGGTAGTGCCTGTATCTCAGTGGGATTACAGCGAAGAGACAGGAAATGTAACGATTCATGACGCAAAGGAATTTCATGATTATACAGTCAGCTTCCTGGCATATATCATGTGGGATCCGGTGCATATGTACAATGCGGTGACAAACGGATGGACAAATTTCGAAAAACAGATTACCTTCGATGTGCGTCAGCCCAAAACAAAGGAATTTTCCATGAAGCGTCTGCGCAAATTCATCCAGGATAATCCTCATATTGACGTGATTCGTTATACTACATTTTTCCATCAGTTTACGCTGATCTTTGATGAGCTGGCAAGGGAAAAATATGTGGACTGGTATGGATATTCTGCATCTGTCAGCCCATACATTCTGGAGCAGTTCGAAAAAGAGGTCGGCTATAAATTCCGTCCTGAATTTATTATCGATCAGGGATATATGAATAATACTTACCGTATTCCTTCTAAGGAATTCAGAGATTTCCAGGCATTCCAGAGAAGAGAAGTGGCTAAGCTGGCAAAAGAAATGGTTGATATTACTCATGAAATGGGTAAGGAAGCAATGATGTTTTTAGGTGATCACTGGATCGGAATGGAACCTTTTATGGATGAATTTAAGACTATCGGTCTGGATGCTGTGGTAGGAAGTGTGGGAAATGGTTCTACGCTTCGTCTGATCAGTGATATCAAAGGCGTAAAATATACAGAAGGCCGCTTCCTGCCTTATTTCTTCCCGGATACTTTCCATGAAGGCGGTGATCCTGTAAAAGAGGCAAAGGTAAACTGGGTAACAGCCAGACGTGCTATCTTAAGAAGTCCTATCGACAGGATCGGCTACGGCGGATACTTAAAACTGGCAATGGAATTTCCGGATTTCATTGACTATGTAGAGAGCGTGTGCAAAGAGTTCAGGACTCTTTATGACAATATTAAAGGAACCACACCATACTGCATTAAGAAAGTAGCTGTACTGAACAGCTGGGGCAAGATGCGTGCATGGGGCAACCATATGGTACATCATGCCATCTACCACAAAGAAAATTATTCCTATGCAGGTATTATTGAAGCGCTGAGCGGAGCTCCTTTTGATGTGAAATTTATCAGCTTCGACGATATCAGGAACACACCGGAGATCCTGGATGATATTGACGTTATTCTCAATGTAGGCGGCGCTTATACTGCTTACACAGGCGGCGAGAACTGGGCGGATGAGAAAATTGTCACAGCAGTGAAGAGATTCATCTACAACGGCGGAGGATTCATCGGTGTAGGAGAACCTACTGCATACCAGCATGAAGGCCGTTTCTTCCAGCTGGCAGGTGTTATGGGAGTGGAAAAGGAAACCGGATTTACCCTGAATGTGGATAAGTACAATTGGGATGAGCATGAGCATTTTATCACAGAAGACTGCAAAGGTGAAGTGGACTTTGGAGAAGGACAGAAGGCAATCTACGCCCTTCCTGATACTACCATCATCAAACAGACGGAAAAAGAGGTACAGATGGCAGTTAACGAATTCGGAAAAGGAAGAAGCGTATATATCAGTGGTCTTCCTTACAGCTTTGAAAATAGCCGTGTGCTTTACCGGGCTATCATCTGGGCATCTCATGATGAGGAAAATCTGTATAAGTGGTTCTCCAGCAACTACAATGTGGAAGTCCATGCTTATGTGAAGAATGGCAAATACTGCGTGGTGAACAATACCTACGAACCCCAGGATACCACCGTTTACAAAGGAGACGGCAGCAGCTTTGATCTGCATCTGGAGGCAAACGAAATTAAATGGTATGAAATCTGATAAAGATAAATGGGAAGAGCTGACCGGCCGGTCAGCTCTTGTCTGTTTTCTGCAGTTTCCGGTAAGCGTTTGGAGATATTCCTGTCATGCGCTTAAATGCCTGGGAAAAATAGGATTGGGAAGAGAATCCCGCAATCTCTGCGATCTTTGTCACAGGATAGTTGGTGGTATCCAGAAGATGCTGGGCTTCTTCTACTCTTTTCTGCAGAAGATAATTAATGGGGGAGATCCCTTTGTAGCTTTTGAAAGCATGTACCAGATAGTATTTGTTAATGTGTACCAGTGAGCTTAAAGTCTCCAGGGTAATGTCCTGAGAATAGTGGTCATTGATATACTGTTCTACCAGACGGCATTCCCTGGAGGTTTTCTGTCTGGGAGCGGAAAGAAAATCCTGTCTGGTTACTCTGGCCACACACAGAAGAAGCAGTTCCATGAGATTCTGGCAGACGGGCTGATAACTGCTTTTTTTCTCCTTTGCTTCCTTTATGAGAAAGTCCAGATAGGCAAAAATATCCTTGTTTTCTCCCTGGATCTTATGAATACTGTAATCATAAACACTGCTGGTATCCAGAGAACAGAACTGAACCCCTTCAATTCCCAGCGCGATATATTCCCAGGGATTTGCCCGGTTCCCCAGCTCTGTGTGTGGGATATTGGGGTTGATCAAAATAATATCATTTTTTTCTGCAGGAATTTTTTCCCCTTCAATCTGAAAATAGCCCTTTCCCTTTGTGACAAAGAAAAGTTCTGAAAAATAGTGGGAATGTTCCATGCTGTGCCAGTCCTGGTCAGAGGTGGCACAAGTGACATAGAGTAGCTGGGCGGCAGGGCGGGAAGCACTCTGATATTCCATGGAGTAGCGCTGACTGCTCATAATAGAATCCTCGTCTTTCTAACATTGTCTGCTGTACAGTAGAATTGAAAGCCGGCGCAGCCTGCTTTCTGTTCTATACTTCTATCATTATAAATTTTTTTCGGGAAAGGGACAAGGGGAAAAGAAGATCAGGCACGCAGATAATTACGCATGGTTTTCAACGCATGCTTTTCCAGACGGCTGACCTGTGCCTGGGATATGCCAATCTCGTCTGCTACCTCCATCTGGGTCTTTCCCTGATAAAATCTCATTTCTATGATATGGCGTTCTCTGTCATCCAGTCGTTTTAAAGCTTCTTTAAGGGAGAGATCCTCAATCCAGTTTTCTTCCCGGTTTTTCTTGTCGCTGATCTGATCCATGACATATAAAGTATCGCCGCCTTCTGTATAGACAGGCTCATAAAGACTTACCGGACTCTGGATAGCGTCCAGAGCGTAGACGATTTCTTCTTTGTCAATGCCGATTTCGCTGGAAATTTCCTGAATAGTGGGTTCACGGAGATTTTGTTTGATGTAATTTTCTTTTGCATAGATTGCCTTATAGGCAGTGTCCCGCAGGGAACGGCTGACACGTATGGAATTATTATCCCTCAGATAGCGCCGAATCTCACCGATGATCATGGGGACGGCGTAAGTAGAAAATTTTACGTTTAAAGTAGTGTCAAAGTTATCAATGGCTTTCATCAGCCCGACGCAGCCGATCTGGAAAAGGTCATCCGCATTTTCGCTGCTGCTGGAAAAGCGTTTGATGACGCTTAATACCAGCCTCAGATTCCCTTTGATGTATTGTTCTCTCGCTTCCATGTCACCTTCCTTAATCCGTGCAAACAGCAGGTCTTTTTCTTCATTTGTAAGAACAGGCAGGCGCGAGGTGTTCACGCCGCATATTTCCACCTTGTTAAGTGCCATAGCAAGAATCCTCCAAAAGTCTAATGTTTTACACTAAAAATGATTCTCACCATAGGTCGTCAATATACGGCAGAGAGGAAAATTTAATAAAGTTTTAGCCCTTGACAAAATTTTTTGAAAAATTTGAAAAAAAGGTATTGACAATTTACGGTAAATAATTATATAATAGCAAAGCAGTCAGCGATAACAAAGCGCTGATGAAAGAAACGGGATCTTAGCTCAGCTGGGAGAGCATCTGCCTTACAAGCAGAGGGTCATAGGTTCGAGCCCTATAGGTCCCATTCTTTTGCCAAAAGCAGAAGAGAAAAATGGCGAGATAGCTCAGTTGGCTAGAGCATACGGTTCATACCCGTAGTGTCGAGGGTTCGAATCCCCCTCTCGCTACTAGAAAAGACGATGCAAATTCTGCATCGTCTTTTTTTGTTTCAGTGTCTGTACACACTTAAAGTTTTCTTGTCTTTGCTATGCAGGCTCTCACCGCATCCATGACAGCACTGCGCATGCCCTCTTTTTCCAG
>CALWHD010000002.1 GCA_944380235.1 uncultured Blautia sp.
GAAGGCAAAGACCAGATCGCAAGAGTAGCAGCTATCTCCGCAGGGGATGACGAAGTAGGCGAAATGGTAGCGGACGCTATGGAAAAAGTAAGCAAAGACGGCGTTATCACTATCGAAGAATCCAAGACAATGAAGACAGAACTGGATCTGGTAGAAGGTATGCAGTTTGACCGCGGTTATATTTCCGCATATATGGCAACAGATATGGATAAGATGGAAGCAGTTCTGGATGATCCGTATATCCTGATCACAGACAAGAAAATTTCCAACATCCAGGATTTGCTGCCGCTGCTGGAGCAGATCGTAAAGACCGGTGCAAAACTTCTGATCATCGCAGAAGACATTGAAGGCGAAGCGCTTACAACTCTGATTGTAAATAAATTAAGAGGAACTTTCTCTGTATGTGCTGTAAAGGCTCCGGGATACGGCGACAGAAGAAAAGAAATGTTAAAAGATATCGCAATCCTGACAAACGGTACAGTAATTTCTGATGAACTGGGACTGGAATTAAAAGACACAACTATGGAACAGTTAGGACGTGCAAAATCTGTAAAAGTTCAGAAAGAAAGTACAGTCATTGTTGACGGCATGGGAGACAAAGAAGAAATTGCAGCAAGAGTTGCTCAGATCAAACATCAGATTTCTGAAACAACATCTGAATTTGATAAAGAAAAATTACAGGAAAGACTTGCGAAACTGGCAGGCGGTGTTGCTGTTATCCGCGTAGGCGCTGCAACAGAGACAGAAATGAAAGAAGCAAAACTGCGTATGGAAGACGCATTAAATGCAACAAGAGCAGCAGTAGAAGAAGGTATCATCGCAGGCGGCGGTTCTGCATATATCCACGCTTCCAAGGAAGTAGCAAAAGCTGTAGAGAACCTGGAAGGCGATGAAAGAACAGGTGCAAAGGTTGTATTAAAAGCGCTGGAAGCTCCTCTGTATCACATCGCAGCAAATGCAGGTCTGGAAGGATCTGTTATCATCAATAAAGTAAAAGAGTCTGAAGTAGGAACAGGATTCGATGCATTACATGAAGAATATGTGGATATGGTGAAGAAAGGAATCCTTGATCCTGCAAAAGTTACCAGAAGCGCACTGCAGAACGCAACAAGTGTAGCGGGAACTCTGCTTACAACAGAAGCAGTTGTATCTACTATTAAAGAAGACACTCCGGCTATGCCGGCAGGCGGCGCAGGAATGGGAATGATGTAAGAAAAGAGAGGGACTGGTGCAAAGCCTGAGGCTTTGCCGGTCACCTGAAACAGACGGCTTCTTAACAGGATTGAGAAGCCGTCTGTTGTTTTAGACAGAAGCAGGTTCCGTTCTTGCAACCGCCTTTTTTTTGTGCTACACTGTTTATCAGATAACTGAAAAAGTAACAACATAGGAGGAAATTAAAAAATGAACGACTTGTACTCAGAACTGCTTGTGAAAAAAGAGCAGACTCTTAAGGACAAGGCAATCAAAATACTGATGATCCTGTTGATTGTGATCGCAGTAGCAGCGGGCTTGGTTATTACCCCTCTTGCCTGGATTGTTGTGCTTGGCCTTGGTATTGCGGCATATTTTGTATTCCCCAATCTGGATCTGGAATATGAATATGTATTTGTAAACGGGGAGCTGGATATCGACAGAATTGCTTCCAAGGCAAAGAGAAAAAGAATGCAGAGTTTTGATCTGGCGAAAATGGATATTATGGCACCGGTAAAATCTCATAGAATGGATTATCAGAACCATAATACAAATCTGAAAGTGCTGGACTTTTCCTCAGGAAATCCGGAGCACAAGATTTTTGCGATGATCATTTCAGGGGAAAAGGAAGTCTACAAAGTCCTGCTGGAGCCGGATCAGGAGCTGATCAGTAATATCCAGAAGACCTGTCCAAGAAAAGTTTTTGTGGATTGACAGTTTTGTCGTAATTTGTTATATTAGTGGACAATAAACAAAGCGAAGGGAGAACCAAGATGGGTAAGATTATTGGCGAAGGCATTACTTTTGATGATGTGCTGCTGGTACCGGCGTACTCAGAAGTAATTCCAAATCAAGTTGAATTGTCAACATGGCTGACAAAAAAAGTAAGACTGAATATTCCGATGATGAGTGCAGGTATGGATACAGTTACAGAGCACCGCATGGCAATCGCCATGGCAAGACAGGGCGGTATCGGTATCATTCATAAAAACATGTCAATCGAAGCACAGGCAGACGAGGTCGATAAAGTAAAACGTTCTGAAAATGGTGTTATCACAGACCCGTTTTATTTATCACCGGAGCATACACTTGCTGATGCTAATGATCTTATGGCTAAATTCCGCATTTCAGGCGTGCCAATCACAGAAGGCAAAAAACTGGTGGGTATTATTACCAACCGTGATCTTAAATTCGAAGAAGATTTCTCCAAAAAAATCAAAGAATGCATGACTTCCGATGAGCTGGTAACAGCACGAGAAGGCGTGACACTGGAAGAAGCAAAGAAGATTCTGGCAAAATCCAGAAAGGAAAAGCTTCCTATCGTAGATGAGAACTTTAACCTGAAAGGGCTTATTACGATCAAGGATATAGAAAAACAGATTAAGTATCCATTATCTGCCAAGGATGAGCAGGGAAGGCTTCTGTGCGGTGCTGCAGTGGGAATCACTTCAAATGTCATGGCGAGAATTGACGCATTGGTAAATGCTCATGTGGATGTGGTAGTGGTAGACTCTGCTCACGGACATTCTGCAAATATTATCAGAACGGTGAGGGAGATTAAGGAAAAATATCCGGATCTTCAGCTGATCGCAGGAAATGTAGCTACAGGTGAGGCTACCAGGGCACTGATTGAAGCAGGGGTAGATGCTGTAAAGGTAGGAATCGGACCGGGATCTATCTGTACAACCCGTGTTGTTGCAGGTATCGGTGTTCCTCAGATCACAGCGGTTATGGACTGCTATGAGGTAGCGAAGGAATATGGTGTACCGATCATCGCTGACGGCGGTATTAAATATTCCGGAGATATGACAAAGGCAATTGCAGCCGGAGCCAATGTCTGCATGATGGGAAGTATCTTTGCAGGATGTGACGAAAGCCCGGGAGATTTTGAATTATACCAGGGAAGAAAATATAAGGTAGACAGAGGAATGGGCTCCATTGCTGCTATGGAAAACGGCAGCAAGGACCGTTATTTCCAGGAAGATGCCAAGAAACTGGTTCCGGAAGGTGTGGAAGGCCGCGTGGCATACAAAGGCCATGTGGAGGATACTGTATTCCAGCTGATCGGCGGTCTTCGCTCCGGTATGGGCTATTGCGGAGCAAAGGATATCGAGACTTTGAAAGAGACAGGAAAATTTGTGAAAATTTCCGCTGCTTCTCTGAAAGAATCTCATCCTCATGATATTCATATTACCAAGGAAGCACCGAATTACAGTATTGATGAATAAATAGGGTATAAAAGGAGACAGGCGGAGTTTTTGACCTGCCGGTCCTATACAGGAGCTGAGGGGTTGTTGCTTAACAGGAGCGGCAGCCCTTTTGTCTTACAGGAGAATTCCTGTTGTTTGGGCAGGCTGCAGTTTACAAAAGGGATAAAACATGAAAAAAGCAGAAAGTAATCACTATGGAGAAAATCATCGGCAAAGAAGACGGATGGAGAGGAAAAAGAGACGCCGGCAGATAAGGAAGAATTTTATACTGCTCTTTGGAGTTTCTGTATTTCTTGTCCTCACTGTCTGGTTTGGCGGACGGAAGTTTTTTGCGTGGACACACCGGCAGGAACTACTGAAGTCAGAAAATGCATCCTTTATTGGTGCTCCGCCCTTTGAGGTGGATCTGCTGGATATCAATGAATATTCGAGACCAGGGATTCCGCTGGAAAAGATCAATGGTATTGTGGTGCATTATACGGCAAATCCGGGAAGCACGGCACAGAATAACCGGGATTATTTTGAGGGACTGAAAGACAGTCACGAGACAAAAGTAAGCAGCCATTTTGTGGTAGGTACTGAAGGCGAGATTGTACAGTGCATACCAAGCACGGAAGTTGCCTATGCATCCAATTCAAGAAATGACGATACACTGTCCATAGAATGCTGTCATCTGGATGAAACAGGAGAATTTACGGAGGAAACCTATGTATCCTTAGTCAGGCTTACCGGCTGGCTGTGTCAGCGCTTCGGGCTGGACAGCAGTGATGTGATACGCCATTATGATGTGACAGGGAAGATTTGTCCCAAATATTATGTGGATCATCCGGATAAGTGGGAAGAGTTTCTCCAGGACGTAGATGCACAGATAAAAGAAGTGGAGAAGGAAGTAGAAGCAGCGGCAGAAAACACTGCAAAAAAGGGGCTGGGGTCTTGATACCCCGGCTCTTTGTATGTTATCCTAAATAGTAAGGTTCAAATTTTACCCAAAAAAAAGAAAGGGGAAAATCATGAAAAAATTAACTGACTTATTAGAAAAAATTCAGTATAAATGTGTACAGGGAACGCTGGACAAAGAAATCACCAGTGTGGTTTCTGATTCCAGGAAGGCAGAGGAAGGTTCGCTTTTTATCTGTATCAAAGGAGCTGTCTCTGACGGACATAGGTATGCAGGAGATGTGGTGAAAAGGGGCGCAGATGTCCTGGTAGTCCAGGACCCTGTAGAGGTCCCTGAGAATGTGACAGTGATCCAGGTGGAGGACAGCCGTTATGCTATGGCGTATATTTCCGCTGCCTGGTTTGACTATCCTGCGGAGAAGCTAAAGACAGTAGGAATCACCGGCACAAAGGGAAAGACCACCACCACTTATCTGGTAAAGTCCATTCTGGAAAATGCAGGACATAAGACAGGGCTTATTGGAACCATTGAAGCTATCATCGGGGACAGGCGCATACCGGCAGCCAACACGACACCGGAATCCTACCTGGTACAGCAGTATTTTGCAGAGATGGTGAAAGAAGGATGCGACAGCGTGGTCATGGAGGTCTCTTCTCAGGGTCTGATGCTTCACAGAACAGCAGGATTCATCTTTGATATCGGAATTTTCACAAACATTGAGCCGGATCATATCGGGCCTAATGAACATAAAGACTTTGAGGATTATCTTCACTGCAAGTCTCTGCTGTTTCAGCAGTGCAAAACAGGAATCTTCAACGGGGACGACCAGCATCTGGAGAAGATCCTGGAAGGACACACCTGCCAGGTGGAAACCTTCGGATTTTCCGAAAAAGCAGACTTAAGGGCTGAGAATACAAGACTGGTGACAGGAAAGGGAACTCTGGGGATTGCCTATGATGTGAGGGGACTGATGAATTTTCCTGTGGAGATCGATCTTCCAGGAAAATTCAGCGTGTATAATTCCCTGACAGCCGTTGCTGTGTGCCGCCATTTCGGAGTGACAGAAGAGAACATTCAGAAAGCACTGAAAAACGCAAAGGTCAAGGGAAGGATCGAGATGGTGAAGGTATCAGATGAGTTTACTCTGATGATCGACTATGCTCACAATGCCATGAGCCTGGAAAGTCTTCTTACCACCTTAAAGGAATATAACCCCAACCGTCTGGTATGTCTCTTCGGCTGCGGCGGGAACCGCTCTAAGCTTCGCAGATATGAGATGGGAGAGGTTTCCGGAAAACTGGCGAACCTTACTATTATCACTTCCGATAATCCCAGAGATGAGGAACCCCAGGCGATCATTGATGATATTAAGACCGGCATCGGCAGGACTGATGGAAAATATGTGGAGATCATTGACAGAAAAGAGGCCATTGCCTATGCCATCCATCACGGACAGCCAGGGGATATCATTGTCCTTGCGGGAAAAGGGCATGAGGACTATCAGGAGATCAGAGGAAAAAAATATCCCATGGATGAAAGAGTACTGATCCATGAGATTTTGGAAGAAGATAAAAAAAATAAATGAGCAGACTTTATGCGGATATTATCGTAGATATTTCACAGGAAAAACTGGATAAAACTTTTCAGTATGAGATACCGGAAAATCTTATCTCTCAGACAGAAATCGGAAAAAAAGTGCGGATTCCTTTTGGAAACGGCAGGAGGGAACTGACCGGATATGTAGTGGGGATCTCCCGGGAAGCCAAGATCGATCCCAAGAGAATCAAACCCATAACGGCACTGGAGGAACAGGGGGTGGAGATTGAATCCCATCTCATCCAGCTTGCTGCGTGGATCGCCAGAAACTATGGTTCTACCATGAACCAGGCACTGAAAACAGTACTCCCGGTAAAAGAGAAAGCGGCGGAGAAGGAAAAGCGGCAGATATGTCTCAATGCCTCTGAAGAAGAGGTGAGAAAGCTGAAAGAAGAGTGCGAAAGAAAGCATTACACTGCAAAACTTCGTCTTTTGGAGGCGCTTTTGAGGGAGAAGACTCTGGATTATACAGAGGCAGTGAAGGAGATGAAGATCAGTACCCCTGTCATAAAAGGTCTGGAGGAGAAAGGAATCCTTAAAGTAATCAGACAGCGATGCTACCGCAATCCTTTTGAAGGAATGTGCGCAGAGAGAAAATCTTTTCAGCTTTCCCCGGAGCAGCGGACTGTGACAGAAGAGATCTTCCGGGAGTGGAAACAGGAAAATCCCCGGCCATGTCTCATCAAGGGTGTTACAGGAAGCGGGAAGACCCAGGTCTATATGGAACTGATCAGTCATGTGTTAAAACAAGGACAGCAGGTAATTGTGCTGATTCCGGAGATTGCCCTGACCTATCAGAATGTTTCCAGATTTTACAGCAGATTTGGAGACTGCGTTTCCCTTATGAATTCCCGCCTGTCCCAGGGAGAGCGCTTTGACCAGTTTGAGCGGGCAAAGAAAGGGGAGGTATCTATTGTCATCGGACCGCGTTCGGCTTTGTTTACACCTTTTCCAAACCTTGGGCTGATCCTGATCGATGAAGAGCACGAGACTTCCTACAAAAGTGAAAAAACTCCCTGTTATCATGCCAGGGAGACTGCCATTGAGAGGGCACGGATGGAAGGGGCTTTTGTGGTCATGGGGTCTGCGTCTCCCAGTGTGGAGAGTTATTATAAAGGAAAAGAAGGCATCTATAAGCTTTTGTATTTAAACAGCCGCTATGAGCAGCGGGCGCTGCCCACAGTAACTGTGGTGGATCTAAAGGAGGAACTAAAAACAGGAAACCGCTCTATTTTCAGCAGCAGTCTTACAGAAAAGATCCGGGAACGGCTGAAGAAAAAGGAACAGGTGATCCTTTTCCTCAACCGGAGAGGATTCAGCGGGTTTGTGAGCTGCCGTTCCTGTGGGTATGTGATGAAGTGCCCCCACTGTGATGTATCGCTTACAGCTCACAGAAACGGAAAACTGATCTGTCACTACTGCGGTTACGAAAGACCTCAGGTGAAAGTCTGTCCCTCCTGCGGATCTCCTTATATCGGCGGATTTAAAGCGGGAACACAGCAGATCGAGATGCTGGTGCATAAAAGTTTTCCCGGAGCCCGGGTGCTCCGCATGGACGCAGATACTACCAGAAGAAAAGATGACCATGAGAGGATCCTGGCGGCTTTTGCAAAAGGTGAGGCAGACATTCTTATTGGGACGCAGATGATCGTCAAAGGACATGATTTTCCCAATGTGACTTTGGTAGGGATTCTTGCAGCAGATCTGTCCCTTTTTTCTGAAGACTACCGGGCAGCGGAGAAGACTTTTCAGCTGCTTTTGCAGGCAGAGGGACGGGCTGGCAGAGGGAACAGGCCAGGGGAAGCGGTGATACAGACTTATCATCCGGAACATTACAGTATACAGGCGGCAGCAAGACAGGACTATGAAGCGTTTTATAATGCGGAAATTGGCTACCGTATGCTGATGGACTATCCTCCGGCAGCGGCTATGGCAGCGGTGAGAGGAGCCTGTGAAGACCAGGAGCTTTTGGAAAAAGGAATGGAATACTGCCGCAGATATATGGAAAGTATTTATAAAAAAGAGGATCTGATCCTCATCGGTCCTGCGCCGGAGTCTGTGTCCAGAGTGCAGGATCTGTACAAGATGGTGATCTATATGCGTCATCCGGACAGGGAAGTACTGGTAAAAATGAAGAATGCTCTGGAACGATATATTGCTGTAAACAGCGGGTTCCAGAAGATTTATATACAGTTTGATTTTAATGTCTGACACAGAGATACCAAGAAAAGATGAGAAGAACAGAAAGGAAGAAAATTATGGCACTTAGACAAATCAGAATACAGGGAGATGCAATATTGACAAAAGAATGCAGAAAGGTGGAGAAGATCACGCCGAAGATCCGTGAACTGATCGATGATATGTTTGATACTATGTATGATGCATACGGCGTAGGACTTGCAGCTCCTCAGGTAGGGATTTTAAAACAGATTGTTGTCATCGACGTGACAGGAGAGGATCCATATGTTCTGATCAATCCGGAGATTATCGAAACATCAGGTTCCCAGACCGGAGATGAGGGCTGCCTGAGCCTGCCGGGCATGTCAGGGACTGTGACACGCCCCAATTATGTAAAGGTAAAAGCATACAACGAGAATATGGAAGAATATATCCTGGAGGGAACAGAGCTTCTTGCCCGTGCAATCTGTCATGAGACAGATCACCTCCACGGAAAAATGTACACAGAGCTGGTGGAAGGCGAATTGCGCCGCACAAACTATGAGGAGGACGATGAATGAGAGTAGTCTTTATGGGAACCCCGGATTTTGCTGTGGGTACTTTGGAGGAACTGATAAAATCCGGTCATGAAGTTGCAGCTGTAGTGACCCAGCCTGATAAACCAAAGGGCAGGGGAAAAACTCTGATGCCCACCCCGGTAAAGGAAACCGCAGTAAAATATCAGATTCCGGTATATCAGCCTAAAAGAGTAAGAGAAGAAGGATTTGTGGAGACTCTGCGTGGTCTTCATCCCGATGTGATCGTGGTGGCGGCATTCGGACAGATCATCACAAAAGAAATTCTGGAAATGCCCAGATTCGGCTGTGTGAACGTCCATGCCTCCCTGCTTCCCGCCTATCGGGGCGCCGCACCTATCCAGTGGGCGGTGATAAACGGCGAGAAAGAATCAGGCGTGACCATTATGCAGATGGATCAGGGGCTTGACACTGGAGATATGATTGAGTCTGTGACAGTGCCTCTGGCAGAAGATGAGACCGGTGGAAGTCTTTTTGACAAGCTGAGCGAAGCAGGTGCAAAATTATGTGTCAAAGTGCTTAGAGATATGGAAGAAGGAAAGGTAGTCCGTACACCTCAGCCAAAAGAAAGCACCACGGCTTATGCGGGAATGATCGATAAGAAGATGGGAAAAATAGACTGGAGAAAATCTGCCGGACAGATCGAACAGCTGATCCGGGGCTTAAATCCATGGCCCAGCGCTTATACCAGACTTGGGGGAAAGAACCTGAAGATCTGGAAGGCGGCTGTGGAGGAAAGCAGCACTGAGAAGGCTCCCGGAACAGTGATTCAGGTACGTCCTGACAGCTTCCTGGTCCAGACAGGAGCGGGGGCACTGCGGGTGCTGGAACTTCAGCTGGAAGGAAAAAAACGAATGGATACTGCTTCTTTCCTGCGGGGCGCCAGCGTTTCCGAAGGGGAAGTGTTAGGTGAGGATACAAAGGACTGAGGATTATGATAAAGAAAGTAAATCTAAGGGAGCTGATCCTGGAGATACTGCTGGAAATTTCCAGAACCGGGGAGTACAGCCACCTGGTGATCCGCGGTACTCTGGAAAAATATCAGTACCTGGAAAAACAGGAGCGCGCTTTTATCGCCAGAGTCTGCGAGGGAACTTTGGAGTACAGACTCCGCCTGGATTACATTATTGACCAGTTTTCTACTGTTCCTGTGGAGAAGATGAAGCCTGTTATCCGGGAACTTCTCAGAAGCAGTGTGTATCAGCTTCTGTATATGGACCGAGTGCCGGACAGCGCTGTGTGCAATGAGGCAGTGAAGCTGGCACGAAAGAGAGGTTTTTATAATCTCGCGGGATTTGTCAACGGTGTGCTGAGAAAAATCGCAAGAGAGTATGGAAGCGTACATTTTCCGGGGAAGGAGAAGGAGAGAGAATATCTGTCAGTGATCTACTCTGTTCCACTGTGGCTGACGGAACAGTTTCTGAGCCGGTTCGGCTTTGAGACCACAGAAAAGATATTTGAGGCGTTTCTTGAGAAAAAACATACGACAGTAAGAATCCGGGAATTCCATACAGACAGAAAACAAGTGCTGGAGAGTTTAAAAGAACAGAATGTGGAAGTGGAGGAAGCTCCCTATGTCAAAGGGGCTCTGTATCTGAAAAATTATGATTATCTTCCCGCTCTTGCAGCTTTCAGGGAAGGAAAGATCCAGGTACAGGATGTAAGTTCCATGCTGGTGGCCGATATCGCCGATCCCAGGGAAGGCGACTATGTGATCGATCTGTGCGCAGCTCCCGGTGGCAAAGCTCTCTGCATTGCGGATAAGATGCATGGCACGGGAATTGTGGATGCCCGGGACATCAGTGAGTATAAGACAGATCTGATCCGGGAAAATGCCCAAAGGCAGCATCTGGACAATGTAAAAGTATCTGTAAAGGACGCTTCGGTCCTGGATTCAGAGTCTCTGGAAAAAGCAGATATCTTAATTGCGGATGTGCCCTGCTCCGGCTGGGGTGTCATCGGAAGAAAAGCAGATATTAAATACAATACAAGTCTGGGAGCAGTGACTGAACTTGCAGAACTGCAGAAAAAGATCCTGGAACAGGCTGCGACTTATGTAAAACCGGGAGGAACTCTCATTTACAGCACCTGTACCCTGACAGAAGAAGAGAATACAGAAAATGTCAGATGGTTTGCAGAACATTTCCCTTATGAGCTGGACAGTCTGGACCCTTTCTTGTGTGAAGAATTAAAAAGCAGCACTACCGGGGAAGGATATCTGCAGCTGCTCCCGGGCGTACATCAGTGCGATGGATTTTTTATAGCAAGGTTTAAGAGGAAGAAATAGATGGAAAAGACAGATATAAAATCCCTGAGCCTGGAGGAATTAAAGTCTTTGGCAGTGTCCATGGGTGAGAAGCCCTTCAGAGGCAGACAGCTCTATGAATGGATGCACAAAAAACTTGCCTGCGATTATGAAGAAATGACCAATCTTTCCAAAGACTTCAGGGAAAAGCTTCAGGAGAGCTGCCGGCTGGTGTCTTTAAATCCGCTGGAAGTCCAGACTTCAAAGATTGACGGGACGCAGAAGTACCTTTTTGCCCTTGACGACGGCAATGTGGTGGAGAGTGTACTGATGAAATACAAACATGGAAACAGTGTATGCATCTCTTCCCAGGTGGGATGTAAAATGGGATGCCGTTTCTGTGCCTCTGCTATCGGAGGATGGACAAGGAATTTAAGACCGTCGGAAATGCTGGATCAGATCTACAAGATCCAGAGACTTTCCAAAGAGAGGGTCTCCAATGTGGTAGTTATGGGAACCGGAGAACCTCTTGATAATTATGAGAACCTGCTTCGGTTCATCTATATGCTGAGCGATGAGAACGGGCTGAATATCAGCCAGAGAAATATTACAGTCTCCACATGCGGGATTGTTCCACGTATGTATGATCTGGCAGAGGAAAAACTGCAGATCACCCTGGCAATTTCGCTCCATGCTTCCAGCCAGGAAAAAAGACAGGAGCTGATGCCTATAGCGAATAAGTATTCTATTGAAGAGGTGCTGGAAGCGTGCAGAAATTATTTTGATAAAACGGGAAGAAGGCTGACCTTTGAATACAGCCTGGTAGGGGGAAAAAATGATTCTCAGGAGGATGCGGACAGGCTGGCGCATCTGATCGGAAATCTGAACTGTCATGTAAATCTGATTCCCGTAAATCCTATAAAAGAGAGGGATTTTGTACAATCGGACAAAAAAGTTATTGAGAAATTTCAAAATAAACTTGAAAAATATCAGATTAATGTTACTATTAGAAGAGAAATGGGTCGGGACATAGACGGGGCCTGTGGACAGCTAAGAAAAAGATATATCAATAAGAAAGAGGACGCATAAGATGAAATCATATTCTGTTACAGATGTGGGACAGAAACGTCAGGTGAATCAGGATTATGTTTTTGCTTCTGAGGAACCTGTGGGAAATCTGCCGAATCTTTTCGTTGTTGCAGACGGCATGGGAGGTCATAAGGCTGGAGATTTTGCTTCCAGCTTCGCAGTCCAGACGCTGCTTCAGACCATAAAAGACGATACAAGCCAGAATCCGGTGACCATTATCCGCAGTGCGGTGGAAAATGCCAACCGGAAGGTTTTAGAAGAAGCAAAGGCACATGAGGAAATGGCGGGAATGGGTACTACTATGGTGCTTGTGACCGTAGTTGATGATTATGCCTATGTTGCAAATGTGGGAGACAGCAGACTATATCTCATAGAAGACAAAATTCTCCAGATCACAAAGGATCATTCCCTTGTGCAGGAAATGGTAAGAAGGGGTTTGCTTACAGAAGAGGATGCCAGAACACACCCGGATAAGAACATTATCACCAGGGTGATTGGAATCGGAGAGAAAGTGGACATTGATTTTTTCGACATTCATTTGAAGGAAAACAGTCTGCTTCTTCTTTGCTCAGACGGGCTTTCCAATATGGTTTCAAATGAAGAAATCTGGAGGATTGCAAATACAAGCAGAGATTTAAGGGAGATGGGCATGCGCCTGGTTTCCCTTGCAAATGAAAACGGCGGTAAGGACAACATAGCAGTGGTTCTGGTACAGCCGGAAACAAAAGAGGTGGAAGAATGTTAAATGTGGGAGTAATGATAGGTGGAAGATATGAGGTCGTAGGCCGTATCGGTTCCGGCGGAATGGCGGACGTGTATAAGGCAAAAGACCACAAGCTGAACCGTTTTGTGGCTATGAAGGTGTTAAAGCCGGAGTTCAGCGCGGATACAAATTTCATCCGCAAGTTCCAGAGAGAGGCGCAGGCAGCTGCAGGGCTTGCCCACCCGAATGTGGTAAATGTATTTGACGTAGGGGAGGATCAGGGCGCCAATTATATTATCATGGAACTGGTGGAAGGAATCACATTAAAAGAATACATTTCCAGGAAGGGAAAACTGACAGTGAAAGAGGCAACCAGTATTGCCATTCAGGTTTCCATGGGACTGGAAGCAGCGCATAACAGGAATATAGTGCACAGGGATATTAAGCCGCAGAATATTATTATTTCAACAGACGGCAAAGTAAAGGTGACAGACTTTGGAATTGCAAGGGTGGCATCTTCAAATACTATCAGCACCAATGCCATGGGGTCTGTGCACTACAGCTCACCGGAGCAGGTAAGAGGAGGATACAGTGATTACAAGAGTGATATCTATTCTCTGGGTATTACTATGTATGAGATGGTGACAGGAAGGGTGCCTTTCGACGGAGATACCACCGTGGCTATCGCTATCAAGCATCTTCAGGATGAGATGGTTCCTCCGTCTCAGTATGCGCCTGAGCTTCCTCACAGTCTGGAAGAGATCATTATCAAATGTACTCAGAAAAGTCCGGACAGGAGATATAATACCCTGGCTGAGCTGATCAATGACTTGAAGCATTCCCTCATTGAGCCAAACGGAAATTTTGTCAATCTTTCTCCTCTCAGCAATCATGCCCAGACCATCGTGATCACTCCCGAGGAGATGAAAGAGATCCAGGGCAGCACCGGCAGGGATTCTTATACAGAGCCTGTAAAACCGCTGTATACAGAGCCGGAAGATGATGACGACGATGATGACGACGACGAAGACGATTACGATGAAGAATACGAATCACGTTCCAGAAGAAAACACCGCAGATATGAGGAAGAAGATGATGACGATGATGATGAGGAGGATGATAAGGGCGGAAATACCACAGTAGAAAAGGTAATGACTATTGCGGGGCTGGTCATCGGGGGAATCATTATCTGCATCCTGATCTATTTTGTAGCTTCTGCTGCAGGGCTGATCGGTTCCGGCGGAAATAATAGCAATGAGACACAGACGGAAGGTACTGCAGACACAGAGGAAGATCTGGTTGCTGTTCCTGATCTTTCGAATATGACAGAAGATCAGGTGAAAGACAGTCTGAAGAGCTTTAATTTAGGTTATCAGAAAGGCGGAGAAGAGGCATCTGATACCGTAGAAGCAGGAAAAGTCGTAAGACAGGATCCGGGGATGGACACTCAGGTGGAGAAGAACAGCGTAGTGACTGTATACTTCAGCAGCGGTCCTGCAGCCGCAGATACTCCGGAGACTTCTGCCAATGTCCAGATTCCTGCAGGGCTGATCGGTCAGCCGCAGAATGACGTGGTTTCTCAGCTTAATACATTGGGACTGAGTACAAATGTGCAGTCTACACAGAGCGATACGGTTGAGATCGGAAATGTGGTTTCCTTAAGTCCGGGAGAAGGCGAGACAGTGGCGGCCGGGACGGAAGTTACCGTTCAGGTGAGCGTAGGAGCCGGCAAAGTTACAGTACCGGATGTGATCGGCTGGCCTCAGGCAGATGCAGAGTCTGCGCTGACATCAGCGGGACTTCTGGTAAGCGTGGAGCAGAAAGCAGATACCAGCCAAACGGTAGACTATGGTGAGGTCTTTGACCAGGGACCAGTCGCAGGAGAAGAAGTAGAAAAGGGTACTACAGTGGTTCTCTATGTCCGCAATCAGGAGATGGAGCAGCAGGAAGCCCAGAACGGTGAAAACTCAGAAAACTCCGGAACTTCTGAAACTTCAGCCTCTTCCGGCGCATGGGTGACCGAAGATCTTCCTTTGGAAAAGCCAGAGGCCTACCAGGGCGGAAATGTAAGACTGACCCTGAAACAGGGGGGCAGTGAAAAGGTGATTATGGAAGGAAATCCCATTGATTTTGACGGAGCCGGCTACACAACAGGAGACATTACAGGAGAAGCCGGACAGGATACAGGAACTCTGGTTCTTTCCGAAATGGGAGAAGACGGAGAATACCATGATCTTTACGAATACACCTTGTCCTTCCATGCTCCGGAAAGCAGCAGTCAGGAGTAAATAACAGAACAGTAAGAAGCATACGAAGATTCAAAGAACAGACGGCACGCTGTGCAAATCAGTTTATTCCCGCGAGCAATGAGCCAAGCGGACATGCGCGCATGTCCATTTGGCGATTGTCGCGAGGGTCAAATACCCCGATGCTTGCATCGGGGTATTTGACTGTCATAAAGAGAAAAGAGAACAGTCCAGTTTCCGGAAAACAGGGAACCGAGATTGTTCTTTTTTCGTATAATAAAAATCTTCGTATTGCTATTCTATTTTAAACAGTATATAATAAAACTGAATTTGTCTGCTTTGAACAGACATTTAAAGTAGTAGAAAACAAAAAGGAAAGCATTACAGGAAAACAGGTTCAGAACATGCAGGGAAGAATTATTAAAGGAATCGCGGGATTCTATTATGTTTCCACCAAAGACCGGAAAGTCTATGAGTGTAAGGCAAAGGGAATTTTCAGAAAAGAGAAACAGAAGCCTCTGGTAGGGGATTGTGTGGAGATGGAGATACTGGATGAGGAGGAGAAAACAGGAAATATAGTCCGGATTCTTCCAAGAAAAAACGCTCTTATCCGTCCAGCTGTAGCAAATGTGGATCAGGCGCTGGTGATTTTTTCCGCCAGAGAGCCAAATCCTAACTTCCAGCTTCTGGATCGTTTTCTTGTCTCCATGGAGAGACAGGAAATACCGGTGGTGATCTGCATCAATAAGCAGGATCTTGCAGGAGAGGGAGAAGCAGAAGAGTTCCGGAAGATTTACGCTTCCTGCGGTTACCGGATTCTTTTTACCAGTGCCAGCAGGGAAGAGGGACTGGAAGATTTAAGGCAGGTCCTTAGAGGAAAAACTACCACAGTGGCAGGTCCTTCCGGAGTGGGAAAGTCTTCTATTACCAACCTTCTTCAGCCCCGGGTTCGCATGGAAACGGGAGAGATCAGCAAAAAACTGGGCAGAGGACGCCATACTACCAGGCACTCCCAGCTGATCGAACTGGAAGAAGGCACATATCTTATGGATACGCCGGGATTTACTTCTTTTTATGTGGAAGATATGGAAAAAGAAGAACTTCGGCATTGTTTTCCTGAGTTTTTTTCTTATGAAGGGCAGTGTCGTTTTCAGGGCTGCACCCATACACACGAGCCGGGGTGCGCAGTGAAAGAGGCTTTGGAAAAAGGGAAGATCAGCCGAAAACGGTACGACAGTTACTGTGAAATGTATAAGGGGCTGGAAGAGAAAAGGAGGTACTGATTGCATGGAGTATCAATTATCGCCGTCGATTCTTGCAGCTGATTTCGGCAGGCTGGGCGATGCAATACAGGAAGTTGAGGCAGCAGGAGTGAAATGGCTGCATATTGACATTATGGATGGACAGTTTGTTCCCACTATTTCTATGGGAATCCCCATTGTATCTTCCATCCGCAAACTGACAGATCTTTTTTTTGACGTACACATTATGGCAAATGAGCCTTCTCATCTGATCGAAGACTTTGCCCATGCAGGTGCAGATATGATAACTGTCCACGCAGAGGCATGTGCCCATCTTGACCGTATGCTGAATCTGATCCACCAGTATGGATGCAGGGCCGGCGTTGCTTTAAATCCAGCCACACCGGTGTGCATGCTGGAAAATATCCTGGAGCTGGCGGATATGGTATTGCTTATGACTGTAAATCCGGGATTCGGAGGTCAGATCTATATTCCTTACTGTACAGAGAAGATCAGGAAAGTAAGGGAAATGGCAGATAAAAGAGGACTGAACCTGGATATTGAGGTGGACGGAGGCATTAACAGGGAGACGATCGGTACAGTGCTGGATGCCGGGGCGAATATTATTGTCGCCGGTTCCGCAGTGTTCAGCGGAAATATCAGAGAAAATGCCCTGGTATTAAAAAAGATGATGGAGAAATAGATGGATACAGTTTTGCTGTGCGGCGGATGTATGGATGAGGAATTTGTAAAGCAGATCCTTGAAAAGATCCGGCCGGACTGTGTGATCGGAATTGATAAAGGTCTGGAATTCTGCTACAGAAACCAGATTATTCCCCAGTATATCCTGGGAGACTTTGACAGCATTGATAAAGATGTGCTGGAGTACTATGAAAACAGGAAAGAGATTCCTGTGAAAAAATATCAGCCCGAAAAAGATGCCACAGATACCAGGATCGGTCTGGAACTGGCACTGAAATTAAAAAGCAACAGGATTTTCCTTCTGGGCGCGACAGGAGGAAGGCTGGATCATTATATGGCAAATCTTCAGTCCCTGCTGGTTCCCCTGAAATATGGCGCGGAGGCGTGGATTCTGGATCCGCAGAATGCTGTGACGGTGCTGGATCAGGGCAGGAAGATTAAAAAAGAAGAACTGCCGGGGAAATATGTTTCTTTTTTCTCTATGGGAGATAAGGTGGAAGGAATCACCTTAAGAGGGTTTAAGTATCCTCTTACAGACTATACCCTGAGCAACGATGACGGCATTGCTGTCAGCAATGAGCTGGCAGGTGAGGAGGCCGAAGTATCCTTCCGTAAGGGGAGGCTGCTGATGATCTTCTCCGGGGACAAGGCTTAAGATACAGGAAAGAGAGGATTTACAGATTATGAAATTAGGAATTGTGGGACTGCCGAATGTAGGCAAAAGTACATTGTTTAATTCTCTGACAAAGGCAGGGGCAGAATCGGCCAATTACCCCTTCTGTACCATTGATCCAAATGTGGGGATTGTGGCAGTTCCGGATGAAAGACTGAAACTGCTGGGAGATTTTTACCATTCCAAAAAGGTAACTCCCGCAGTGATTGAGTTTGTGGATATCGCAGGTCTGGTAAAGGGAGCCTCCAAGGGGGAGGGACTTGGGAACCAGTTCCTTGCCAATATCAGGGAGGTAGATGCCATTGTACATGTGGTAAGATGCTTTGAAGATGAAAATGTGGTGCATGTGGACGGAAGTATTGACCCTTTAAGAGACATTGAAACTATTAATCTTGAGCTGATTTTCTCTGACCTGGAAATCCTGGAAAGAAGGATTGCAAAGACAACCAAGACGGCAAGAATGGATAAGGAAGCTGCAAAAGAACTGGAATTCCTGAAAAAGATCAAGGAACATCTGGAAGACGGAAAGCCGGCAGCTTCCATGGAACTGGAGGATGAAGACCAGGAGCTTTACATGAAGGGATATAACCTGCTGACCTATAAGCCGGTGATCTATGCCGCAAATGTGTCTGAGGGTGATCTGGCAGATGACGCACAGTCCAATCCTCATGTGCAAAGAGTGAGGGAGTACGCAGCGCAGACAAAAAGCGAAGTATTTGCTCTTTGTGCAGAAATTGAACAGGAAATTTCTGAACTGGAAGAAGATGAGAAAAAAGAGTTCCTGGAAGATCTGGGAATCAAACAGTCCGGTCTGGAAAAACTGATCGTGGCAAGCTACCGTATTTTAGGACTCTTAAGCTTTCTGACAGCCGGAGAAGATGAGACCAGGGCATGGACCATCAAAGTAGGTACCAAGGCACCTCAGGCAGCGGGAAAGATCCACACAGATTTCGAAAGAGGATTTATCAAGGCAGAGGTGGTCAATTACCAGGATCTTTTAGACTGCGGCTCTTATGCAGGCGCCAGAGAGAAGGGGCTGGTGCGCATGGAAGGCAAGGAATATGTGGTGCAGGACGGCGATGTGATTTTGTTCCGTTTCAATGTATAAAAATAAGGGGACAGTTAAAGGCTAGTAAAGCAGTGGCTTTTCTCTATACAAAGAACATAGGAGTGTGTAAATGACACAGAGAGAACTGAAAAGAGAAATCGAAAATACAAGAGAGAGCTTAAACACAGCCATAAAAGACGAAAGAGGAATGCTGGAGATCCTGTATATCAGCAGACAGCTGGATGACCTGATCGAGATGTATATGGAGCAGGGAACGGATGTGAAAAAATTCAACAGCTGAAAAAAGACAGACAAGGGGAGAAGGGATTTTCTGGAAATTATTTTTCCAGAGAGTTCCTTCTTTACTTTATAGGAAAAAACGTATGTTCCCCTTGAATTTTTAACGCTCATGGTATAGAATGTCCATATAAGTGGTAGAGAGTGGAGGAAAGTGGTGACAAATGGGGAGCTAGTGGCAGAAGCATCTGCCAGGAGTCACTTAAGGAGACGAAGGGGAGATTCGTATCCTTCCGAAAGAGGGTGACATTCATATGTTCATGGGCGAATACAGTCATACAATCGATGCAAAGGGGAGGCTGATTATCCCTTCTAAGTTTCGTGAGGAACTGGGGGATGATTTTGTTATCACCAAAGGTCTTGACGGCTGTCTTTCCATCTACCCGAACAGTGAATGGAAAGCTTTTGAAGAAAAGCTGAAAGCATTACCGCTTAATGACAAAAACGCAAGAGCCTTCTTACGTTTCTTTGTAGCCAGTGCGACCCAGTGTGAACTGGACAAGCAGGGGAGAATTCTTGTGCCGGGAACGCTGAGAGAATTTGCCGGTCTGGCAAAGGATGTTGTTTTCACTGGAAACCTTACAAGAATTGAAGTCTGGAGTAAGGAAAAATGGATTGAGAACAGTAATTATGAGGACATGGATGCCATTGCAGAAGGTATGCAGAAAATGGGAATTGTCATCTGAATTACGAGGAGAAAGACATGGAATTTAAGCACCAATCCGTATTATTGGAAGAAACCGTCGGGAACTTAAGGGTAAAGCCTGACGGGACTTATGTGGATGGAACACTAGGAGGAGGCGGACATGCCTTTGCGGTATGTCAGCGCTTATCTGCCAAGGGGAGATTAATAGGTATAGACCAGGACGAAGCTGCGATAAAAGCTGCGGGGGAACGGCTGCAGGACTTTAAAGAGAATGTGACCATCATCCGCAGCAACTATTGCAACATGAAAAAGGAATTACAGAAGATTGGGATCACGTCAGTAGACGGGATTGTTTTAGATTTGGGGGTATCTTCCTATCAGCTGGACAACAGCGAAAGAGGTTTTACTTACAGGGAAGATGTCCCTCTTGACATGCGTATGGACCAGAGAAATCCACGCACAGCAAAAGACATTGTAAATCATTACAGTGAAAGTGAACTGTACCGTGTCATCAGAGACTATGGTGAAGATAAATTTGCGAAAAACATTGCAAAGCATATCTGCCTTGCAAGACAGGAAAAGTGCATCGAGACAACAGGAGAGCTGGCAGAAATCATAAAGCACGCGATTCCCATGAAAATCAGGGCAACAGGGGGACACCCGGCGAAAAGAACCTTTCAGGCAATCCGTATTGAACTGAATCAGGAGCTGGATGTCCTCAGAAATTCTCTTGATGACATGATTGACATGCTCAACGACGAAGGAAGAATCTGTATCATCACCTTCCATTCGCTGGAGGACAGAATTGTAAAAAATATTTTCAGAAAGAATGAAAATCCATGCACCTGTCCGCCGGAATTTCCCTTATGCGTATGCGGAAAGAAATCGAAAGGAAGAGTTATCACCAGAAAACCTGTTCTTCCAAGTGAAGAGGAGCTTCAGTACAACAGCCGTTCAAAAAGTGCAAAGCTGCGTGTGTTTGAAAGAAGCAAATAGTTGATCAGCGGACCTGAGAAGGAGTAGTTTCATGGCCGGTGCAAAAAATCAGAGAAGAAATCAGAACAGAAGAGTGCAGAGATATACGGCATCCTATGAAGACGGCAATGCCGCACGGAAGATAGAAGAGAGGCAGGAAACGCCCAGAAGAAAAGTAAGCAGTACAGCACAAAAGAACAGGGCAAAGAGCACCAGCCTGGGAAGAGGATATATTTTCTTCCTTGCGGTTGTATGCAGTCTTGCCACAGCAGCCTGTGTGCATTACCTGCAGCTGAATGCCCAGGTTACGGCACAGAGGAGTGCTGTTAACTCAAAAAAACTGGAATTAAATGACCTGAAATCCTATAACGAGGCATACTACAGCAAGGTGACGGCCAGCGTTGACCTGGAGGAGATCAAAAGGCGGGCAATCAATGAACTGGGGATGCAGTTTGTTACAGAGGATCAGATCAGATATTATACACCGGGTAACAACAGCTATGTGAGACAGTATCAGGATGTACCAGAGAGTTAAGCAGGTGGAAGATTGAGAAAAAATATATTTCAAAGAACAAAATTTACGAACAAGATGAGGATAAAGCTGGCGGGGATCTTTTTTTTGATTCTGCTGGCTTTACTGTGTTTAATCATAGGAATTACCGTAATAAATGCAAAGGAAGGGGAGCAGTATAAGAAGATCGTATTGTCCCAGTCCCAGCAGCAGTATACGAATACGGAAGTTCCTTTTCAGCGGGGAAGCATCACGGACCGGAATGGTAATGTTCTGGCCTACAGTGAAAAAATCTATACACTGGTCATGGACTGTAATTCTGTGAACTATAAAGATGATGCAGGAAATCAGCCCTACAGGGAAAATACCCTGGATGCAGTGGAGGAATTCTTCGGTATTGACAGGGAGACCATGGAAGCACTGCTGGACGATCCGGATACAAGTACCAGCATGTATCAGCCTTTGAAGAAGGAAATCTCTTTAGAGGATAAAAAGGCATTTGAGGAGAGCATTCAGATCCCTGATTCGGAGGAGGAGATAGATGCCCTGGGAGAAGCGGAAGTTGCCAGACGCAGAAGTATTCAGGGTATCTATTTTGAAGAGGACTATAAAAGGATTTATCCGCTGAACAGCCTTGCCTGTGATGTCATTGGATTTGCAGACGATGATGATGTGGCTTCCTGGGGACTGGAAGGATATTACAACAGCACTTTAAGCGGTACCACAGGGCGTAAATACGGCTACTTCAATGAGGACTCTTCCCTGGATCAGAATATTATAGATCCTGTAAACGGAAAGAATCTTACCACTACTCTGGATACTACCATACAGGAGATTACAGAAAAGTACATCGAAGCTTTTGATGAAGCTTTAACAGAAGGACCTTTAAATTACAGAGAGATTCTTCACGAAGGCAATAAGGAAAAAGAGAAATCCCTGGAAATGAAGGACAGAGGTGCAGAAAATATTGGTGTGATCGTGGCGGATCCCAATAACGGAGAAATTCTTGCCATGGCAAGTTCTGATCCTTATGATCTGAATGAACCGAGAAATCTGACGGGAATTTTTTCAGATAAAGTAATCCAGGAGATGAATGATGAGGATACCAAAGAAGCTTACTTTAATATGTGGGGAAATTTCTGTATTTCCGACAGCTTTGAACTGGGATCGGTTTTTAAACCGGTGACTGTGGCGTCTGCCCTGGAATCTGGAGCCGTGACAACAGAAGATCATTTTGTCTGCGACGGTGGAGAACAGATTGGGACGGATTATGTAAAATGTGCCGTATGGCCTGATTCCCACGGCACGCAAACCCTTGGTGAGGTAATCCAGAACTCCTGCAACGACGGTACTATGGCAATTGCCAGGAAGATGGGAGTGGAGGAGTTTCTCAGTTACCAGAAGAAATTTAATTTTGGTTCACAGACAGGGATCGATCTTCCCGGAGAGGGAACCGGGCTTTTATTCGGTGATGATATGAAAGAGATCGAACTGGAGACCTCTGGTTTCGGACAGGGATTTACCGCTACCATGATCCAGGAAGTAGCTGCCATTTCTGCAGCTATTAACGGGGGGACTTATTATGAGCCTCATGTGGTAAAAGAAATCACAGATGAAGACGGCAAAGTAGTGAAGAGTATTTCTCCTACTGTGCTTAAAGAAGTGATCTCCCCTGATGTATCCGCGGAAATCAGAGAGTATATGGGTATGAGTGTGGAAAGCGGAACCAGCCGCAGCGCAAAAGTACAGGGATATTCCATGGGAGGAAAGACCGGAACGGCAGAAAAACTGAAAGAGACGGCAGATAATAAAGAAGAAGGAATCGATGTGAAAAATTACCTGGTTTCCTATGTAGGATTTGCCCCTCTGGATGATCCTCAGGTAGTTATCTATGTGGTTGTGGATACTCCAAACGTAGAAAGTCAGGCTTCCAGTCAGTATGCCCAGTATATTGCTCAGGCAATTTTCTCTGAAGTGCTTCCTTATATGAATATATATCCTGATGAAGAAGGTGCCGGGGAAACAGAGCTGTGGGAAGGATTCTACGGTGTTCCCAAGTTTACAGATATTGAGACAGATGGAGTTTCTAATCCGAGGGGAAGAAATCTGGAAGACAGCCAAGAGGAGATTACGGATGAGGAAGATTTAAATGACCAGTACAGCGATGGGATTTCCAATGAAGATGCAGGGTATGAGGAAGATACAGGAGAAACTTCTGATTATGGAGAGGATCTTTACGGGGAAGACGGAAGCTATCAGGGCGATTCCTATGAGAACAGCTCCGCAGAAGGAAACTATCAGGAGAATGACGGGGAATCCGACAGCGGAGACTGGCAGGATTCGGGGACGGACGAGAGTTCGGATGCAGGTTATGACACTGCAACAGAGGAAAGCACAGAAGAAAACTGAAGAATAAAACAGAGACTGTCATGAGAGAACAGCGGTGTATATTCGAAAAGAGCATACATCGCTGTTTTTTTGCATAGACTGTATGGATAGGCATCAGGGGCGTGAAGAATGAGAAAGAACAGGACCTACCATAAAAAAAAGACAGTCATTGTATTTGCCGCTTGTGTCTGTATGCTGGCAGGGCTGATGGGCCGCATGGTATATCTGATGGTTATCCGGTCTGATTATTATGCCCAGAAGGCAGAGGAGCTCCATGAGAGAGAGCGTGATATCAAGGCGGCAAGAGGAAGGATCCTGGATGCAAAAGGAGAAGTGCTGGCGGATAATAAAGCCGTGTGTACCATTTCTGTGATCCACAGCCAGATCAAGGAACCGGAAAAAGTGGCCGCCATGCTGGTAAAGGAACTGGGCATCTCAGAAGAGACAGCAAAAAAACGGGTAGAGACAGTCTCTGCTATTGAAAGAGTAAAAACCAATGTGGAAAAAAGCGTAGGAGATAAAATCCGGAGCTATCATCTGGACGGGGTGAAAGTAGATGAAGATTTTAAGAGAGATTATCCTTATGATGAGCTTGCTTCCAAAGTACTGGGCTTTACCGGAGGTGACAATCAGGGGATTGTGGGCTTGGAAATAATGTATGAGGATATCCTCAGGGGCATTGACGGAAAAATCCTGACTACCACAGATGCCCGGGGAGTGGAGATTTCAGAGCTGGGGGAGAGCAGAGTGGAGCCGGTGCCGGGATATGACCTCCACATCAGCCTGGACAAAAATATCCAGATGTATGCTCAGCAGGCGGCAGAAAAGGTTATGGAGGAGAAAGGGGCAGAGGCAGTGTCCATTCTCCTGATGAATCCTCAGAATGGAGAGATTTATGCGAATGCCAATGTGCCGGAGTTCAATCTGAATGATCCTTTTACATTAAATACAGATGCGGATACTTCCGCCATGACAGATCAGGAATTTCAGGATGCATGCAATCAGATGTGGAGGAACAGGACGATCAATGATACTTATGAGCCGGGATCTACTTTTAAGATTATCACTATGACAGCCGGTCTTTCCCAGGGGGTGGTGCATCTGGATGATTCTTTTTTTTGTCCCGGATATAAAATTGTAGAGGACAGACGGATCCACTGCCACAAGCGCACCGGGCATGGAGCGGAAAACTTTGTCCAGGGAGCCATGAATTCCTGCAACCCTGTGTTTATTGAGGTAGGGCTGCGTCTGGGAGTGGATAATTATTATAAATATTTTAAACAGCTGGGGCTGATGAAAAAGACCGGAATTGACCTTCCGGGAGAAGCTGGAACGATTATGCACGATAAGGAGAAGATTGGGGAAGTAGAGCTTGCCACCATATCGTTCGGTCAGTCTTTTCAGATTACGCCTGTTCAGCTTGCGACAACTGTCAGTTCTATCATCAATGGCGGAACCAGAGTAACACCCCATTTTGGTGTAAAAGTGACAGATGAGGAAGGGAATCTGGTGGAAACTATGGAATATCCTGAAGAGACAGGGATCGTATCAGAAGAGGTCTCCCGGCAGGTCCGCTATATCCTGGAAAAGGTGGTATCGGAAGGTTCGGGAAAGAATGCAGCTATTGAAGGCAGGACCATAGGAGGGAAAACAGCTACTTCTCAGACTCTGCCAAGAAGTGCTAACCGCTATATTTCCTCTTTTCTGGGCTTTACACCTGCGGAAGATCCCCAGGTCCTGGGAATCTGTGTAATCTGGGACCCTCAGGGAATCTATTACGGAGGGACTATTGCGGCACCGGTGATCCGCGACATCTTTGAGAATGTTCTGCCTTATATGGGGATTGAAGGTTGATAATTCAGGGAAAAAGCATTATACTATAGAAAGTGTCCGGCAGGGAAGAAAAGCTCTGCCGGAAAAGGAAAATACATATTAAATGAGGTGTACTATGGCAGATTTTAAAATGGTTGTACCAGTAATCGTTGCATTTGTGATCAGTGTGGTCCTGGGACCCATTGTGATCCCTTATCTGAAAAAGCTGAAAATGGGACAGACAGAGAGAGCAGAAGGGGTGCAGTCTCATCTGAAAAAAGCAGGGACGCCGACTATGGGCGGAATTATTTTCCTGCTGTCTACAGTTGTGACCTCCCTGATCTATGTAAAAGATTATCCCAAGATTATTCCGATCCTGTTTCTGACCCTGGGGTTTGGTATTATCGGATTTCTGGATGATTATTTAAAAGTTGTTCTCAGGCGTTCCGACGGACTGATGCCGGGACAGAAAATGGCATGTCAGATCGTCGTGACAGCAGTGTTTGCTTTTTATCTTGTGAAATTTACGGACGTGTCCCTGACCATGAAGATACCTTTTCTTCCGGGACATGAGCTGGATTTTGGAATCTTTGCGATACCCATTTTATTTGTTGCAGTGATCGGCACAGTAAACGGAGTAAACTTTACAGACGGGCTGGACGGCCTTGCTTCTTCCGTGACTATTATGGTTGCTACCTTTTTCTCGGTGGTGGCTATTGGGACAAAGAGCGGTATTGAGCCTATCACCTGCGCAGTGGTAGGTGCCCTGATGGGATTTCTGCTCTTTAATGTTTATCCTGCGAAAATATTCATGGGAGATACAGGCTCTCTTGCGCTGGGAGGATTTGTGGCAGGTACAGCTTACATGCTCCAGATGCCTCTGTTCATCATTATCGTAGGCCTGGTGTATGTAGTGGAAGTGCTTTCTGTTATGATCCAGGTGACTTACTTTAAAGCGACTCACGGGAAAAGATTTTTTAAGATGGCACCTATTCATCATCACTTTGAGCTGTGCGGCTGGTCAGAGACAAGGATCGTGACAGTATTTTCTGTTATTACCGCTATTTTATGCCTGATTTCCCTGATGGGAGTATAAGGTTTGGAGGAGAAAGTTATGAGTTTACAGAAACAGGAACTGAGAGGAAAACGCGTACTGGTTTTCGGAAGCGGCATCAGCGGCATTGGTGCGGCAAAGCTTCTTGATGCAGTGGGGGCAGAGGTGATCCTCTATGACGGAAATGCTGCCTTGAAAGAAGAGGATATCAGAAGAAAGCTGCAGGAGGCATCCGGCTGCAGGATCATACTCGGAGATCTTCCACAGGAAGTAATCGACAGTCTGGATCTTGCGGTGATGAGTCCTGGCGTACCCCTTGATATTGAACCGGTACAGCGGATAGAAAAAGGGGGAGTTCCCGTCTGGGGCGAGGTAGAGCTTGCCTGGCAGATCGGAAAGGGAACAGTCCTTGCGATCACCGGAACGAACGGAAAGACAACTACCACAGCGCTTTTGGGAGAAATCATGAAAGCTTACGCAGACTCTGTGTTTGTAGTGGGAAATATTGGAAATGCCTATACAGGAGCGGCGCTTTCCATGACAGAAGACAGTTTCACTGTGGCAGAGATCAGCAGCTTTCAGCTTGAGACCGCAAAGACCTTTGCGCCCAAGGTTTCTGCTATTTTAAATATTACAGAGGATCATTTAAACCGCCATCATACCATGGAAGAATATATCCGTGTAAAAGAACAGATCGCTGCAAATCAGACTAAAGAAGATTTCTGCATTTTAAATTATGAAGATCAAGTGCTGAGAAAGTTCGGGGAGACATGCCCTGCGTCTGTTGTTTACTTTTCCAGCAGACAAAAACTGGAGAGGGGAATTTATCTGGACGGAGATATGATTACTCTGAGAACAGAGACAGAGGAAATCCCTGTGGTGAAGACCGGAGAGATGAGAATCCTGGGACAGCATAATCATGAGAACGCCATGGCTGCCGCCGCTATGGCCTACTGTGCCGGTGTGCCTGTGGAAACCATAAGAAAAGTATTAAAAGAGTTTCGTGCAGTAGCTCACAGGATTGAGTTTGTAGAGGAGATCAGAGGTGTTGCCTGGTATAATGATTCTAAAGGGACGAATCCGGATGCGGCAATTAAGGGAATACAGGCAATGAACCGCCCCACTTATCTCATCGGCGGAGGATACGATAAGGGTTCTTCCTATGAGGAATGGATTCGTTCCTTTGACGGCAAGGTGAAGAAACTGGTGCTGATCGGGCAGACGAGAGAAAAGATTCAGGAAGCGGCACATGCCTGCGGATTTATGGATACAGTCCTGGCTGACAGTCTGGAGGAAGCAGTGAAGATCTGTGCTAAAGAGGCAGAACCGGGAGAGGCAGTGCTGTTATCTCCGGCATGCGCAAGCTGGGGACAGTTTGATAATTATGAGCAGCGGGGCGATATGTTTAAGGAATACGTAAGAAAGCTGTTCTAAGAAAAAAAAGAAAATCATATATTAAAAGGAGTCATAGGGAAAAGGACGGAATGCCTGTGAAAAGCAGTGACCGGCAGGGAAGAGAAGGAAAGGCAGACGGAGTCTTATTTGTCCTGGTGATGCTTCTTTTAGTTTGCGGTCTGGTATTTTTATACAGTACCAGTGCATATAACGGCAGGGTGAAATTTCATGACCCTGCCTATTATTTTAAGAAACAGCTTTTTGCCACTTCTCTTGGTCTTATGGGTATGTATGTGGTGTCTTGTATGGATTATCACATTCTGATAAAGTTTGCCCCTTTTTTTTATTTAAGTTCTATGCTGCTGTCTCTTGCTGTCCTTTTATTCGGGGATGAGTATAACGGTTCAAAACGATGGCTTTCCATCGGTCCTTTGTCTTTTCAGCCTTCCGAATTTGCCAAAGTGGCGGTGATCCTTCTTCTGGCGTATGTGATCTCCAGGAGAAAGGAAAAACGGGAAAGTATCTGGCATATGGCAGGAACCATGGCGCTGCTGCTTCCTATCGTTGGACTGGTGGGAACCAATAATTTAAGTACGGCAGTTATTATTCTGGGAATCGGGGTAATCCTGATCTTTGTCTCCAATCCCAGATATCTTCCTTTTGTTGGAATCGGTGCAGGCGGTATAGTTTTTATCGGAATCTTTCTGGGCATGGCAAGCTACCGGCTGGAACGTCTTGCTATCTGGAGAAATCCGGAAGCTTATGAGAAGGGGTTTCAGACCATCCAGGGGCTGTATGCCATAGGGAGCGGGGGAATTTTCGGCAGGGGACTGGGAAGCAGTCTTCAAAAGCTGGGGTTTGTGCCAGAGGCGCAGAACGATATGATATTTTCCATTATCTGTGAGGAAACCGGGCTGGTGGGCGCATGTCTTCTCATTTTTCTTTTCGGGCTTCTGATCTGGCGTCTTATGGTGATCGCCACACATGCTCCGGATCTGTGCGGAGCGCTGATCGCGGCAGGGATTATGGGACATATGGCAATGCAGGTTATCTTAAACATTGCAGTGGTGACCAATACCATTCCTAATACAGGGATCACACTTCCGTTTGTCAGTTATGGAGGGACTTCCGTGTTGTTTCTTCTGGGAGAGATGGGAATTGCTTTGTCCGTAAGCCGGGGATTTCACGAAAAGGGTGGCGGTGAATAGAATATAGTATGTGTTTTTTTATCTGAGAACAAGAGGAGTGTAGAGCGTGGATGAAATCAGGATTACAGGCGGGATTCCTTTGGATGGAGAAATAGCAGTACAGGGTTCTAAAAACGCGGCGTTGCCTTTGATGGCGGCCGCTGTTTTAAATAAAGGGGTGACTGTGCTTTTGGGATGTCCCAGGATTTCCGATGTATTTGCCATGGAAGAAGTGCTGAAAAGTCTGGGAGCCAGGACCAGGTGGGAGCAGGATACACTGATTTTAGATACAGGACAGATCCACCGTGTGGATGTAAAAAGGGAACTGGGAGAAAAGATGCGTTCTTCCATCGTACTTTTGGGAAGCCTGCTGGGGCGGTTCGGCGAAGCAGTGCTGCCTTATCCCGGAGGATGCGTGATCGGGGAGAGACCGGTGGATCTTCATCTTATGGCACTTAAGCAGCTGGGAGTGCGGTTTTATGAGGAAGACGGCATGCTTTGTGCAAAAGCAGAGAAATTTGCGGGAGGAGCGATCTGTTTTCCAAAACCCAGCGTAGGGGCCACTCAGAATGCAGTCCTTGGTGCAGTCTGTGCGCCGGGAAAGACTGTTATCCGCGGCTGTTCCAGGGAGCCGGAGGTGCTGTGGCTCTGCAGATTTTTAAATATGGCAGGGGGAAGAATACAGGGGATCGGCACAGACTGTCTGGAAATAGAGGGGGCGGCAGAACTTCATGATATAGTGATGGAGATTCCTCCGGACCGGATCGCAGCAGGGACTTATGTGTGCGCCAGCGCTGTTACAAGAGGCAGAGGTGTCCTGAGAAAAGCCCCGGTCAGTGAAATGGGAGCACTCCTTCATGTCTATAAGAAAATGGGTGGACAATATACCTTCAACAGTGGTAAACTGTCTTTATGCAGCTGTGGGGTAAAATACCCGGTAAGAGGGCTGCGCACGCAGGTATATCCCGGATTTCCAACGGACCTGCAGTCAGTACTTCTGGCAGTGCTGTCTACTGTTAAAGGGGAAAGCCGGATCGAGGAGACTATTTTTGAGGACCGGTTTAAGGTGGTTCCCGAGCTCAGAAAGATGGGAGCGGATATTTCCGTATGCCGCAGTACGGCATGGATCCGGGGCGGAATGCTTGAGGGGGCCAAGGTCTGTGCCAGGGAGCTTCGGGGAGGCGCTGCGCTAGTGGTGGCAGGGCTTGCCGCAAAAGGAGAAACCTGTGTGGAGAACAGACATTTTATAGAGCGGGGATATGAAGATATATGCAGGGATCTGTCCCTGCTGGGAGCGTGCATCAGAAAAGATTAAAGGGGAATCAGATGAGCAGAAAGAAAAAGCGGGCAATCCTGGTGTTATCCGTTATCGGCATCCTGGCAGCAGCAGTGCTGTTTTTTGTGCTGGGATTCAGAGTCACTGCCGTGAAAGTCCAAGGAAATAAATTTTACACAGATGACGAGATCAGGAGCATGATCCTGGAGGACAGTACTGTTTTATCAGGAAATTCTATTCTGGCAGGTTATATCAGAACAGAAGAAAAAACAAAAGAAGCCAACATGATCGATCAGGTGAAGGTCAGCCGTCAGGGCAGAAATACCCTTGTGCTGAAAGTGAAGGAGAAACAGCTGATCGGATATGTGGAATATCAGGGACAGTATGTGAACTTTGACCGCCAGGGGATTGTACAGATCATTACAGATACTCCTGTAGAAGATGTTCCGAGAGTAGACGGGCTGGAAATCCAGGATGTTCAGGAGCAGGAAAAATTAAACGGGGTCAATACAAGGAAATTAAATACCATTTTAAGTGTGGGAAAGATGCTGGAGAAGACCAGTCAGAAACCGGACAGGCTGGAGTTCGGAAACCTGAACCAGCTGGTGCTCTACTATGGAGATATCGAGGTGCGCATGGGCGATGATGAGAATATGGAGGAGAAGATGAACCGCCTGGAAGGGATCCTGCCTCAGCTTTCCGGAATGAAGGGGATTCTTCACATGGAAAATGTCAGTGAGGACAGCACAAATGTTGTATTTGATCAGGATACGGGAGAATCAGGAGATGCTTCAGAGAACAGTCAAGAGACACAGCAGGGATCTGACAGCGTAGATACCGGAGAGGATACTGCCCAGGATGAGACTGGAGATCAAACAGGAAATGCAGACGGAATGGATATCAATGACTATTATCAGGAAGATTCCGGAAGTTATGAGGAAAGCGGAAGCAGCGATGAAAGTTATGATAATGGCAGTACAGAGTCTCAGGACAGCGGGTATGAAGAGACATCAGGACTGGAATATACCGATGGTTCTGATGCATCGGAAAGGTGAGCAGACGCAGATACAGAGCGAAGTTTAAGAAAAATTTATGAAAAAAATCGATTTACCGGTTGATTAATTTAAAAAAAGAATATATTATATATCTATATGTACATGCATACAGATACTAGAATAAATATACATAGGAACAGAAAATCCGCAGGAATTAAAAGCTTGTGTGCTGTACTTTCAGCCTAAAAAAACGGAAAGCAGAAGTGCATTTGAAACGATACAAGGAGCTAAAGGAGGAAATACCGTGTTAGAGATTATGTCAAACGAAGCTGAATCATCTGCAAAGATTATTGTTGTGGGAGTCGGCGGAGCTGGAAATAATGCAGTAAACAGAATGGTGGATGAAGCAATTGCAGGAGTGGAATTCATCGGAGTAAATACAGATAAACAGGCACTTACTTTATGTAAGGCGCCCACCATTATTCAGATTGGTGAGAAACTGACCAAAGGACTGGGTGCAGGAGCAAAGCCGGAGGTTGGTGAGAAAGCCGCTGAAGAGAGTATTGAGGAAATCAAACAGGCGATCCAGGGTGCGGATATGGTGTTTGTAACCTGTGGTATGGGCGGAGGAACCGGTACAGGAGCGGCTCCCATTGTGGCAGGTGTTGCCAAGGAAATGGGAATCCTGACTGTCGGTGTAGTAACAAAACCTTTCCGCTTTGAGGCAAAGACACGTATGAGCAATGCTCTTACCGGAATTGAGAAGCTGAAAGAAAATGTAGATACCCTGATCATTATTCCAAACGACCGTCTTCTGGAGATTGTAGACCGCCGTACAACTATGCCGGATGCGTTAAAGAAAGCGGATGAGGTTCTGCAGCAGGCTGTACAGGGCATCACTGACCTGATCAATCTGCCTGCACTGATCAACCTTGACTTTGCAGATGTACAGACCGTTATGACAGACAAAGGCGTTGCACACATCGGTATCGGTGAAGGAAAAGGCGACGACAAGGCAATGGAAGCTGTACAGCAGGCAGTTTCAAGCCCGCTGCTTGAAACTACCATTGAAGGCGCATCTCATGTTATTGTTAATATTTCCGGTGATATTTCTCTTATGGATGCAAATGATGCGGCAAGTTATGTACAGAACCTGACAGGCGAAGACACCAATATTATCTTCGGTGCCCTTTATGATGACAAAGAAGCTGATTATGTAAGAATCACAGTCATCGCTACAGGTCTTGACGACGAGACTACAAGAAAGCCCAGTGTTGCAAGAGATAAAAAGACTGGCAAGCCGGTAAAAGAAGAGAAGGCTCAGAAGACAGCAGCCAGACCTTCCGGATATACAATGCCTAAGTTTACTCAGCCTACACTGACACAGCCGCAGCAGAGCTTTACAAGTAATGTACCGAAAGCAGATATCCAGATTCCGGATTTCCTGAAAAACAGAAGATAAGAAACAGAAAAATAAAATGAGAGGCTGCCGCAGGGGACAGACGGCTGGGAAAATCTACCAGGGTCTGTGCTTATGCGGCAGCCTTTTTGGCATATGAATGAAACCGTGTATGCTGAAAATGGAAGGGAGAGGTTGTCCATGGAAGAAAGAAAGATGACACATTTTGATGAGAAAGGGAATGCCGTAATGGTGGATGTATCCCAAAAAGCGATAACCGTCAGGACTGCCCTGGCAAAGGGAAGTATCTATGTGAACCAGGCAGTGATGGATGCTGTGCGGAGCCATACAGTGAAAAAGGGAGATGTGCTGGCGGTGGCACAGATTGCAGGGATCATGGGGGCAAAGCAGACCTCTTCCCTGATTCCCATGTGCCACAATCTGCTGATACAAAAGTGCTCCGTAGAATTTGAGATCAGTGAGCAGGAGAAAAAAATTACAGCTTTTTGCCGTGTAAAGACAGAAGGGAAGACAGGAGCGGAAATGGAGGCGCTCACGGGAGTACAGACGGCTCTTCTGACTATATACGATATGTGTAAGGCGATTGATAAAAGAATGCGGATTTCAGATGTCCACTTGGTGGAAAAAACAGGAGGAAAAAGCGGAATCTTTCGCTGGGAAGAAAACTGAGAGGAGGAAAACTATGAGAAGAGCAGCAATCATAACCGCAAGTGACAGCGGATACAGAGGAGAAAGAGAGGATCTGAGCGGACCTGCCGCAAAAGAGCTACTCCAGAAGGCAGGATATGAGGTGACAGAGGAGATCCTTCTGCCGGATGACAGAGAGCAGCTTGGACATTCTATGGCACAGATTGCCGATGAAGACAGGGCAGAACTGATCGTGACAACCGGAGGGACAGGATTTTCACCGCGAGACTGCACGCCGGAAGCAACAGAGGATATCTGTGAGCGGCGTGTGCCGGGAATCCCAGAAGCAATGCGGGCATACAGCATGCAGTTTACCGGGCGCGCCATGTTAAGCCGCCAGGCGGCGGGAATCCGGAAAAAGACATTAATCGTAAACCTGCCGGGAAGCCCCAAGGCTGTGAGAGAATGTCTGGAGTACATCCTCCCTCAGCTGGAGCACGGCATTGATATTTTAAGAGGCGATGCTTCCAACTGTGCCAGGAAATAGGGAAAATGGAGGGATGTACTGGAAATCACTGCTCCTGCAGATATTTCCGCACCTCCTCCACCGGCATTTCCTGTCCGGTCCAGATGCGGAAAGCCTCCGCGCCCTGATAAAGCAGCATGGAGTAACCATTGAAAGCTTTCAGACCGGCTGCACGTGCTTTTTGCAGAAGCCGGGTCTCCCAGGGATTATAGATGATATCAGCCACAGCTGTGCCTGAAGGCAGCCAGGAAATATCCGGCAGGATACAGGCTTCTGTGTCGGGCGCCATTCCCACGGAAGTGGCGTTGACAAAGAGTACACTTTCAGAGAGACACTGTTTCAGATCCGTCCGATTTTCGTTATCATGCAGGGATACATGACAGGATGTGGATGCTTCAAGGACAGCGGCAAGGTTTTGAATTCTGGCAAGATGTCTGCTGGAAGCGCGGGCAAAGACATGGATATTTTTTACACCGTCCAGGGCTGCCTGGGCGCAGATGGCGGTGGCGGCGCCGCCAATGCCCATGAGGGTTATGGTCTTTCCTGCTGCAGAAATGCCTTCCTCCCTTACAGAGCGCATGAATCCGACACCATCGGTGTTATGACCGATCAGCCTGCCGTTTCGGTTCTCCACGGTATTTACCGCGCCGATGAATTTGGCGGCAGGAGACAGGTCATCCAGATATTCCAGGATTTTATTTTTGTTGGGCATGGTCAGATTAAAGCCCAGTACATTCAGGGCGAGAAGACCCTGGACAGCCTCTTTTAAATTCTCTTCTTTTACATCAAAGCAGAGATAGGCACAGTCAATCCCGAGAGACTGGAAACTGTAATTATGCATAAGAGGTGAAATACTGTGGGATACCGGACTGCCTAAAAGTCCGGCGATCCTTGTTTTTCCTGTGATTGGTATCATGGCGGAACCTCCTGAAGTAAAGTATTTATTGATAAAAGTTTAAAATGAAACTTTCATAGTGTCAAGTATGAAAGTGTCCCGGACAGGGGAAAAGAAGAAAACAGAAATCATTTAAGATAAAGAGGAATCATAATGCAGACAGTAAAAATAAAAAATATAGTCATCGGAGAGGGAATGCCCAAAATCTGTATTCCCGTCACCGGAAAAACTGGAGAAGAAATTAAAAAAGAGACAGATGAGATTATAAAATTAAACCCCGATCTTGTGGAATGGAGAATCGACTGCTGGGAGGAAAAGACGGGGGAAGAGAAAAAATGGGAGATGTTGAAAACAATAAGCGACATTTTAGGGGAAATTCCCCTTCTCTTCACCTTCCGTACAGCAGCAGAAGGAGGCAGCCGGGAAATAGGGACCGGGGATTATGTAAAGCTTTTAAAAGCTGCCGCAAAAACAGGATATGCCGATCTGATCGACGTGGAAGTTTTTTCCTGCGGGGAGCTTGCAAAAAGCCTGATAGAAGAGCTGCATCAGGCAGGAACAAAGGTAGTGGCATCCAACCATCATTTTGACAGAACACCTTCAAGGGAAGAAATTTTCAGCAGAATGAAAAATATGGAGGAGTCAGGTGCAGATATTCTGAAGATGGCCGTGATGCCGGAAAATCTCTCAGATATGTGCCGCCTGCTTGAGGCTACAGCTGCTTTTTCCCGGGAAAGCAGGCACCCTTTGATTACCATGTCCATGGGAAAGACCGGAGTTTTAAGCCGCCTGTGCGGTGAAATCACGGGTTCCTGCGTCACCTTCGGTGCAGGAGTGAATGCGTCTGCGCCCGGCCAGGTGGAAGCAGGCCGATTAAGGAAGATCCTGGAGGAAATCCATCAGATCCAGGCAGGAGAAGAGGAAGGAAAAAATTGACATAAAAAAGGTAACATAACCGGGAAAAAAGCGAATCACACTGTCGAAAAGATTTTGGGTTTCTCCAAGCTGTTTTGACAAAATCAGCACCCCCTAACACCTATAATGAACATTGCTTATTCCAGATAAGTAAGAGAGTCATTGACAGGTATTAGGGGGTGTTTTGTGTACTACGAATTCTACATAGATGTGTTTTTCGTAGTAAACCTGCTGGTGGATTTTCTGCTGCTTACCCTGACCAATCAGGCACTTGGGGGATCTGCCAGCCCCTTAAGGAACCTTTTGGCTGCAGCGGCGGGGGCTCTGGGCGCATGTGTCCTTACAGTGTTTCACCCAGGAAATTTCACAGCAGGGAAAAAGATTCTTCATCTGGCGCTTGCGGTTTTTATGGTAAAAGCTGCATGCAGGATAAAATCTCCGGGGAAGATGGTGCGGGGGATCTGTGTTTTTTATGGAGCTTCCTTCCTGCTGGGAGGGATCTTGAGCGCCGTCCCCATGGGAAAGAGAAAGGGAATTCTTCAGTTTTTTACAATCACATTTACCGCTTATTGGGCAATTCACATAGGCATAAGACTCTGTAAATACTTAAAAGGAAAAGATGAGACATTCTGTGAAGCTGTTATTTGGCTGAACGGGAAAAGCATGAAAGTAAAGGGACTGTATGATACGGGAAACCGTCTGAGAGACCCGCTTACAGGAAAGCCGGTCTGTGTCATGGAGATGCAGACGTTTTTCAGGCTTCTGAAAAAGGAAGAGCAGGAAGTCCTGAAAGGATTTTTCGGTCGGGCAGAAGAACGGAAGTGGGAAGTATGGCAGCGGCTGGCTGTTTCTCTAAAACCCAGACTGGTGCCATACAGCAGTGTGGGCTGTGAAAACGGGCTTCTGCTGGTAGTGACTGCAGACGGTATGACCATATCATCGGGAGAAAAAAAGGGGCAGGTGAAACATCCGGTCATCGGACTTTCGCAGACTCCCCTGTCTCCTTGCGGAAACTTTCAGATAATAATCAGTCCGGAGATAGCGGACAGTAGGAGAGGAGCTTTATGAATATGGATATGTGTGTAAAAAAGGATTTTCCGTTTTCCGGTTTTACAGGAATTTTATTTCCCAGAGGCAATGAACTTCATTATATCGGCGGCGCAGAGGTGCTGCCGGCGCCCCTTAGCCCCGAAGAGGAATCCGAAAAACTGGAGGAGATGCTGAATGACAGCAGCCAGGAGGCAAAAGCCTGCCTGATCGAGCACAATCTCAGGCTGGTGGTTTATATCGCAAAGAAATTTGACAATACGGGGGTGGGGGTAGAAGATTTAATCTCCATAGGAACCATCGGTCTTATCAAGGCTATCAATACCTTTAATCCGGTGAAAAAGATCAAGCTTGCCACTTATGCCTCCCGGTGTATAGAAAATGAGATACTGATGTATCTTAGAAGAAACAGCAAGACCAGGCTGGAAGTGTCCATTGATGAACCCTTAAACGTAGACTGGGACGGAAACGAGCTGCTGCTGTCCGATATTCTGGGAACAGATGAGGATGTGATTTACCGGGATATTGAGAGTGAGGTGGAGCGAAAACTTTTGGGGAAGGCTATTGGGAAGCTTTCCAAGAGAGAGCAGACAATTGTGCGTCTGCGTTTTGGCATTAACATGCCGGACGGAAAAGAAAAGACGCAGAAAGAAGTAGCAGATCTTCTGGGGATTTCTCAGTCTTACATTTCCAGGCTGGAGAAAAGAATCATGAAAAGACTGAAAAAAGAAATAGTCAGGTATGAGTAGCTGCTGATTCCTGGAAATGTGTATGAAAATCAGATAGATTACAGCGGAAAAACCGAGGCTGAGAGCCAGATATTTTACAGCTGGCCAGTCAGGTTTTTCCGCTTTTTCTATGGATACCGCATTTTTAAATAAGGGTTGACAGATGAATGGGAAAGAGATATATTAATGATATCAAAATGATATCAAATTTATTCAAAACAGAAGCAGGTCATTTTGTGTGTGCGGCTAAAAGTTTTCCAGGCTTTTAAAACAAGGAGGGTATAAGAATGGGAAATGGGAACAAGATTCAGGAAGAAAAAATACTTCATGCAAAATCCGGATTTGCGATGCTGGCGCTGGGGATTTTGATTCTTCTGGCAGGAACAGCAGGATTCATTTATGGGGCTATATGTCTGGATGCCGGCAGCTCGGATGTGCTGGGCGGCTGCCTTCTGGCAGTCGGTCTCCTTGCCATTCTGGCCGGAACTGTTCTGATGTGCGGGCTGAAAGTGCTCAATCCTAAGGAAGCACTTGTACTGGCACTTTTCGGAAATTATTACGGAACACTGAAAACAGAAGGTTTTTACTGGGTAAATCCTTTTGTCACGGCAATTAGCCCTGTGACTAAAATAGTTGTCACTGGTAAGACGGACATTGGAAATACGCGGAGAAAGATTTCTTTAAAGACCATGACATTGAACAATGAGAAACAGAAGGTTAATGACGAGCTTGGCAATCCTGTGGAGATCGGCGCAGTGGTGATCTGGAAGGTGGTAAACCCTACAAAAGCAGTGATCAATGTGGAGAATTACAAAAATTATCTCTCCATCCAATGCGATTCTATTATCCGAAATACTGCCCGCAAGTATCCCTATGATGCTGCGGAAGGTGCAGATGAAAAGAGCTTAAGAGGAAGCAGTCAGGAAATTGCGGACATTATGAGTAAGGAACTTCAGGAAAAAGTAGAAAACGCAGGTATCCAGATTCTGGAGGTTCGCATCACCCATCTGGCGTACGCACCGGAGATTGCCTCTGCCATGCTCCAGAGACAGCAGGCAGCAGCCATTATCGATGCACGTCAGAAGATTGTGGAAGGCGCAGTGGGAATGGTAGAGATGGCGCTGCAGAAACTGAATGAAAACGATGTGGTAGATCTGGACGAAGAAAGAAAAGCCGCAATGGTCAGCAATCTATTGGTAGTGCTGTGCGGCAATAAAGATGCACAGCCTATTGTAAACAGCGGAAGTATTTATTAAAATGATAGTGGAAGCCGGCATACGGGATTTCCCTTATCAGAGAAGTAAAGGCGGTGACACATTCTGGAAACTGAAATCAGGGGGAAAGGGAAGGAGAAGGCAAAGAAACAGGTGCCCTTAAGGCTGTCAGCAACCCTGTGGAATGAGATCGCCCAGTGGGCAGAAGAGGATTTCCGTTCCATGAACGGGCAGATAGAGTATCTGCTGACAGAATGTGTAAAATACAGAAAAAAACACAGAAAAAAAGAAGAATAGGACGGGAAGTCTGCAGACCAGAGCGCGTCCTATAGAAAAGCCGGAAAAGTGCCCCGGGGAAACAAGTCAGGAAAGAAATAACCTGCATGGTTTTCCAGGGGCACTTTATTTGTTCTGTATTCTCGAGGCTTACAGATTCTGGCGAATCTGCTTTTTGGTGTCCAGCAAAATCTCAGCCAGTTCGCCGATCCTCTCATCAGACATGCGGGCTGCCGGGGCGGAAATAGAAAAAGCGTATTTTGCCCTTCCCTTATAGTCAGGAAGACTTACGGCGACACAGCGGACTCCCAGCTCATTCTCCTCGTCGTCAAGTGCATAGCCTTTACACCTCACTTCTTTAATTTTTTCAAGAAATTGGGTATAATGAATAATAGTATGAGGTGTCAGTTTCTCAATGCGGCTGGCGTCCCAGAGGGCGCGTATCTGAGTTTCTTCCATATCGGCAGCTATGGCTTTTCCTACGCCGGAGCAGTACAGCGGAATGCGGCTCCCTACCTTGGAAACCATACGGACAGAATTCTGGTGGGATTCTTCCTTGTAGATATAGACCGCATAGGTTCCGTCCAGCTGGACAAAATGAACAGTCTCCCCTGTCTGGGAGGAAAGATTTTTCAAGTATGGGCGGACTGTGTCAAGAATATCCATCTGAGCCAGCAGTTTATTGGAAAGAGTCAGCAGTTTAAAAGAAAGAGAATATTTTCCTGTCTCCCCGTCCTGCTTCACATATCCCATATAAATCAGGGAACAGAGAAGCCTGTGCACGGTGCTTTTGTTCAAATCCAGATGCTTGCACAGTTCTGCCAGGGTGACAGAGCCGGTATCAGCCAGAGTCTCCAATACAAGAAAAAGACGGTCGGCAACTTGGATCGGGTTTTTATTTTCCATCATGGTGATTACTCCTGTTCTTTTATCTGTAATTTCATCGTATTGGCGCTATTGTATCACTTTCTGGGAAAAGAGGCAATAGATATGAATTTCTATGTGGTCCGGACGGACCGGAGCGGTGTAAAGGATGAAGTTTCATAGGGGATTCCGGGATTGTAAAAACTGGTGGAAAATGTGAAAAATCTCTTGACTTTTCCGGTTACGGGAGTATAATTCAAAATAAAGATACCACATAGCGAAACGATATTTCATAATGTGAAACGGTATAAATAAGGAGGATTTATTATGAGCACAGTAGCAGAAAAATTTGCAGGTTACGGCGTAGTGCCGGTTGTTGTTCTGGATGATGCGAAAGATGCAGCACCTCTGGCAAAGGCACTGGTAGAGGGAGGTCTTCCCTGTGCAGAAGTTACTTTCCGTACAGCGGCAGCAGAGGAATCTATTAAGATTATGGCTTCCGAATATCCGGAAATGCTTGTAGGCGCAGGTACTGTCCTGACAATTGAGCAGGTGGACCGTGCAGTTGCAGCAGGAGCAAAATTTATCGTAAGCCCGGGATTTGATCCTGAGATCGTTGACTATTGCTTAAGTAAAGATATTCCGGTATTCCCGGGCTGCATCACACCTTCTGAAGTAGCTCAGGCAGTAAAAAGAGGATTAAAGGTTGTAAAATTCTTCCCGGCTGAACAGTTCGGCGGAGTTGCTACCATTAAGGCCATGGCTGCTCCTTATGTAGGACTGAAATTTATGCCTACAGGCGGGATCAATGCAAAGAATCTGGAAGGCTATTTAAGCTGTGACAAGATTGTTGCCTGCGGAGGAAGCTGGATGGTAAAAGGCGACCTGGTAAAAGCAGGTAAATTTGATGAAATCAAAGCTCTGACAGCAGAAGCAGTAAAACTGGCAGCTGAGATCAGAAAATAATTTTTAGAGGAGAAAAAACAATGGCAAAGAAAGTAATTACTTTTGGTGAAATTATGTTAAGACTGGCTCCGGAAGGATACTACCGTTTTGTACAGGCAGATACCTTTGGTGCAACTTACGGCGGAGGAGAAGCAAACGTTGCTGTTTCTCTTGCAAACTATGGATTTGACGCAAAATTTGTTACAAAACTTCCAAAACATGAAATCGGACAGGCAGCAGTAAATTCTTTAAGAAAATATGGTGTTGACACAACCGATATTGTACGCGGCGGAGACAGAGTAGGTATCTACTTCCTGGAAAAAGGCGCTTCCCAGAGACCATCTAAAGTAATTTATGACCGTGCAGGTTCTTCTATCGCAACTGCAACAGCTGCTGATTTTGACTGGAAGAAAATTTTCGATGGTGCGGACTGGTTCCATTTCACAGGAATTACACCTGCTTTAAACGATGAAGTTGCTGCGATTTGTCTGGAAGCATGCAAAGCTGCCAAAGAAGCCGGAGTTACCATTTCCTGTGATTTAAATTACAGAAAGAAGCTGTGGTCAAAAGAAAAAGCAGGTCAGGTTATGGGGGAGATCTGCAAATATGTAGATGTCTGCATTGCAAACGAAGAAGATGCAGCAGATGTATTCGGGATCAAAGCGGCAGATACAGACGTAACTCAGGGTGAAGTAAATCATGAAGGATACAAGGATGTTGCAAAACAGCTGGCTGACCGTTTCGGATTCCAGAAAGTTGCTATCACACTTCGTGAGTCCTTATCTGCAAATGACAACAACTGGTCTGCTATGTTATATGACGGAAATGACTATTACTTCAGCAAAAAATATAAAATGCATATCGTTGACCGCGTAGGCGGCGGTGATTCTTTCGGCGGCGGACTGATCTGCGCATGCTTAAACGGATATGATTCTCAGGCTACCATTGAATTCGCAGTAGCAGCTTCCTGCCTGAAGCATTCTATCGAAGGTGACTTTAACATGGTATCCATGGATGAAGTCTTAAAACTGGCAGGCGGCGATGGCTCAGGCCGTGTACAGAGATAATAAAAAGACCCTTATTGCCATTGGGGAACATTATAGAGAGAGGAAAGCCGGATTTCCGGTTTTCCTGTGACAGATGAGAAATGGGATACTGAAAAACAGTGTCCCTTTTTCTTCATACAGAAAATAGAAAACCAGCCGCGGCTGGAGGAAAGGAGCAAAAACTATGGAAAAAGATTTTGATCTGTTATCTTTCGGGGAAATTTTACTTCGTCTGTCTCCTCCGAATAATGAGAGGATCGTGAGAGGAGAGACTTTCCAGAAACAGGTGGGGGGCGCGGAACTCAATGTAGTTTCCGGAGTATCTCTTTTAGGACTCCGGACCGGCATTATCTCCCAGCTTCCGGATAATCCACTGGGTACTTACGCAAAAAATCGTATCCGTTTCTGTGGTGTCAGCGATGACTATCTGGTTTATGACGGGGATAGCGATGCCCGCCTTGGCATTTATTACTATGAAGATGGCGCGTATCCAAGAAAACCAAGTGTAGTCTATGACAGAAGACATGCCTCTTTCTGCAAGATCTCTCTGGATGACCTGCCGGAATCTATGTATGAATCTACCAGATGTTTTCATACCAGCGGCATTACACTGGCACTTTCTGAAAATACCAGAAAAGTGGGCATTGAAATGATCAAACGTTTTAAAGAAAAAGGAGCTCTCATTTCCTTTGACGTAAATTTCCGGGCAAATCTCTGGACAGGTCCTGAGGCAAAAGAATGTATTGAAGGTATCCTTCCTTATGTGGATATATTCTTCTGTTCTGAGGATACGGCAAAGCTGACTTTCCTGAAAGAAGGGGATGTGCATGCCATTATGAAGAGCTTTGCAGAGGAATATCCTCTTTCCATTGTGGCGTCTACGCAGAGGATTGTGCACAGTCCAAAAGTACATACTTTTGGTTCAGTGATCTACAGTGCAAAAGAAGACCGATTCTATGAAGAGGAACCGTACAGAAATATTGAGGTAGTGGACCGGATCGGAAGTGGTGACGCTTATATCTCAGGAGCACTCTACGGTCTTCTGGCTCATGACTTTGACTGTCAGATGGCGCTGGAATACGGAAATGCCACAAGCTCTGTAAAGAATACCATTCCGGGCGACCTGCCTTCCTGTGGATTAAATGAGATTGACAGAATTATTAAAAATCATAAAAATACCGGAGTTCAGTTGGAAATGGACAGATAAACGGTGATTCTTTTTCCCCTGTGTTCATAGGATACAGTAAGACTGTGAGCACAGGGGATTTTTATGCGTGTCTGCGAGCTGAGGCAAAAAGAAGTGATCAATGTATGTTCCTGCAGGACTTTAGGATGTCCGCTGGATGTAGAGTTTGACTGCAGGACAGGAAATCTGACTGCCATTATTGTCCCTGTTCCGGGAAAGATGTGCGGGCTTTTCGGTCCCGTCAGTGAATATGTCATCCCCTTTGGCTGTATCCGTCAGATCGGAGAGGACATTATTCTGGTGGAAATAAAAGAGGAAAAATTCCTGAAGAAGGAATAGGGATACAACTTGTCAATAGGAGCGCACAAGTTGTAAAATGAGGGCAAAGGAGAAAGATATGAATCAGGAAAACGGAAAGACAAAATATTATACGCTGATGGAGGAGTTAAAACACGCCATTTTAAGCGGAAAGATCAAGGCAGGGGATAAGCTGCCATCGGAAAACCAGCTTTCAGAAAAGTACCAGATCAGCCGTCATACTGTGCGTAAAGCCCTTTCTATACTGATCCAGGAAGGGTATATCGTAGCAGAGCACGGCAGGGGGACATTTTGCTCCGAGCGTATGTGTCATCTGAAGAAGTCGAAAAATATAGCAGTGGTCACTACCTACATTTCAGATTATATTTTTCCCAGGCTGATCCAGGGCATGGATAAGGTACTGACAGAAAACGGATACAGTATTATTCTGAAAAACACAGCAAACAGCAGGTCAAGAGAGGCAAAAGTGCTGGAGGATATCCTTACCAAGGATATTGACGGTCTGATCATCGAACCCAGTAAAAGCCAGATTTTATGCAGACATATGAATCTGTACCATCTGTTGGATGAGTATCAGATTCCCTATGTGTTTATCCAGGGAGTTTATTCTCAGATGAGGGAAAAACCTCACATTCTGATGGATGACTGCCGGGGCGGCTACCTGGCGGCAAAGCATCTGCTGAATATGGGACATGAAAATCTGGTGGGGATTTTTAAGGCAGATGATTTTCAGGGAAGAGAACGGCACAAAGGCTATGTCAAGGCATTGCAGGAGGCAGGTTTTTTCTACGATCCGGACCGGGTCATCTGGTATCATACAGAAGACAGAAAAGCAAAACCGGGGGTTTCTGTGAAAGCATTGCTGGAACAGGGAACAGAAGTTGACGGCATCGTATGCTATAATGACCAGGTTGCCCTGGATGTGATCCGGGCAGTACAGGAGTGCGGCCGCAAGGTGCCGGATGAGATTTCTGTGATCGGATACGATAACTCTGTGATGGCGGCAGGAGGCATGGGGCTCACCACCATAGCCCACCCTCAGGAAAAATTGGGAGAGATGGCGGCAGAGCTGCTCCTTGAAAAGATCAGAGAGGTACCTGAGGAGAAAAGCAGGATCTCCAGGCTGATCCAGCCGGAGCTGATCGTCAGAAATTCTGTCAGGAACAGAAAAAAACAGAAAAACGCAGGAGGAGAAAAAGAATGTTAGAAGAATTAAAAAAAGCAGTTTATGAGGCAAATATGCTTCTTCCCAAGTATCAGCTTGTAACGTTTACCTGGGGAAATGTAAGTCAGATCGACAGGGAGACAGGGTATTTTGCCATTAAACCCAGCGGTGTGGATTATGACAAACTGACACCGGATGATATGGTGATCATGGATCTGGAAGGCAACAAAATCGAAGGAAGATACAATCCTTCTTCCGATACTCCTACCCATATAGAACTGTATAAAGCTTTTCCGAATATCGGCGGCATTGTACATACCCATTCTTCCTGGGCAACCAGCTGGGCGCAGGCAGGAAGAGGAATTCCCTGTTACGGAACCACACATGCAGATTATATGTACGGAGAGATTCCCTGCGTCAGATGTCTGACAAAGGACGAAATTGAAGGTGCGTATGAGAAGAATACAGGACTCCTTATAGCAGATTATTTCAAAGATAAAGATTATCAGGCTGTTCCGGCAGTTCTCTGCAAAAATCATGGTCCCTTTACCTGGGGAAAAGACGGACATGAGGCAGTGCATAACGCTGTGGTTCTGGAAGAAGTGGCAAAGATGGCGGCACGCTGTGAAAGTATCAATCCTCAAGTACAGCCGGCGCCTCAGGAGCTGCAGGATAAGCACTATTACAGGAAACACGGAGCAAACGCCTATTACGGACAGAAATAGAAAAGAGTCCAGGTTCTGCAGCCAGAAACTTTTCTGTCAGAACCTGGACTCTTTTGTCTGCCTCAGAAGAAGTCATAGTCTTCCGGCTTATCCGGCGGCAGTTTTTTCATCCGCCGGATAAAATAAAACAGGAAGACAAACATCACAAGTATGACAAGGACAGGAAAGAACCCTGCATCTTTCTGCACGGCGGAACAATAACTAAGTTGGGCATATGTGAGCATAATACAAAATTTCATTGTAGACAGCAGACTTTTTACGTTCTGATAGACCCAGTGTTTATTAAAGGGAGTAATCCTTACAGGCAGATTCCATGCGGAAGGAATTCTGGAAACAAACATCAGGAGCAAATAGAGAAGAATGGCAAGGACGGGAAGCAGCAGCAGAGTGTTTTTGCCTCCAAATCCATCGGCCTGCCCTCTGAAGTTATAGTGGGTGGCAATTTTTTCCGGAATCCGGTTCCAGTATAGAAAGAGAAACAGAAACATTCCCAACAGTAGAAGAAGAGACAGAATATCCAAAATTTTCTGGTAAAGATTCGATGCGCTTTTTAAATCCTCTTTTGTGTTGTTTTCCATAGAAATCCCCCTTTCTCACAGAAAGAATATATGGTTTGAGGCTATATGTATATCTGTAAAGTTATGATTATAGAGTATAGCATAAAAGAAGAAACAGGAAAAGAAATTTGTGACAAAAAGAAAAAAGATGAGTAGTATAAAGAAGAAGTAAAACAAAGAAGAAAAAGCGTGTGTTTTACGGGGAACTATGCTATAATGAAAAATAGTCAGAATTTTCTGGCTGGCGACGGAGAAAAACTCTGAGAATTTGTCTTTACCGCAGGATATACTATAAAATATAGAAAGATAAAAGGGAGAAGAAATGGAACTTTTTTCAGGAATTATGATTCCCTTTCTGGGGACAACATTAGGTGCGGCATCTGTTTTCTTTCTGAAGCAGGAAATCAGGCCGCTGGTACAAAAAGCGCTTCTGGGATTTGCCTCCGGCGTGATGGTGGCAGCTTCTGTCTGGTCTCTTCTGATTCCCTCCATGGATATGTCAGAGAGCATGGGAAAGTTTGCCTTTGTCCCTGCCGCAGTGGGCTTTCTCATGGGGATTTTTTTTCTTCTTGCCATGGATAAACTGATCCCTCATCTGCATCTGGGGGAAACGAAACCGGAAGGAAGAAACAGTAATCTTAAGAAGACCACCATGCTGGTCCTGGCAGTGACACTGCACAATATTCCGGAAGGCATGGCAGTGGGCGTGGTTTTTGCCGGTATGCTGGCGGACAATGTGGAGATCAGCTTTGCAGGCGCCATGGCTCTGTCCATAGGAATTGCCGTCCAGAATTTTCCGGAGGGTGCTATTATTTCTCTGCCCCTTCGGAGTGAGAATGGCGTGGGAAAAGGGAAGGCATTTGCCTATGGTACACTTTCCGGAGCTGTGGAGCCGCTGGGAGCCCTGATCACTGTGCTTTTATTTCGTTTTATCAACCCTGTGCTCCCTTATCTCCTTGCTTTTGCCGCAGGTGCTATGATTTATGTGGTGGTGGAAGAGCTGATTCCCGAAGCCAGTGAAGGAGAACACAGTAACATTGGAACGATTGGATTTGCGGCAGGATTCACATTGATGATGGTGCTGGATGTGGCACTGGGATAAGAAAAGAACAGAAAATGCAGAAAATGCCTCGCTGACAGTTTCTACTGTCAGGTATTTTCTGCATTTTTTCATAAAAATAAAAATTCAATCGAAAGGTTGACGCGGGAGAAAGGTTATGTTATAGTAATTTTGTCAAGATAATACCCCACGGGGGTGTAGAGAAGGAGGCGCAGAGATGAAAGCAGACAAAGCAAAGATCAACCGTCTTTTGAAGACAGCCAGAGGACAGATTGACGGAATCCTGAAGATGGTGGAGGAAGACAGGTACTGCATGGATATTTCTCATCAGCTCATGGCAACAGAGGCGATTTTAAATAAAGCAAACAAGGAAATTCTTACAGCACATTTAAAAAGCTGCGTAACGAATGCTTCCTCTGACGAAGAGAGAGAGGAAAAAGTGGATGAACTGGTTGCCATGCTTGGGAAAATTCTGTGATGTTGAGAAAGACCAGTTATTTGCGGATATAATAGACAGAAAATATACCAAGGGAGGGAATGGCATTGAAAGAAAAGTTTGACGTAACAGGCATGACCTGTTCCGCCTGCTCTTCCAGAGTGGAAAAATGCGTCAGCAAGCTGGAAGGTGTGGAGAATGTCAGTGTGAATCTGCTTACCAACAGCATGCAGGTGGATTTTAATGACCGTGTTATCCAGACACAGGGAATCATAGAGGCTGTGGAGCACGCAGGCTACGGTGCCGCTGTACAGGGAAAGGCAGAAAAGACGGCACAAGGAAGGGGAAAAGAGAAGGCAGGAGGGCTGACTCCGGTACAGGAGCATCTGAAAAACATGAAGAGCAGGACTATCTGGTCCTTTGTATTTCTGATTCCTCTGATGTATGTGTCTATGGGACATATGGCCGGTCTTCCTCTTCCGGGATTTTTAAGTGGAGCAGAGAACGCGGTGGGCTTTGCTATGACCCAGTTCCTGCTGTGTCTGCCTGTAGTCTATATTAACCGGGCATATTATAGTAAGGGCTTTTCTACTTTGTTTCACGGAGCGCCCAATATGGACACCTTGATCGCGGTGGGATCCGCAGCATCTTTAGTCTACGGGATTTTTGCCATTTACCGCATGGGCTATGGTCTGGGCGTGCAGGATCTGGATCTGGTAAATACTTACCGCCATGATCTGTATTTTGAATCTGCGGTGATGATCCTGGCGCTGATCAATATCGGGAAATACCTGGAGGCACGCTCTAAAGGAAAGACCAGTGAAGCTATTACAAAGCTGATGGATATGGCGCCAAAGACTGCTTTCGTGGAGCGTGACGGAATGGTAACAGAGATTCCCGCGGAGGAGATCCTTGCCGGAGATGTCCTTCAGGTAAAGCCGGGAAGCAGTGTCCCGGCAGATGGTGTAGTTCTGGAAGGGAGTACCAGTATCGACGAAGCGGCGATTACGGGAGAAAGTATTCCGGTACAGAAAAATCCCGGAGATAAAGTCATCGCAGCTACTATGAATAAGGCGGGTTTTTTCCGTATGAGGGCATCAAAAGTAGGAGATGATACCACTTTTTCCCAGATCATCCGTCTGGTGGAGGAAGCCAGCTCCAGCAAGGCTCCCATCGCAAAGACAGCCGACAAGATTGCGGGAGTGTTTGTCCCTGTTGTTATGACCATTGCACTGCTCACAGCTGTGATCTGGCTCATCGCCGGAGCGGAGTTTGAATTTGCCCTGTCCTGCGGCATTGCGGTGCTGGTCATTTCCTGCCCCTGTGCCCTGGGGCTTGCCACACCGGTAGCTATTATGGTGGGAACAGGAAAAGGCGCGGAAAACGGAATTCTTATCAAATCAGGGGAAGCTCTGGAAATCACTCATGATATCCAAAGTGTTGTTCTGGATAAGACAGGTACCATTACCCAGGGAAAACCTGAGGTGACAGATCTGGAACCTGTGGGAACAGACAGCCGCAGCCTTCTTGAAATTGCGGCAGCACTGGAGAAGAAAAGTGAGCATCCTCTGGCAGAGGCAGTTCTTGCCAAAGCGGAACAGGATGGTATTTCTATTCCGGAGACTACAGATTTTCAGGCTGTGCCGGGAAGAGGTATTGAAGCTGTAATTCGTGGTGTGAGATATTTTGCGGGTAACAGGAAACTGATGGAAGAACAGGGGATTGACTGTACAAAAGCGCAGAAATTGACAGAGCGTCTCGCAGAAGAAGGAAAGACTCCACTGTTTTTTGCAGATGAGAAAAAACTTCTGGGTATCATCGGTGCAGCAGATGTGGTGAAACCTACCAGTGCCCAGGCAATCCGGGAATTAAAGAAAATGGGCATAGAGGTCATTATGCTCACGGGAGATAATGAAAGAACCGCAAGAGCTATTCAGAAACAGCTGGATATCGACACCGTTATTGCTGAGGTCCTTCCTCAGGATAAAGAAAGGGAAGTAGCAAAGCTCCAGGAATCCGGCAAAAAGGTGGCCATGGTAGGAGACGGAGTCAATGATGCTCCGGCTCTTGCAAGGGCAGATGTGGGGATTGCGATCGGCGCAGGAACAGATGTTGCCATTGAGAGCGCAGATGTGGTCCTTATGAAGAACGATCTGCTGGACGTGGTCACTGCAGTGTCTCTCAGCAAAGCAGTAATCCGCAATATCAAAGAAAACCTGTTCTGGGCATTTTTCTATAACGTATGCGGGATTCCGCTGGCGGCAGGTGTGCTCTATCCTGTTTTTGGACTGAAATTAAGCCCTATGTTCGGAGCGGCGGCAATGAGCCTAAGCAGCTTTTTCGTAGTTTCCAATGCACTGCGGCTGAGATTTTTCCATGTCCTGAAGAAACCAGAAGCAGAGGAAAACGGATCCGTGCAGGAACAGACAACATCAGATCATACACGGCAGGAACAAAAGAAAATACAGCCTGCCGGGAATAAGGAGGATAAAATCATGTATACTATGAAAATCGAAGGAATGATGTGCCCCCACTGCCAGGCAGCAGTGACAAAGGCCTTGAATGGCATCGAGGGTGTAAAGGCAGAGGTGAATCTGGAGAAGAAAGAGGCTTATGTGGAAGCGGCTGAAAATGTGACAAAAGAAGCGCTGACAAAAGCTGTGACAGAAGCTGGGTATGAAGTGGTTTCTGTAGAGTAGTCTCTGCGGATATGCAGGCTGAAGAACATCTAGGGCAGGGCTGCCTGCCGGAAATAGGGGAACCCCTGAAAGTCCGGCAGACAGCCCTTGCACGTTTTATAGGGGAAATGTTAGAATATCTTAGGAACTTTGAGACAGAAAGAGCAGACTGGACTAAGGGGCTGCTTTATGATACGGAAAGGAGAAATTCAGATATGATTCGTGTTGGAATGGGATACGATGTGCATAAACTTACAGAAGGAAGGGACCTGATCTTAGGAGGGGTGAACATTCCCTGGGAAAAAGGGCTTTTGGGACATTCAGACGCAGATGTGGTGGTGCATGCTATTATGGATGCCCTTTTAGGTGCAGCGGCACTCCGGGACATCGGCAGGCATTTTCCGGATACAGACCCTCAGTACAAAGGGATTTCAAGCATCAAACTGCTTCAGTATGTGGGAAAACTTCTGGAGGAGAATCTGTATGTGGTGAATAACATTGACGCTACAATTATTGCTCAGAAGCCGAAGCTGCTTCCTTATATCGACCAGATGATTTCCAATGTGGCAGAAGCTCTCCATCTGGAGGAAAATCAGGTGAACATCAAGGCGACTACAGAGGAAGGGCTGGGATTTACCGGAAGTATGGAAGGGATTTCTGCACATGCTGTCTGCGCGCTTACCAGTGTGAAAGACCTGGAAGAGGATGACAGAAGCTTCTCCTGCGGGGGCTGCTGCAGAGAGAGAATCTCCTAATCACAGTATTGATTAAAAAGGAAAGTTGTTATAAAATTAACATCGGTCGGCAGGGTTAATGTTCTTTAACTCTCCTGTCGGCACAATTTAATACAAAAGATACGGAGGAAAGAGCATGACACTGGAGAAACTGCAGATCGGGAGGACAGCGGTCATCGCATCCGTGGGAGGAGAGGGTGCTTTAAGGCAGCATTTCCTGGATATGGGACTGATACCCGGCGCGGAGGTCACCATGGTGAAATACGCTCCCATGGGTGACCCTGTGGAACTGAGAATCCACGGCTATGAGTTGACGCTGCGAATTGCTGATGCTAAGAAAATAGAAGTCAAAGAGACCAAGAAAGAAGCAGAACTGAGCGCAGCATGGGAGGAAGAAAGGGAGATCAGCCACCCAGGTCTGGGAGAGGGAGGAAAGTACCACGAAAAAGCGGGGGAGCACCCTCTGCCGGATGATACAAAGCTGACCTTTGCTCTGGCTGGAAATCAGAACTGCGGAAAGACTACCCTGTTTAACCGGCTGACAGGATCCAATCAGCATGTGGGAAATTTTCCGGGGGTTACCGTGGACAGAAAAGACGGTGTCATCAAAGGATACAGCAATACGCTGGTAACAGACCTGCCGGGAATTTATTCGATGTCTCCTTACAGCAGTGAAGAGATCGTTACCAGAGAATTTATTTTAAGAGAAAAACCAAAAGGTATTATTAATATTGTAGATGCCTCCAATATTGAAAGGAATATGTATCTTACCATGCAGCTGATGGAGCTGAATATTCCTATGGTCATTGCCCTGAATATGATGGACGAAGTGAGAGAAAACGGCGGCTCCATCCGGATCAATGAGATGGAGCAGATGCTGGGTGTGCCGGTAGTCCCTATTTCCGCAGCAAAGAACGAGGGTATCACAGAGCTGGTGAGTCATGCAATTCATGTGGCGAAGTATCAGGAGGCTCCGGCGCGGGTGGATTTCTGCGGACAGGAGGATCAGGATTCTCCTGTGCACCGATGTATTCACGGCATTATGCATCTTATTGAGGACCATGCGAATAAGGCAGAGATTCCACTGAGGTTCGCGGCTTCTAAGCTGGCGGAGGGGGATCAGATCATTCTGAAAGCTCTGAAGCTGGATGAAAACGAAAAGGATATGCTGGAACATATTATTCTTCAGATGGAAAAAGAGCGGGGACTGGACCGCGCCGCTGCCATTGCGGATATGCGCTTCCATTTTATCCAGAAGGTTTGCCAGAAGACTGTTATCAAGCCCAAAGAGAGTAAAGAACATGTAAGAAGCCGGAAAATTGACAGGATCCTTACCGGAAAATATACGGCTATTCCGGCATTCGCAGGTATCATGGCACTGGTGTTCTGGCTTACATTCAATGTGATCGGAGCGTGGCTGTCAGGGGCGCTTGATATGCTTATCACAGCCCTAACCCAGGCAGTGGATGCTGCACTGACTTCCATGAATATTAATGAAGTCCTCCACTCTCTGATCATTGACGGTATTTTTGAAGGTGTGGGAAGTGTCCTAAGCTTTCTGCCCACCATTGTTACCTTGTTTTTCTTCCTCTCCATGCTGGAGGACAGCGGATATATGGCGAGGGTGGCTTTTGTCATGGACAAACTGCTGAGGAAGATCGGCCTTTCCGGGCGGAGTATTGTGCCTATGCTCATCGGCTTTGGCTGTACAGTGCCGGGTGTGATGGCAAGCCGTACTCTCTCTTCAGAGAGGGACAGAAAGATGACAATTTTGCTGACGCCTTTTATGAGCTGTTCGGCTAAGCTGCCTATCTATGCTTTCTTTACCGCAGCATTTTTTCCCAAGAACGGCGCGGTGGTCATGGTAGGACTTTATTTTATCGGAATTTTTATGGGGATTCTGGCAGCTCTGCTCCTGAAAAAATCTCTGTTTCGCGGGGAAGCGGTGCCTTTTGTTATGGAACTTCCCAACTATCGTATGCCGGGGATAAAAAATGTAGGACAGCTGTTGTGGGAGAAGGCGCGCGACTTTTTGCAGAGAGCTTTTTCAGTTATTTTCATCGCAACCATCCTGATCTGGTTCCTGCAGAGTTTTAATCTGCATTTTAATATTGTTTCAGATTCAAAAGACAGTATTCTGGCCTCTGTGGCGGGAGTTGTGGCTCCGGTTTTTGCACCGCTTGGATTTGGAGACTGGAGGATCTGCGTGGCGCTGATTACAGGATTTATGGCAAAAGAAAGTGTAGTTTCCACCCTTTCTGTCCTGGTAGGAGCAGGCGGGGTGCTGCAGGAGCTGCTGACACCATGGAGTGCTTTTTCTCTGCTGGTGTTCTGTCTTTTGTATACTCCCTGCGTGGCGGCCATCTCAGCGATTCGCCGGGAATTGGGAGGAAAATGGGCATGCGCCGTGGCAGGCGGACAGTGTGTGATCGCATGGCTGGCGGCCTTTGTCATTTATACCATAGGAAGAATTTTCGGAATTGTTTAAAGGAATAGGAATTTATGAGTATTTTAAATGTACAGAATTTATCACACGGTTTTGGAGACCGGGCGATTTTTCAGGATGTCTCTTTCCGGCTTTTAAAAGGAGAACACATCGGGCTGGTAGGTGCCAACGGAGAGGGAAAATCCACTTTTATGAATATCATCACAGGAAAACTGATGCCGGATGAGGGAAGGATTGAATGGGCAAAGAACGTGCGGGTAGGATACCTGGATCAGCATACGGTACTGGAAAAAGGAATGTCCATCCGGGATGTGCTGAAATCCGCATTTTCCTGGCTTTTTGATCTGGAAAAAAAGATGAACGGAATCTGCGACCGGATGGGAGAGGCTTCTCCTGAAGAACTGGAATCTATGATGGAAGAGCTGGGAACGATCCAGGATCTGCTTACTATGCATGATTTTTATATCATTGACTCTAAGGTAGAGGAAGTAGCCAGAGCACTGGGGCTTTCCGATCTGGGACTTGATAAGGATGTAACAGATCTCAGCGGCGGTCAGAGGACCAAGATCCTTCTGGGCAAGCTGCTTCTGGAAAAGCCGGATATCCTGCTCTTAGATGAGCCCACCAATTATCTGGACGCGGAGCATATCGAATGGCTGAAGCGTTATCTCCAGGAATACGAGAATGCTTTTATCCTGATCTCTCATGATATTCCATTTCTCAACAGCGTGGTGAATCTGATCTACCATATGGACAATCAGGAACTGAACCGCTATGTGGGGGACTATGATCATTTCCAGGAAGTTTATGCGGTGAAGAAAGCGCAGCTGGAGGCTGCCTACAACCGCCAGCAGCAGGAAATCAGTGAATTAAAAGATTTTGTGGCGCGGAATAAGGCAAGGGTCTCTACCAGAAATATGGCAATGTCCAGACAGAAAAAGCTGGACAAGATGGATATTATCCAGCTGGCGAAAGAAAAACCGAAACCGGAGTTCCACTTTAAGACAGCAAGGACCCCCAGTCGTTTTATCGTGGAGACCGATGATCTGGTGATCGGTTACCATGAGCCTCTCTCAAAGCCGCTGAACCTGCGTGTGGAGAGAGGAGAGAAAATTGTTCTTACAGGTGCCAACGGAATCGGAAAGAGTACTCTTTTAAAAAGTATCCTGGGAATCACCAGTCCGATTTCCGGAAAGGTGCGGCTGGGAGATTATCTGGAGATCGGGTACTTTGAGCAGGAAATGCCTCAGGGAAATAAAAATACCTGTATTCAGGAAATCTGGGATGAATTTCCCTCTTATACTCAGTATGAAGTTCGCGCGGCTCTGGCAAAATGCGGACTTACCACCAAGCATATTGAAAGCCTGGTGCGTGTACTGAGCGGAGGCGAGCAGGCAAAGGTACGTCTCTGCAAAATCATCAACAGGCAGACAAATGTTCTGATTCTGGATGAGCCGACCAACCACCTGGATGTGGATGCCAAGGAAGAATTAAAGCGGGCACTCAGGGAATACCCGGGAACGATCCTTATGGTATGCCATGAACCGGAGTTTTATGAGGGACTTGCCACAAATGTCTGGGATTGTTCCTCATGGACTACTAAGCTGTAATATCAGTGAATCTGGAACAGTAATAGGAGAATACACTGCTGTGGAAAAGAGAATGAAATAAAAGCAAAAATAAGTTTCAATTTCTTTTCTATAAAATTGCGGAATAGCAGATATAATTAAAAAATATGCAGGAATTGAAAAATAAACTTGCAAAATGAACGTTATGGCATTATAATACTAGACATAAAAATTTTATACAAGAATATTTAACAGGAGGAATGTCATGTCATACGTAGATGAGGTAATTGAATTAGTTGTTAAGAAAAATCCCGGAGAAGCGGAATTTCATCAGGCAGTAAAAGAAGTTCTGGATTCCTTAAGACCGGTAGTTGAAGCAAACGAAGAAAAATACCGCAAAGAAGCGCTTCTGGAACGTCTGGTTGAGCCGGAAAGAGTTATCATGTTCCGTGTTCCGTGGGTAGATGACAAGGGAAATGTTCAGGTGAACAAAGGCTACCGTGTACAGTTTAACAGTGCTATCGGACCATACAAGGGCGGCTTAAGATTCCATCCGTCTGTATACCTTGGAATTATTAAATTCCTGGGATTTGAACAGATTTTCAAAAACTCACTGACAGGACTTCCTATCGGCGGCGGAAAAGGCGGTTCTGACTTTGATCCGAAAGGCAAATCAGACAGAGAAGTTATGGCGTTCTGCCAGAGCTTTATGACAGAGTTATACCGTCATATCGGACCGGACACAGATGTACCGGCCGGAGATATTGGTGTAGGCGGAAGAGAAATCGGATACCTGTTTGGACAGTACAAGAGAATCCGTGATGCATATGAAGGAGTTCTTACAGGAAAAGGACTTACCTTCGGCGGTTCTTTAGTTAGAACACAGGCTACAGGATACGGACTTCTGTATCTGACAGATGAACTGTTAAAGATCAACGGCAAAGATTTAAAAGGAAAAACAGTGGCAGTTTCCGGTGCGGGAAATGTTGCTATCTACGCAATGGAAAAAGCATATCAGTTAGGCGCTAAACCGGTTACCTGTTCTGATTCTACAGGCTGGGTATATGATCCGGAAGGAATTGACCTGGATGCGTTAAAAGAAATCAAAGAAGTAAAACGCGCACGTCTGACTGAATACAAGAACTACAGACCAAACGCTGAATACCATGAAGGAAAAGGCGTATGGAGCGTAAAATGTGATGTTGCACTTCCCTGTGCTACACAGAATGAGTTAGATTTAGAAGATGCAAAACAGTTAGTTGCAAACGGCTGCTTCGCAGTTGCAGAAGGTGCAAATATGCCTACTACACTGGAAGCTACAAAATACTTACAGGAAAACGGCGTGATCTTCGCTCCGGGCAAAGCTGCCAATGCAGGCGGTGTTGCCACATCCGCTCTGGAAATGTCCCAGAACAGCGAACGTTTAAGCTGGAGCTTCGAAGAAGTAGACGCAAAATTACAGGAAATCATGGTAAATATCTGCCACAACATGGCAGACGCAGCTAAGAAATACGGTTATGAAGGCAACTATGTAGTAGGTGCCAATGCGGCCGGATTCGAAAAAGTTGCAGAGGCAATGCTTGCACAGGGCATTTGCTGATTAATTAAGCCTCCAGAGTAATTAACATAGAAACAAGCCTCTTGAAGAAACCGAACTGATTACGAAAAATCGTACAGTTCGGTTTTTTCTTTGGCAAAACATAAAATTCATCTTCCGCTGTTGACAAAAAGGGTGTTTATGCATAAACTATAAGGAGATACGGAAAAGGCAGAGAACGAAAAGAGTATCTGAAGCTCTTTTTTCAGAGAGGGACAGCCGCCGGCTGAAAGCTGTCCTAAGAAGAGGTCAGAGAAAGTGCATTCGGGAGCCGATCCGGTGACTGCAGAAAGGTATTGTCATCATTTTTGCACAGCCGGATACGCATGCCGGCGTTACAGGCAATGAGTGGAAGAGTCATTCTCTTCAAATAGAGTGGAACCACGGAATATTTTCGTCTCTATACTGTGTGCAGCAGTATAGAGATTTTTTGTTGTACAGAAGATATCTATTCTTATTTCAGATGAAACTTTTAAAAGGAAAGGATTGAAGCATATGGGATTTATCGGTCACATAAAAGAAGAGTTTCAGGTTATACAAGAAAGAGACCCGGCGATCAAAACTCCTCTGGAAGTTCTGCTGTACCCAAGTTTCCGAGTGATGATCCAGTACAGAAGGGCCCATAAACTCTATGAAAAAGGGCATTACTTTCTGGCAAGATGGATTTCTCAGAGAGCAGCCAGGAAGACCGGCATCGAGATCCATCCCGGGGCAAAAATCGGAAAGGGATTATTCATCGATCACGGTGCAGGGGTGATCATAGGAGAGACGACGATTATCGGCGATAATGTGACTCTCTACCAGGGCGTTACTTTGGGAGGAACCGGCAAAGAAACAGGAAAGCGCCATCCTACTTTAAAAGACAATGTGATGGTAAGTGCCGGAGCAAAGATCCTGGGGTCTTTTACCATCGGAGAAAATTCTAAAATCGGCGCCGGAAGTGTGGTGCTGGAGGAAGTGCCTCCCAATTGTACTGTAGTGGGAGTCCCCGGCCGTGTGGTGAGAAAGGGAAATCAGAAAGTACCCAGAAGCGACATGGATCAGGTACATCTTCCGGATCCTACTATGGACGATATTCATTATCTCCAGAAGGAAAACCAGAGGCTGCGTTCTGAGATTCAGAAGATGAACTATGAACTGAAGGATATGATGGAAAGAGAAGAAAAATGCCGCCGTGCAAGAGAGCTGGCAGAAAAGCAGATGCTTGCCGAAAAGGAAGAAAAAAAACAGGTATAATAGAAAGAAAAGGAGAAATCACATGAAGGTTTATAATACACTGACCAGGAGAAAAGAAGAATTCATTCCCTTAGAGGAAGGGAAGGTAAAAATGTATGTGTGCGGACCTACCGTCTACAATTTTATCCATATCGGAAACGCAAGACCCATGATCGTTTTTGACACGGTACGCCGTTATCTGGAATATAAAGGGTATGAGGTAAATTATGTGTCCAACTTCACAGACGTAGATGACAAGATCATTGCAAAAGCAGTAGAAGAAGGAGTGAGCGCGGAAGAAATTTCCTCCCGTTATATTAAAGAATGTAAAAAAGATATGGCAGATATGAATGTAAAGCCTGCAACGACTCATCCTCTGGCCACCCAGGAAATTGACGGTATGATCGATATGATCCAGACGCTTATCGACAAAGGATTTGCTTATGAAGTCAACGGGACCGTATACTTCCGTGTGAAAAATTTTAAAGAATACGGAAAACTTTCCCATAAAAATCTGGAAGATCTCCAGTCAGGATTTCGTGCCCTTCAGGTCTCCGGGGAAGACCAGAAAGAGGATCCGTTGGATTTCGTACTGTGGAAGCCAAAAAAAGAAGGAGAGCCTTTCTGGGTATCACCCTGGAGTGAAGGCCGTCCTGGCTGGCATATCGAATGCTCTGTCATGTCAAAGAAATATCTGGGAGAAGAGATCGATATTCATGCAGGAGGGGAAGATCTTGTATTTCCACACCATGAAAACGAGATTGCCCAGTCTGAATGCTGTAACGGAAAAATCTTTGCAAAATATTGGATGCACAATGCATTTTTGAATATTGATAATAAAAAGATGTCAAAGTCTTTGGGAAATTTCTTCACTGTAAGAGAGATCGGCGAAAAATATGACCTTCAGGTACTGCGTTTCTTTATGCTGAATGCTCATTACAGAAGCCCATTAAATTTCAGTGCGGAACTGATGGAAGCTTCCAAGAATGCGCTGGAAAGAATCGTTACCTGTGTAGAACAGCTGAAGCATCTTCTGGAAACCGCCCAGGGAGATGAGAAAAGCCAGGCAGAACAGGAACTGGAAGGAGAGATTCAGAGTTACAGAAAGAAATTCGAAGAATCCATGGAAGACGATTTTAACACAGCAGACGCTGTTTCTGCCGTCTTTGAACTGGTAAAATTCTCTAATACCCATGCAGATGGCAGCAGCACCAAAGCATTTGTAAAAGAACTGCTTGATACCATTGTGGAATTAAGCGATGTGCTGGGACTGATCGTTAATAAAGAGGCGGAAGTCCTGGATGAGGATATTGAAAAATTGATAGAGGAACGTCAGGCAGCCCGCAGAGAAAAGAATTTTAAGCGTGCTGATGAAATTCGCGACCAGCTTGCATCCATGGGCATCATTCTGAAAGATACGAGAGAGGGTGTACAATGGAAAAGAGCTTAGGGTATCTGCGGGAAGTGTTCGGGCTGGAGAATACAGATATCAGGACTTATTCTCCCCTGACACTTGCTTACATCGGGGATGGTATTTATGAACTGATCATCCGTACCATTCTGGTAGAAAAGGGAAATACTCAGGTGAATAAGCTGCATCAAAGAGCCAGCAGACTGGTAAAGGCTTCTGCGCAGTCGGCGATGGTCGAGAGTCTCAAGCAATACCTGACGGAAGAGGAAATGGCTGTTTTTAAAAGAGGGCGCAATGCCAAATCGTTTACCACGGCGAAAAATGCAACTATATCGGATTACAGAAGAGCTACAGGCTTTGAGGCGCTGATGGGATATCTGTACCTTACAGAACAGTGGGAACGTATGCTGGAACTGATCAGAATCGGAATTGAAAAGGGAGAAAAAGATGGAGAATAAATTCCAGGAGAATAAGGTAGAGGGCAGAAATGCT
>CALWHD010000003.1 GCA_944380235.1 uncultured Blautia sp.
TCTAATCATTATAAAGCGTTATTTTGAAAAGATTCTTGATAGTTTTTCGGAATTCATACCCCATATACAGTCGATGTAAATATGTCCTCATATGACGTTTTGATATTTAGCCCAATCATTCCTTTATTCCAAATAATTGACACTATTTTAACTTCTCTTTTCCTACTTGGATCCTCGCCCCTGAAACACTACCAACACTGTTTTCAGCAGTATCTTAATGTCCAGCGCCAGGTTCCACTTCTGTATGTACTCCACGTCCAGCCGGACCACTTCCTCAAAGTCTGTAATATCGCTTCTGCCGCTTACCTGCCACATACCGGTCAGCCCCGGCTTGATTGCCATACGTCCTCTGTGATGATGTTCGTACTGCTCCCACTCATCTACTGTGGGCGGTCTTGTACCTACCAGGCTCATGTCGCCTTTCAGGATATTCAGGAACTGGGGAAATTCATCAATGGATGTCTTCCTGATAAACCAGCCAAGACCATGCCGCGTTCCGTCCGGTCCGCTTCCGATGATCCTGGGATCCGCATCCATCTTGAACATAAATCCCTTCATCTGATTCTTTTTCATCAGTTCCTTTTTTCTCTCCTCCGCATCCATATACATACTGCGGAATTTATAGATTTTAAACTTCCTGCCGTTTCTCCCTATGCGGACCTGCGAGAAGAAGATTGGTCCCGGAGAAGCAATGTAAATGGCAGGCGCAAGAAATAGAGTAAGGATTCCTGTCAGGATCAGTCCCACAACTGCTCCGCAGATATCCATTGACCGCTTTAAAAATAACTGTCTGGATGTCGCCATACGAATATTGGTAGAGAGGACTACATACCCTCCAAGGCTGTCCAGCTGCTGATTTTTGATTCCCTCTTTGATTTCAGCAATCTTTCTGTGCACCGTGATTCCCATCTTTACACAGGTCGTTGTAAAATGTTCCGGAAGCAGATCTCCTCTTTTCATATTCACCAGAACACCGTCTATCCAGCGAGTCTGCATATAGTCAAAGATTTCTTCCCGTCTGCACACAATTGGGATTCCTGAAATTGTTTGTCCTACCATGTCATTTCTGTCCATGATCACCGCACCGATGATCTCCAGCTCATTGTAGGTATTCTCCTCAACTGTAGCCAGGACCTTTGCTGCAATATCACTGGTAGTAAGAACCAATAGAGCTCTTTTACCGTAAAACACTTTTTTTTTTTTTTTTAAGTAAGATTTCCACAATATCCTTTCCACATAGATGAAGATCACCGCAGTTATTACAAAAATCAAAAAAGATACTCTGGAAAACTGCTCTGCGCTTTTACTTAAGAACAGGTAAATTACCTCACTTGCAGCCACTGCAGCCATGTGTTTTAAAACCGCTTTAAATTCCTGAATGTACCCTCTGCGCATAATCCCTCTGTAGCCTTCCAGAAAAAAAGCAGTACAGATATCCAACAGACAGATGACGATAGCAATATTTCTGTATACCTGGTTCTCATAAGGATTGGTAAATCCGTTCCATACAATACAGGAAAACACATATGCAATTTGAAGAGTGATTAAATCCAATAAAATAAAATCCCAGTGTTTCAGCCAACTGTTTGATATCTTTCGGTACATGTCTCCCCCTAAACCTCTTGTTATTCGGAACTGCCGCTTTTTATTTAAAGCTTACTGCTCTGCGGCAGTCCCTGAGCTTTTCTTAAGCTCTGCTTTTCTTTACTGCAAATCCCGCTGCTGCCAGAAGAACAACTGCTGCACCCATATAAAGTGCCCAGTCAGACGCTGCGCCTGTCTTCGGAGCGGAACCCACTGCATTGTTGACTGCCGCAGCTGCGTCTGCTTTAGCAATTACTGCAACTGGTGACAGATCCTCGAACTCCGCAGTGATCTGTTTGTTCGGTACATCTACATTGGAAGGAGTGATCACTTCCCACACATTTCTTACTGTGCTGTAGTGCAGAACCAGTACATCTGAAGCGGCATCAGAAAGTGCCGGAACAGATAAGGTCACCACGTATTTGCCATCTGCATTTTTGACTCCGCCGTCTACGGGTGTAAGGTCGAAGACTTTTGTCAGAAGGGATTTCCCTTCTAACTGAGCGGCAATTTCGGGTGTCTGCTCACCGATACTCTCCAGTGTCTCAGTTCCTGCATTGACTGCAAGGATCTTTTCCACTACTTCCGGCTTGCTCTGAGCCAGCTCCTGGAAGGATTCCTGTGTGATTTCTGCTGCTTCGTATTTGCCTTCGGATTCCCCTACGGGAGTTGCCTGAGCAGTTTTGCTTGGTGCAGCGAATGTGCTCACCGCGGAAGCAACCACAAGAACAGCTGCCAGAAATGTACCAAAGAGTTTTTTCTTCATTGGGCTTCACCTTTCCTTTCTTTATTTTTCTATAGATACCAGTACAGCCTGTACCAGATATCTCTGGGTTGATATTCCTGCATAGCAGGTGGATAAGGTAATGATCTTATCCTCAGATGTCACTTCCATGGAGGTATCTATGAAAGCATTCATATCCCTCATGGAAAATATATTTTCTAAATATTTCTGATAGATTTCTTTATTGCCAAAGTCAAAGCTTTGGAGTATATGCCGGCTGTCATAGAGATAAGCTGCGAAGATTTTGTAGTGCCGTATCTCATCCGGCAGGTAGATCAGGACTTCTCTGTTCTCGTCAAAGAAGCTTCTGTCCATATAATTATGAAGACTCTGGAACATAGAGCCATTCTTCATATCATGTCCATAGATCACCGTGTTGGGGTCTTCAAAGGTTTTTGTATTGTAGTTTTCAGTAAAGATAGCCCCCTCTGCCTTTTCTTCTCCATCTATGGTATGGGTAAGGTAGTAACCATTATCTGTGGGACTTTGAAGAACAGGGTAATCTACAGCTGTACCGGGAACTTTGATCCACGCATACACATCCGGGTTCTGTTCCTGAAGTGCTGCAAAATCAACAGGGATATCCACCGCGGATTCTGTCTTCCCGCTTTCCCCGGTCTCTTCCTGGGGCTGAGATGCGTCTTCTTCAGGAACTTCCTCCTGTACATCCTGGACTACTTCTTCTCTTAATGCTTCGTATTCTGTTCCTGCGTTTTTCTCCTGAAGGTATTTGTAAACACCAATACCTCCGCAGATCAGTGCGGCTGCGCCAAGAATCACTGCTGCCGTCAGATATTTCTTCTTCATCATCAGGTCCCCTTACTCTGCTTCTTCGTAAAATGTTTCCATGATCTTTTCATACAGCTGACCGTCATCCACATGGTATTCGTCAAAGGATTCTCCCTCTGTCCCTTCTCCCGGCACGGTCCAGCGGGCACGCATAGTTTCTTCGGACGCATCCTGAAGGACTTTGGCAAACTGGTCATTTCCTATGTTGGTCACCATATAAGGCTCCAGATCTGTATAAAGATCAGTGATAAATCCAGGGTTTTTGGAAAATTCCTCTTTTGCCTTCGCCGCATAAGCGTCCAGAAAAGCATTCTGCCGGTTCATACGGGATATGGCGCTCTGGCTTTGTTCGGTGTCCCGGTATCTCACAAAGGTCTCTGCGTTATCCGAAGTGATCAGGACTTCTGCTCCTTTCTGAAACTGAGGATCTACAGCTTCCAGACTGTCGTCCGGGACTATGACAGTCACACCGCCTATGGCATCTGCCAGAACAGGGATGGCATCCATATTAATGGAGCAGTATCCCTGTATGGGGATTCCATACAGCAGATTGGAGACAGCTTCTTCTGTCAGTTCACAGCTTTTGCCCGCTCCATCGCCGAAAGCATAGGCAAGACTGATATGATCTTTGCTCATGCCCAGGCTGTTTCCTTCCACATCAAAAGTCTCTATGTCTGTCATCGTATCTCTGGGTATGGTGATAAGAGCAATGTTATGCGCGGCTCTGTCCCAGGACACCAGAAACAGCGCGTCGGTCTGGCCGGCATCCGCCTGGCCCTGAGCCGTTGCTGTCTTTTCTCTTGTGTCCACTCCCAGAAACAGGAAGTTGCTGAGATGGTCGTTATACACATATTGTTTTCCCTTCCAGGTCACACTGCCTGAAACAGTATTCCCTGTATCCGTCTGCGCTGTCTGTACCGCTGTGCTTTCTGTCTGTGCCGCCTTTTTTTCTGTTATGCCTCTGTATACCAGAAAGCCGCCTGCCGCCGCTATTACGGCTCCTGTGACTGCAGGGATCAGCCAGATCTTTTTCTTCTTTTTATATGCCATAGTTTGTCCTTTTTCTGTATCCTGTTTACTCTGCCTTGCTGATATAATTCAGATCGATCAGTTTCTGATAGAGAGCTTGGGCAATTTCTTCCTGTCCTTCATGGGTTGCCTGAGAGTGCTGCGTCACTTCTGCAGAACTTATGTAATGTTCTCCCCAGGCTTCTTTCATGGGACCGTCATAATCTTCCAGCCCCACGCTTCCATCCAAAGGAACCAGACCGATAATAATGAATTTGTCCTTATTTGTACCAAAGGTATCCAGCACCTTCTGCTGCTGTTCGATCAGTTCCCAGGTGTCATGATTCCAACCGCCGTAGTATCCCATAAACAATACGGGTATATAATCTTTTTCGAAGCGGTCTGTCTGCTCCGGCGTCAGATCCCGGATGCCGGTCTCGGTCACAGGAATCTCTCCGCCGTTTGCCGCCTGCTGATGGGCTGTAATATAGGCATCCAGATTTGTCTGGGGAACCCCCGCCATCTTCATTACGGATAGTGTGCTGGCCCCTGTCAGCGTCTTGTCGGCAACAGTCAGGTCATAACCATTTTCGCTTAACAGTCTCTGCAGAACAGAACGGTAAGAATACTGTGCAGCTTCCTCTCCTGAATAGAATTCATCTCCCCAGCAGGCAATTCCCTGCACTGCCCCATCTGCTGTTTCCTCTGAGGATGTCTGGGGCTGATCTGCCTGGGATGCTTCAGGCGACTCTTCTGCATTCTCCTCCGTCTGGCTGTCTTCTCCGGCAGCTCCGGTCTGCTCTTCTTCCTGCACCTGCTTTTCTGCAAGTGCCTGCAGATCCGCGGAAGTCTGTGTCTCTGTCCGGTGATTCCACAAAAGGAATACCGCCAGTGCTGCAAACAGGACCAGACATACCACAGCAAGAAGAAGATTCAGCAGAAAAGGATTTCTTCTGTTCTTCATTCCTTCCCCTCCTGCTTCTATTTTGTGTATTTCGTATAGTTAGAATAATATTTATCCTTTTTTGTATCTACTTTATTTAACACTGCTCCAAGAATGCGGCATCCGCTCTTCTGAAGCTGTCTCTGCACTTTCTGAGCCACCTTGTAGCTTACCAGTTCACTTTCGATCACCAGCACAGCACCGTCACAGCGTCTGGCCACTACAGCGGCATCCACAAGATTTGCCATAGGCGGTGTGTCAATGAGAATGTAATCGTATTCTCTTCTCTTTTCCTCCAGGAACTCGTCAAAGGCCTTTTCCTCCAGAAGCTCTGAGGGGTTGGGTGCTGACGGTCCTGCAAGGACAATGTCCACACCTTCAAAATTCGTGCTATACACGATCCACTTTCTGTCCACCTGTCCGCTGAGATACTGGGACAGTCCGTTTACTGACTGATTGATCCGATATCTTCTCACATAGATGGATTTCCTGATATCTGCATCCAGGACCAGAACTTTCTTTCCTGTCTTTCCGATTTCTTTTGCCAGCTGGAAAAGGATATCGCTTTTTCCCTCATTGGGATAACAGCTGGTAAACATGATTGTTTTCACATCTCTTCCCGCAAACTGGATATTGGTACGAAGAGTTTTAATTGCCTCTTCGTAGAAATAATCAGCCTTGCGCGGGTCTGTCATGGTTATTTTCTGTTCCATTATTTCCTTCCCTTTCCGGCTTTCCGTTTATTTTTTCTCTTGTTTTTCTTTCCTATGTAATCTTTTCTGTCCGGCACGCTGCTGAGCGTGGAGATTCCAAGATATTTTGTAATGTCATCTTCAGACTTGATGGTGTCATCCAGCACCGTCATGACCACGATGATTCCTGCACTCAGCACAAGTCCTGCAAGGATTCCAAGAACAGCATTCTTTTTCATGCTTGGGCTGGTCCTTACTGTTGGAATTTCTCCTTCCTCAATGATCTTAGGCGGAACTACTTCCATTTTGTCACCTATATACTGAGAGGAGACGGAAGCCAGTTCATCTACGATTGCCTTTGCTGTCTCCGGATCAGAATTGGTAACAGACAACTGCAGGATCCGGGTATCTTCCGGATTGGTCACTGTTACAGATGCTCTCAGCGCCTTATAGTCCATATCCAGTCCCAGGTTATCTACCACTTCCTGCATCACAGGACGGCTGTTGATCAGCACGGAATAATCCTTTGTAAGCTGAGATCCCAGCTGAAGGTCTGCTACCGATGCCAGAGTGGTCTCCTTTGTAAGAACCAGCATGGTTGACGAAGAGGTATAGACAGGCTCCATAAAAAATTTCGTATAGGCACAGCTCGCGCAGCCAAACAGTAATCCTACTGCAAGAATGATCAGAAGTCTTTTTTTCAGTGCAAAAAATACTTCCCGCAAGTCAATTTCTAATTCATCTTCCCGTGTGTTTTCCATTGAACTTTTCCTTTTCTATTTTTTATATTTATGGCAGCAGATGATACGCACAGCATATCATCTGTTGTACCCCAGTATCTTCTCTGCGTTTTTAAAACAGATTTTTCTCATATACTGTCGGTCCAGATGCTTATACATCCACATTTCTGCATCCGCAGTGGCAGGATATCGATATTTCAGATCATGCATATCTGTTGCAAGAAAATGCACCTTCTCTTCCTTCAGCACTTTCCTGCACCATCGGACAGTTTCTTCATACCACTTTCCTCCTATCCTCCGGTAATTCATCTGCATATAAGCTCCCATTTCTGTCAGCTCTTCCACTCTCCCCGGCTCTCTCAAAGCTCTGTAGCGCTCGGTGTGAGCCAGAACAGGAATATATCCCGCAAATACCAGCTCCGTCACTGCGCGTAAAATCTGAGAATAGGGAACATCAGGCATAAATTCCACCAACACATATCTGCTGCCTGCCATTGTAAGAATTTCGCCTCTGTTTAATTTCTCCAATATATCATCTGTATAGAAGATTTCCTGTCCCGGATAGATCCTGAACTCCGGGTCTACCACCTCCTGCGCTTTTTCTTCTAATGTCTTACATAATCTTTGTATTTTTTCTGGATTATCGTTTTTAAACTGGGCAGAGTAATGAGGTGTGGCAATTACAGAAATTACATTCTGTCTTCTTGCCATCTTCAGCATCTTTATACTTTCCTGCAAAGAACCTGAACCATCATCCAGTTTGGGAAGTATATGGCAATGTATATCAAGTTTTTTCATATTTCCACTGCCTCTCCATTGTCATGTATATTTTTATAAAATTTAATATATTTTACAAACTTTTTACCTTTGCTTTTCTTAAATTTAAAAATCTCACAAAAAAAGCCGTCCTTAACGGCCGACTCTTCTCAATAATGTGTACTTTGTCTGTCTTATTCTTTGGGCCGACAATTATTCATAATTGGAATTTTTGCATTCATGAACCGGAAGTTATCTTTATAATAAAATTACAAAAAACATTACCAGTTTAATTATGTCAGCGGTTTAATAAAGATTATGTAATTCCTGTAAAATATACCATAATTTACTTTATAATACAATATTTTTTCACCTGTGTATAGTAATATTTATCATGATTTTTTTTTCTTTTTTTGCGATCATTTCGTTATAATATTGAAACGAATAGCAATTTCTTCCTATTTTAAGTATTTTTTTCAGAAACAGCACCCTCTATTTTATATTTGTAATCAGACTATCCATAAATATTGCTATAACAGAACATAAAATTCTACCATTTGCATATTCTTACTTAAAAAGTCATAAGCTGCAGAGGACTTGAATGTACGTAAAACTCCCAAGAAGTAAATTCAAAAAATGCTTGAAAAATGGATTCTCTTATAGTATTATGTATAAGTGATGTACAGATATGTACATCTGCTTTTAACTGTCGCTATAGCTCAGCTGGATAGAGCGACCGCCTCCTA
>CALWHD010000004.1 GCA_944380235.1 uncultured Blautia sp.
TGGCGCCTTATGTATCGGGAGTGGATATTATTGACCACATTAAATCTATGCTTTATACCACACTTCCATGTCTGGCAATTTCGCTGGTACTTTATATTATTTTAGGACTGCAGTTTCACGGGGGAGATATAATCAGATTCTGGATACTCTCAGCAGCCATTTTAACTTAAATCCCATACTGCTTTTGCCGCCGCTGGTAGTGCTGGTCCTGATCTTTCTCAGAAAACCTACGATTCCGGTGTTTGGGATCGGTATTGTCCTGGCTATGATCCTGGCTGTAGCTGTTCAGGGCAGGAGTATTTCAGAAGTGCTCTCGGCTTTGGCAAATGGTATGCAGACAAGTACGGGCGTGGAACTTGTGGACTCTATGATCAACAGAGGCGGGCTGACCAGCATGATGTCATCGGTGGCGCTCATCATCGGAGCGGCTGTATTCAGCTCGGGACTGAAAACCACAAAAGTGTTTGATTTTCTGCTGAATACCATTACAAAATATGCAAAAGGCAGAAGATCTCTGCTGGCTTTCAGTTATATCCTTCACCTGGTCCTGGCTTCGCTGACGGGCGTGTATTTAGTAACATTCTCCATTGTAGGACCGATTTTAGGACCGCTGTTTGATAAATATGATCTTCACAGAAAGAATCTGTCCAGAATGCTGGAAGATACCGGAACGGCTTTCTCACCGATCGTTCCCTGGAGCAACATCTCCATCTTTATTCTGGGAACCCTGGGCGTCAGCTCTTTCGACTATGTGCTGTATGCGCCCATTACCTATCTGGGCGTAGTATTTGCGGCGATTTATATCATGACAGGTTTCGGAATTTTTAATTCCAAGGGAGTCATGGTCATAAAAGAAAAGAAATAAGTTCTGTGCAAAAAAATATGGATATACTGCTGAAAAGATTCAGGCAAGTATATCCATATTTTCAGTTTCAGGCTGCAACAGGCAGGAGATCAGGCGTCCGCACCTTCACTCTCTGTCTCTTCTGCATCCTCTGTATTACGAACTTCAGATACGCTGACGACAATGGTATCCGGAGAGGTAAGAAGATCGATGTTTTCATTCTTTGCAATATCCAGGTCTTTTACTTTAACCGTATCGCCGATTTTTAAGTCTGCTGCGTCAATCTCTACTTTTTCTACCAGTGCGTCAGGGGTTGCTTTATAGGAAATCTCCTCCAAAAGAAGCTGTATAACGCCGGCTGTTACTTTTTCATGGTTCAGGAGTACGACTTCTGCTACAGAGTGTACTTTTTCACCCTTTACCAGTGCCTGAAAATCAATTTCCAGAATCTGGTGCTTGAGAGAATTGTAATCGATCTCTTTGATCAGGGCGTTTATTTTCTGACCATCCACATCAAGCATTACCCGGCTTCCTTTGCCGCTGTGTTTCAAAAGGGCTTCCGCATCGGGAAGAAGTATTTTGACCGGGATGGAACCCTGGATTTCTTTGCCGAATACATTTCCGGTAACATAGCCTTCTCTTCTAAGTCTTTTTGCCTTTGTGTTCAAATCTCTTTTTTCAGCTTTTAAAGTATTCATTTATCTTTTCCTCCAATTCAACTGATTTTGAACGGCTTGCTTAGAGGCGTTGTATAAGCGGATCTGAGTAAGTCTCTTTCTTTGTTACATGTGTATTATAACACATAGAAAAGAAGAAAGATGCACAAAAATTATATAAATTATTACGTATAATCAGACGATTTAATACGTATGTCCTTGGTTCACTGACGGAACACAGGAAACATTCTGTGCGCAAAGGATTATTTTTCTAAAACTTTTTCCAGTACGTCTGTAATTTTCTTTACAGGAACGATTTCCAGTTTTTCTTTTACTTCATCGGCAACATCGTCCAGATCTTCTACATTATCGTAAGGAATAAATACTCTCGTGATGCCTGCACGCTGGGCTGCCATAAGTTTCTCAGGCAGTCCGCCGATGGGAAGGATGCCGCCGCGCAGGGACACCTCTCCTGTCATGGCTGACTCTGTATCTGCGGCTTTCCCTGTTACCAGAGAAGCCAGGGCAGTCACAATGGTGATGCCGGCGGAAGGTCCGTCTTTCGGTACGGCACCGGCAGGTACATGAAGATGCAGGTCATGATTTTCCAGTACCGCAGTTTCCTCGGGATAAAGAGATTTTACCAGGCTCAGAGCAATCTGAACGGATTCTTTCATGACGTCACCTAACTGTCCTGTGATGAGCAGATTTCCTTTTCCTCTGGTCAGTTTGCTTTCGATAAAGAGAATCTCTCCGCCTGCGGCAGTCCATGCCAGACCGGTGACAACGCCGGGGGTCTTTTCTTTGAGTTTTAATTCATGGTGCAGGTGGCTTTTTCCAAGAAAGTCAGTGAGGTTTTCAGCAGTCACAGTCAGATGATCTGCCTCTTTTTTTACCAGTTTTACGGCTGCGCTGCGGCATAGAGTGTCTATCTGTTTTTTCAGCCCGCGCACGCCGGATTCCATGGTGTATTCAGCAATTATTTTTTTCACTGCTTCTTCTGTCAGACTTAAATGTTCCTCCTCAATTCCCATAGTCTTCAGGGCTTTCGGGATTAAATGCTTCTCGGCAATATGCAGTTTTTCCACAGCAGTATATCCGGGAAAAGAAATTACTTCCATGCGGTTCAGCAATGGTTCCGGAATGGTGTCTGTGGAGTTGGCAGTACATACAAAAAGTACATTGGACAAGTCATAGGGAACATTCATGTAGTGATCCGTAAAGGTACTGTTCTGTTCGGGATCTAATACTTCCAAAAGTGCGCTTGCCGGATCGCCGCCGTAGTCTTTTGCCAGTTTGTCTACTTCATCCAGCAC
>CALWHD010000005.1 GCA_944380235.1 uncultured Blautia sp.
ACTAACTGATGGTCATATGCTTTTAAAGTGATTCTCATAACTTGACTTGCCATAAAAAAAGTCTCCTCCTTTTCGCACTTTTTGAGTACGACAAGCGGCGACTGTACACATTCCCGTGTGTGTCATCTTAACTCTGCACACACTCCCACCCCTTAGTGGTAAGTCTATCGATGTAATACAGTGACTTGTCGTCAGTTTCCTAACTTGACATTCGCTCCACGGAAAACCTGCCATACAGGCAGCAACCTCGCGCTTCACAGCTATCATGTCACAGCACTTAAGAGTATAATCCAAGTCTTTCCGGATTGCAAGCATTTTTTTCATTTATTTTTCATTTTTTTGTTTTTTTTCAAATACAGAGCAAAAATAAAAGGCGGCCGCCGTAATCATACAGCAGCCGTCTTTTTAATTCATAACAATCGGCCGTTTACAAAACATGCCGTCTACAGCTGACTACTAAAGGATGTCTGAGTAATCCAGTATAGTCACATTGTTTTCTTCATCTTTCTTGATTTCCGGTGCATCCCCTGCCGCCTGAGCTTTCTGAATCAGCTCATCTACTGTAGGAGGAACCGGAACCATATCCGGATTCACTGTTATATCTTTCTGAGAAGAAATCGTTTCTTCTATATTATTAATCTCTGTTTCCACTTCTTCTGAGATTTCTTCCGGATCGGCAATCTCAGGAAGAACTTGTGTCATATCCTGGAACTCACCGGAATTTTCCTGTGCTTCTTCTTCCCGCTCCTCAGCTGCAAAAAACTCTTCTGCCTCTGGAAGCACTCCTGTAGCGTCGGAAACCTGCTCCGGCTCAGCCGCTGTGATGACCTCTTCCGCTTCTTCAGCGTCTTCTTCCTGCGCCAGACTCATAATTTCTTCCGGATCAGGGAGAATGACTGTGGCATCTTCTGCCTGCTCAGACTGGCTGATTTCTGTCGTCTCATCTGCACAGACAGTTTCTTCCGGCTGTTCGCCCTCCGCTTCTGCTGAAAATGCCATTTCTTCTTCCTGTCTCTCTCCAGACATTTCTTCAGGCTGGTCAAAATTTAAGGGCGCAAGGGTTTCTTCCTCTTCCTCATCGTCGTATCCTTTTCTCTCCAGCTTGCGTCTGCGTTTTTCTTCCTTTTTCAGGCGTCTTCTCTCTTTGCGGGTGAGGATTTCTTCTTCCTCTTCACCGCTGTCTTCAGATCCCTGCTCCTCTTCCTCCTCTTCTTCATCATCGTATTTGTCTTTTCTCCACAATTCAGAAAGGATAAAGAGAATCACCAGAAAGACCACTCCAAGCCCTACTACGATCAGACCCTCTGTGGTCTGCAGTGCAATAGCCGCATATCCGATAAACGGAACTACCAGAACCACTTTGGCGACATTTTTTGTAAGCTTCACAGTAGTATCCCCGCTCTGTGCGCTGTACACATCCCGCACCTGATAGGACCCTGCACTGGTATCCATCTCTGTGATCTCATACACATAAGTCTGAGCGCCCTCAGAATAGATGATCCTGTCTCCTTCTTTCAGTTCTCCCACATTAACGTTTCTTCCATATGCCACAGAACCTGTAGGAAGATTGGTCTCTGTATCTGTATTGTCATTCATCACCGTTTCGACTCCGAGAAACTGGGGAACCATCAGTGCCAAAGCGATCACAATCACCAGCAGAACTACCAGGTTCACAATAAATTTCAAAAATTTTGACATTTTTTCTATACTCCTCAATTTCACAGTTTCACTCTGCAGTCCCCTTTTCACACACCGGAATCAGAAACTGGCAAAGTCTGTTTTCAATTATATATCTTACCATTTTTCGCCGAAGATGTATAGAGTTTTTTACTGAACTTCTGCCTTCTGTTTCCGTTCAGGCCGTTCCTTCTGCAAGACAGTGCTACATATTCTTCAGGAACGCGCAGTAGCCCAGATATGCCTCATAGATATCCACCTTGCTGGCGATTTCCCATGGAGAATGCATGTTCAGCACAGCAACACCGCAGTCAATAACTTCCATATTATAATTTGCCAGGATATAAGCGATCGTTCCGCCGCCGCCTGCATCTACCCAGCCAAGTTCCGCTGTCTGGAAGGATACCTTTCCCTCTTCCATCACTCTGCGCAGTTTTGCCATATATTCTGCATTGGCATCGTTGGATCCGCTCTTTCCTCTGGAACCTGTATATTTATTGAACGTAATGCCATGTCCCAGATATGCGGCATTTTTCTTTTCCATTACTTCCGGGTAATTGCTGTCATAGGCAGCACTCACATCAGAGGAAAGCATCATAGAATTTTTCAGAGCTCTTCTCAAAAGCAGCTCGCTGTATTGTCCTGCCGCATTCATAACTTCTGCTGTAGTATTTTCAAAGAAGCGGGACTGCATACCGGTGGCGCCTACACTTCCGATTTCCTCTTTATCTACCAGCAGGCATACAGAAGTATATTTTACACTGTCTTGCGCCAGCATTGCCATGAAGGAAGGATACGCACATACTCTGTCATCATGACCGTATGCCATGACCATACTTCTGTCCAGACCATAATCCCTGGCCGGTCCTGCGGGAACCACCTCCAGTTCCGCAGAGAGAAAATCCTCTTCCTCAATATCGTATTTTTCTTTCAGGATCTGAAGAATCTGTGCTTTTACTGGCTCTTCCTCTGCACCTTCAAGAGGAATACTTCCTACCAGGATATCCAGTTTTTCTCCTTCGATAACTTCAGACGCTGTTTTCTGCTGCTGTTTTGCAGCAAGATGGATGAGAAGATCTGAAACTCCAACTACCGGATCAGCCGGATCTTCTCCGATCACTACTTTTACCACTTCTCCGTCTTTCTTTGCAACTACACCGTGAAGTGCCAGAGGCAGTGTCACCCACTGGTATTTCTTCACTCCGCCGTAGTAATGAGTATCGAGAAGTGCCATCTCTGTGTCTTCATATAATGGATTTTGTTTTAAATCCAGCCTCGGAGAATCTACATGTGCACCAAGGATGCGCATTCCCTTTTCCATAGGTTCTTCACCAATCAGGTACATGGCGAGTGTTTTTCCCATGTTGTTGGCATAGACTTTATCTCCCGGTTTTAAAGATTCTCCCTTTTCCAGAACTTCCTCCAGATTTCTGTATCCGGCCTTTTCAGCCTGTGCGATCATCTCTTCCACGCACTCACGTTCTGTCTTGCATGCACTCATAAAATTTTTATATTTTTCATTAAATTCAAAGACAGGCGTTCTGTCTTCATATTTTTTCCATGCGTTTTCTGTTTTCATGATCTGTCCGCCTTTCTTATGTATTATACAGAATACCTCTGCTCTTTTTCGATTCTACTACATCTCCCTGCTAAATGCAAGGCAGGTCTTGCTTCTTCTTTTCTTCTCTTATATAATAGACCCAGTGACAGAAAGGCGGATAAGAAATGGAAACAGAAAAAGAAATAAAAATTATTGAAGACCTGTCCTTAAACGCATGGCCTTCCCACCAAATGCAGATTTATGATGGCTGGATCCTGCGTTTTTCTTATTTCTATACTCATAGGACAAACTGCATTGAACAGATCGGTTCTTCTTCTATCCCCCTCGGGGATAAGCTGGATTACTGCGAGGAAATTTACGAAAAATGGGGCACACCGGCAATCTATAAGATTACGCCCCTTCTGAACAGTTCTTTTGATCAGAAGCTGACGGAAAGAGGTTATCACATTGCCCATGTAACAGAAGTTATGACTATGGATATGAACGATTACCAAAAAACTGCTCCTCTGTATCCAGTGTTTGTTTCCGATTCTATCTCACCCTCCTGGCTCAATGCTCTGTTTGATATGAAAGGAACTGTAAATAAAATCCATCGCAGGATTGTCCCTTCCATGTACGCCGCCATTCCAAAAGATATCATTTCCGCTGCCGTCTATGATGGAGATAAGATCATCGGCACCGGGCTTTGTATCCTGGACAGAGATTATGCCGGAATTTATGCCATTCATGTAGATAAAGACTTCCGCCGCCGCCGCATCGGCGATGCTGTCTGCCGGGCGCTTTTAAATGCTGCGTCTCAGCAGGGCGCGGCATTCGCCTATCTCCAGGTGGTAAAAGGAAATTCTCCTGCCAAAAAACTATATGAGTCTCTGGGCTTTCAGGATTTTTATACATACTGGTTCCGGCAGCAGTACCATGTGCCGGATGGAGCAAACCAACCTGCTGAAAAATAAAAGCTCTTTTTATGCAAGAATGGGACACCGGATATCCGGTGTCCCATTCTTGCTTCTCTTCATATCTTCCTTCTATTTTTCTGCAGCATTTTTGCTCATATATTCTTCGATGCCTTTCATAGCTTCTTCTTCATCAACCCCATCAACGGATACTGTCACCTTTTCTCCGGCATCCAGCCCCAGACTCATCATACCCATAATACTTTTCGCATTTACCTTTCTTTCTTCGCTTTCCAAGTAGATATTGCTGGTGTACTGGCTGGCTACCTGTACAAGCAATGCAATGGGTCTTGCCTCCAATCCGTTTGAAATTCCGATGGTAATTGGTTTACGAATCATACTTGTTCCTCCTTGACCTCTCTCAGCTGCTCTGCAATGCTGCCGATTTTGCGCAGTCTGTGGTTGACTCCTGACTTTCCTACCGGCGGGGAAAACAATGCTCCCAGTTCTTTTAAGGATGCCTGCGGATATTCCAGTCTCAAAAGTGCTGTCTCCTCCAGATTTTCCGGCAGCTTCTCAAGTCCTACCGTATCCCGGATATAAAGAATATCCTCCACCTGCTTCACCGCAGCATTTACAGTCTTGTTAATATTTGCCGTTTCGCAGTTTACCTTTCTGTTCACACTATTGCGCATATCTTTCAGAATCCTTACATTCTCCAGATTCAGAAGGGATATGCTGGCTCCCATCAGGCCCAAAAGTTCTACGATTTGCGCGCCTTCTTTTACATAAACAACATCATACTTTTTGCGCTTCACAATTTTGGCATCAATTTCAAAAGACTGTATAAGCTCCTGCATCTGCACTGCCTTTGCCCTGGAAGAACATACGATCTCAAAATGATAGAATTTCTCCGGGTCACTGATGGAGCCGGCACATAAAAATGCCCCGCGCAGAAACGCCCTTTTACAGCAATTCTTCTGAATCACCATTTGATTGACCAGTGCCTCTGTAGGCATAGGTGTCCTGTCCTCTGCCAATATCTTTACCGCCTGCAGTATCCTGATGGCTGTCTCCTGGTCATCTACGTCAATCGTAAATCGGTTGTTTTTTCTGACTATCCGTTTATCAATAGAAACTTCGCCATCTATTTTAAACGTTTTTTCCAGTAATGTAAAGTATTTTCTTAGGATACTTTCATTTTCTGAAGAAACTCTCAGATCTGCCCCTTGGCCGGGTTTTCTTACGATTTCTCCGTCAAAAACAATAATCGCCGCAATTTCCGCGATCCGGCAGTGCCTTGCACTGTCCACGCATCGGATCAGTTCTTCTTTTACGTTTCCTGAGAAAGACATTTTTTCCCGTCCTTTTCTATATCTCTATGTTCTATCCGAAGCCCGTATTCTTCATTTTTTCCAAGGCGGGCATACAGTTCCTTGGCCAGAGTCACGGACCTGTGCTTTCCTCCTGTGCACCCCACTGCTATGACCAGCTGAGTCTTGCCCTCTGCTATGTAATTTGGAATCAGGAACCGCACCATATCTTCCAGTTTATCAGAAAATTCATGGGCTATCTCAAACCCCATAACATAGTCCCTCACAGGAGCATCATTGCCGCTTAAGGGACGAAGCTTTTCAATATAGTAAGGATTGGGCAGAAATCTCACATCAAACACCAGATCCGCATCCGAAGGTATCCCATATTTAAACCCAAAGGAAAGGATTGTTACGATCAGATTTTTAAATTCCCCGTTTTCCACGAAGATCCTTTCCAGCTCAGTTTTCAGTTCCCTTGTGAGAAGTTTGCTGGTATCCAGAATATAATCTGCATACTTCCGGAGAAATTTTAACTGTTCCCTTTCCCTGCGTATACCCTCATCTACTCTGCCTCCGCCGGAAAGAGGATGACTCCTTCTCGTTTCTTTGTACCGCTTCACCAGTGTAGCATCATCAGCATCCAGAAAAAGAATCTCCACGCCGGTTCCCGGCAGACGGATGTTCTCCAGCACTTTTTCCAGCCCATTGAGAGCTTTTCCGTTTCGTACATCTACACCGATCGCTACTTTTTCAATTTCTCCCGGTACACCGTCCCCTAAAAGCTGGACAAATTTGTCAATCAGCTGTACCGGAAGATTATCCACACAGAAATATTCCATATCCTCCAGCATTTTAAGCGCCGTACTTTTCCCGGCACCGGACATTCCGGTAACGATCACAAACCGCATCATCTTTCCTCCTTAAAATTCTCCAAGGAATTTCACTTCCGGCTCAAGCTCCACGCCAAAGCGTTCTTTTACCTTTTCCTGTACTTCCCTGATCAGATCCGTCACATCTTCCGCTGTTGCATTTCCTTTGTTCACCACAAAACCGCAGTGTTTTTCAGATATCTGAGCTCCGCCTACAGAGAATCCGCGAAGGCCTGCGTCCATGATCAGCTTTCCCGCAAAATAACCTTCCGGACGCTTAAAAGTGCTTCCCGCACTTGGCAGCTCCAGAGGCTGTTTGGAAACTCTGCGTTCTTTCAGATCATCCATTTTCGCTCTGATCTCCTCTCTGTCTCCCGGCTCAAGCTCCAGCACTGCAGACAGGACAATATAATCTTTTTTCTTAATAATGCTGGTCCGGTAACCCAGCTCCAGTTTCTCTGCCGGAAGATTCAGAAGATTTCCTTCCTGATCCATCACCTGGACTTCTTTTATGATATCTTTCATCTCTCCGCCGTAGGCTCCCGCATTCATGACTACAGCACCGCCCAGAGTCCCCGGGATGCCCGCCGCAAATTCCATGCCTGTCAGTCCGTCTTCCAGTGCGGCCGCTGCGATCTTTGACAGCAGTGCACCTGCCTGTGCCCGGATCCTGGTTCCTGTTCTCTCAATCTCACTCATATTCTTCCAGAGCTGGATCACCGCTCCCCGGTACCCTTTATCACTTACCAGAAGATTACTTCCATTTCCCAAAATAAAAAAGGGAAGCTTCTCTCCACGGCAGATATGCAGAACTGCCTGCAGCTCCCTCACACTGTGTGGACAAAGATAATAATCTGCCGGTCCGCCGATCCGAAAAGTCGTATGTTTTTTCATAGGTTCCTGAAGTTTTACATTATCACTTCCCAAAGCTGCACAAAACGCCTGCACAGCATTTATTTCTGTTTCTTTGTTTTCCATTTTTATAACCTCTTATAATCTTTCTTTTCCTGCTGCCACCAGATCTTTGATAACCTCTCCTGCTATCATAAGTCCTGCCACCCCCGGCACAAAGGACACACTTGCCGGTACGGGACGTCCGCTTCCGCTTCTGACTTCCTCCGGTTCCCCCTGCTCTTCTTTTAATCCGGCGCGTCTCCTCTTTTCTTTTGGGGCAACTTCTGTGGAAAAAAGGACCTTTACTTTTTTTATTCTTCTTTTCTTCAGTTCCGCGCGCATCACCTTCGCCAGAGGGCATACGCTGGTTTTTGATATATCTGCAATCTGAAAACAGGCAGGATTTAATTTATTTCCGGTTCCCATACAGGAAATCACAGGTACGCCTGCAGCTTTTGCCTTTTCAATCAGCAGCAGCTTTGCAGAGACTGTATCCACTGCATCTACAATATAATCAAATAACTGAAAATCAAAAATATCTGCCGTCTCTGCACTGAAAAATGTATCGTAGGTATGGACCACCGCATTTTCATTGATGTCCATAATCCTTTCTTTTGCAACCTGTACTTTCTTTCTCCCCATAGTAGAGCGCAGTGCAACCAGCTGTCTGTTGAGATTTGTCAGACTGACTACATCATGGTCTATAAGCACCAGAGTTCCCACTCCTGCCCGCGCCAGTGCTTCTACGGTATAAGAACCCACGCCCCCGATTCCAAATACGGCAACGGTGGCATCCGCCAGTGTCTTAAGCCCCTCTTTTCCTAAAAGTTGTTCTGAACGTGAGAATGCATGCAGCATCTTCCGTTTTCCTCCTGTGACTGCATTATTTTAGAGGGCACTGTAAAACGCATTTTTTCGCTTCCTGCATTTTACGATGCTCTCCTGTGGTGTCTATTATACTATTATTTACTGAAAAAGTATAGATTCGTTTTTATTATCTTATCTTTTCGCAGAAAAATACCAGAGATTCTTATATTTAATTATACAGCGCTTTTTTAATCTGATGCACAAAAAAGCCGGGGAGGTATTGCTCTGACCACCCCAGCCGTTCTTCAACCGGACCGTTCTGTTTATTATCTGTTCTTAGTCTGCTAAAAGAATATACGAAACGCTTGCGAACCGTCTGTCGCCGTCAATTTTTCATCTTAGGTTTAAAGATCAGACTGGCAAGATATCCGAAAATCAGCGCTGCAGAGATTCCCACCGCACTTGCAGTAAAACCGCCCATAAAGATTCCCAGAACACCCTCCTCCAGAATAGCTTTCTTCACACCTTTCCACAAAAGATTTCCAAATCCCAGCAAAGGAACACTTGCCCCTGCGCCGGCAAAGGAAATCAATTTGTCATAAAGTCCCAAACTTCCCAGAACAGAACCGCTGCATACCAAAAGTACCATGACCCTGCCCGGAAGCATTTTTGTTTTGTCCAGAAGAATCTGTACCAGGGCACAGATCAGCCCGCCTACCCAGAATGCATTGATATAATCCATAGCTGCCTCCTTTAACAATGTTCCACTACCACTGCCTGGGCAATGCCGGGAACGCTTCTTCCCTCATTATAGCTGACCTTTGAAAGCAGAGCCCCTGTGGGCACAAACAGTACCCGCTTCCATTCCCCTTTCTGGATCCTGGGAAGAATACAGGCTGCAAAAGTTGCCGCCGCACAGCCACATCCGCTTCCTCCGGCGTGTGTATCCTGGGTCTCTTTATCAAAGATCTCCATACCGCAGTCCATATGCTGCTTCTCAATATCAAATCCCTTTTCTTTTAAAAGATCGAAAAGGATTTTCTGTCCGATCTCTCCCAGATCCCCGGTGATGATCCTGTCATAATCCTGAGGTGATCTCACAAAATCCACCAGGTTTGCTGCAATGGTATCACAGGCTGCCGGTGCCATACAGGCACCCATATTCAGGGAATCTTTAAATCCGAAGTCCACGATTTTTCCGGTGGTGATCCCTGTGATCCTGGCTTTGCCTCCCTCTGTTCCGAGGATACACGCCCCGCTTCCTGTTACAGTCCATGTAGCTGACAGAGGTCTCTGGCTGCCGTAGCCTAAAGGAAAACGAAATTCTTTTTCCGCTGTGGCAAAATGGCTGGAAGTCACTGCTGCCACATAATCCCCATAACCTCCCGCCACTGCCATAGATGCCAGGGACAATGCCTCTCCCATGGTGGAACAGGCTCCGTACAGCCCGTACACCGGGGTATGAAATCCCAAAATTCCAAAAGAAGAAGCTATTGTCTGTGCCAGAAGATCTCCCGCATAAATCAGCCGGAGCTGCTGCTGGTCAAGCCCTGCCTTTGCAAGTGCCATGGAGACTGCCTCCTTCTGCAGAGTGCTTTCTGCCTCCTCCCAGGATTTTCCTCCGAAAAGCCCGTCTTCTTCTCCTATCTTATCAAAATATTTTCCCAGAGGACCTTCCCCTTCTTTTTTTCCCACAATCGAAGCTGCCCCCAGAATATGAGGTGCCCGCTCAAACTCAATGCTTTGTTTTCCAATAGTCTGTTTTTTCATACAATCCCCCACATATGCAGAAAATAGAAGATGACTCCCAGAGCTGCACTGGTCAGTATGCCGTAGAGAATCACCGGACCTGCAATAGTAAAAATTTTGCACCCGATTCCGAAAACCTGTCCTTCTTTCTGGTATTCTATGGCAGGGGCCGCCACAGAATTGGCAAATCCCGTAATCGGGACCAGAGTCCCCGCACCGCCCCATTTTGCAATTTTGGGATATAGATTCAGTCCCGTAAGCAAAACGCTCAGAAAAACCAGGATCAGGGAAGTCCATGAACCGCTGGTCTCCTTGTCCAGCCCTGCGTTTTGACAGAAATTCATAATTCCCTGCCCAAAGACACAGATGGCACCGCCGCTTACAAAGGCAGCTGCCATATTTTTAATCAGACTGTGGGCAGGGGTTTTCCTTTTTACATATTTCTCGTATTCTTTTGCTTTTTTCTTTTCTTCTTCCTGCTGCGGGGAATTCATATGGTTCACACTCCTTTACAATACAAAAAATTGGAATAAGCTTCCCAAGACTTTTCCTATGGCAATGGAGAGCACAATAAGCCCTACGCCTTTTTTGATGCCGATCCTCCTTGCCATAATAGCAAACACATTTACAACTTCTCCCAGTGCAATGATCCAGCTTCCCAGAAAGATTCCGAAAAACAATCCGGCAAAAAGCAGCCCCCATCTTCCGAAAGGAAGGTCTATCCCGTATACAGATATCACATTGCCTGCAATACTTCCCAGAACCAGACAGTCCTCATAGAGAAGCAGATGCTGCGCTGTGTGGGTGATTCCTGCATATCTGGGCACGATACCCAAACCGATAATAAATGCCGCAAGAGCAGTGGCTGCCAGAGTGCCTCCGCACAGCCCCACAATTCCCGCGAGAATCTGTCCGTACCACATGGTTTCATCCTCCCTTTTGTATTTTCTTTTTTCCTTCTCGGTATTTCTGGGCGATGAGTGTTTTGTTTACATCATCCTCATAAACCCGCATCTGTACTTCCATGGGGGTAGGATCCTGTGTAATCTTTCCTTTTCCAAAATGATTGAAAAAGAAAATCACACCGATTCCCACTCCTATGGAATACATAAATTCCAGTATGGTATGCCCGTCGGAAATCTCTCCTGTCATCTGTCTGTAGAGACGGAAAAACAATCCGAAAGTATCTACATCTGTATTAAAGGTCATAATAGAAAACGCAGCACCAAAAAAAGTTACCAGACATACAAAAGCTGTCTTGATCCAGCTTTTCCACATTTCTCCCGGCTTTTGTTTTTCATAGGTGATGACTAAGTTTGCTTCCCCTATGTGGGTCACGTCCACATTCTCTTCTGCTTCCGCTACTGCCCGGGCAAGCTCCAGCGCTGACACTACATATCTCCCCGGCGCATCATTGGGAATCGTGAAAACTTTGCGGACTCTGTTTCTGTTCAGTACCTTTACATTGCTGCAGGTCAGTTTTGCCACATCCTGCAGATAGACCTCCGGGCTGTGTACTTCCACGTTCTTCTCTGTCTGTATATATAAGATATCGCTCACCTGACAGCCTCCTTCCTGTGATGCTATCAGGAATTAGTATGCCGCCTTTTTTCTGAAATATTCTCTGTACCGGATTCCAGATATCTTCTCATCTGATTTAGGATTTTCTTTTCCATTCTTGAGACCTGAACCTGGGACATCCCCATTTTTTCCGCAATACAGGTCTGTGTCTTTTCCTGAAAAAAACGAAGGTAGATCAGCTCCCTCTCTTTAGCCCCCAGTTTTCCAAGAACTTCCTCCAGAAGCATCCGGTCAAGAACTTCCTCCTGGTGATTTTTCTCCTGGGGAAGCCGGTCTTCCAGAGAAATATCTGTGCCTTCACTTTCATAAATAGTTCTCTGAAGAGATTCCACCTGAGACACGGATTCCATTGCCATCACCAGCTCTTCCCGGGTCAGTGCAAGTTCTCCCGCGATCTCCTCCATAGAGGGTTCTCTTCCGTTCTTGGCCAGGTAATCTTCCCTCAGGGCATAGGCTTTTGCCGCAGCTTCTTTTAAAGAACGGCTGACCTTCACCATACCGTCATCTCTTAAAAATCTTTTGATCTCTCCTGTAATCATGGGTACTGCATAGGTAGAAAATTTCACATCGTAAGAACAGTCGAATTTATCAATGGCTTTTAAAAGTCCTATGCATCCGATCTGAATCAGATCTTCCGCTTCTACACCTCTGTTTAAAAAACGCCTTGCAACGCTGCGTACCAGACCCATGTTTTCTTCTACCAGTGTATCTCTCGCTTCCTTATCCCCCTGGTGCGCACGCCCGATAAGGGCAAGGATTTCTTCCATACACCCTCCTATTCAAACACAGAACTGTCTCTTTCTATCTTCTTTTTCATAGTCACGCAGGTACCTTTTCCCGGAGACGACTCCACGTCCACCGTGTCCATAAATGCTTCCATAAAAGCAAATCCCATGCCGGATCGGTCTTGTTCCGGCTTTGTAGTGAACATGGGTTCCATTGCCTTTTTCACATCTTCGATCCCTTTTCCTGTATCAGCAACCCGCACCGTCAGTTCCCTTCCTTCAATCCGGCATTCCACCCGTATCTTCTCCTCCTGAGATTCATAAGCATGTACAATACAGTTTGTGATGGCCTCTGAGACCGCGGTCTTGATATCTGCCACTTCCTCCAGTGTAGGGTTTAACTGAGTACTGAAGGCCGCCACTGCGATCCGTACCAGGCCTTCGTTACAGGAACGGCTGTCCACTACCAGCAGCATCTCGTTTTTTGATTCCATGATTCTCCCCTCCTATCTCCTGATCTTATTCCAGACCGATTCCTGGCTGATCTCCACATATCTGGATATTCCTGACAGTTCCATGATCTTTTTCAGCCGGTCACTTACATGAATAGCACTGACGGTTCCCCCGCTGTATCCTAAAAGCCGCTTTCTGCCCATAAGCATCCCGATGCCGGAACTGTCCATAAAAGTCGTATCTGAGAAATCAAAGACCAGCTGCTTCACGGTTCCCCGCAAAAGTTCCGCATCTACCTCCTTAGTCACCTGCTCCGCGAAATGATGATCCAGTTCTCTTGGCACATAAACGATCAGGCAGTTTCCCTTTTTTTTCATATTTTTTTCCATTATATCCAATCCCCTTTTTCAAAATATCCGGCAGCAGAATCTGCCGCCTTTTCCTTACACGAACAAAAGGACACACACTGTTTCCAGTATGCATCCTTTTCTCCAAGGTTTTTCTTCTGTTTTTTCAGGAAACTTACTCCCCGGTATCCTCTCCTGAATCTCCTGTCCCGGTATCCTGCTGAGTATCTGTAACACCATTTGCCGCCAGATAATCCCTTGCATCGGAAGCCGCATTGGTGCCCGGGAAATTTTCTATGATTTTCTGATACCATCTGTTGGCATTTTCTTTGTCACCTTTTCTGTCATAAGCACGGGCACAGAAATACATGGTGTCAGAATCGTTTTCGCTTATAGAAAGAGCCCTCTCCAGAGATGTAATAGCCGAATCATAGTCCCCCGCTTCGTAGGAACTGATTCCTTCTTCCTTATACTGTGCCTGCATGGTTGCACCAATATCCCCCATAATGGAGTCATACATAGTCTTCGCCTCCACAGACAGATCGTCCGCGCTCACGCTCTCCATCGCATTTGCCGCGGTGGTGTAGTTTCCCTCCGTATATGCCTGCCATGCTTTCAGGAGATTCTCATAGCTGGCAGTCTTATTATTTGCCGCTGAAATCTGGTCATTGGCTGTATTCACGGATTCTGTAGAAGCATTCATCTGTTTTGTCAGGCGGTCAAGCTCTGCAGACTGAGCTGCCATCTTATCGCTGTATTCTACTACCTTCTTATTAGCTTCCTCATTGATTTTCTGCGTTCGTGCCGGAACAATGAGGAACCACAGCGCCGCAGCTCCGATCAAGAGTCCGATGATCAGATTGACCAGGGTATTTGTAATGGTCTTTTCTCTGTGCTCTGCCGGTTGGATCACAGCGTCATGGGATGATCTGTAAACTTTGAAGCTGGCTTTTTTTTCTTCTTCCCGCTCTTTCATGCGGAATCTGGGTTCCAGATTGGTTGCTCTTCCTGTCTGGGCCTCTACCTCCTTTAAAAAACGCAGGGTGGTAGTGTTGGTCTTGTCGATCTTAGCCGCTGCCTTTAACTGTCTGCGGGCCTTTTCATACTCCTCTTCATGGATATAGATCAGAGCCAGAAGATGATATCCCTTGATCAGCTTGGGGTTATTGGACAGCACAGATTTTAACTGAATCTTCGCCATGTCCTCATTGCCGCCCCTGCAGTATTCCAGACATTCATTATATTTTCTGATGCTGTTATTGATCGTCTCCAGACGGTTTGGATTTCTCTGCAGTTTGTCAATGTAGCCCACCGCTGGATTGCCCTCCGGCAGCATGTTCTTGCTGATGACCCACTGGCTCAAAGCTGCCACTACTTCTCCTGTCTCGAAGTATACCAGCCCTAAAAGGTTCCTTGCCTGTATATTCAGCTTATTCATTTTCAGGCTTCTTTTCAGACAGGTGATCGCCCCTGACAGATCCCTGATCTGCGCCTTTTCCAACCCCTGGTTATAGTAGAGGTTGGACAATGCAGCTGCTTTTTTCTGTGCCGTTACATTACATCCGCATCTCGGGCAGTATGCAGAAGAGGTAAGCGGCGCGTTGCATTTCATACAATTCATAATCTTCCCCTTACTTATCTGAGGTTTTTTTGTTGTCTTTTATCATTTCTTTCAGGATATCGATTACATCTGTCAGATCCTGCCTGTAGATAGCACCTTCTGCATCATCCACTTCCAGACAGGGCTGAAATTTCTTGAGTTCCTCTTCATAATTAATCATGCTTTGTCCTCCTTACATAATCCTTGATCTCTCCCACAAGGTACAGAGAACCTGCCACAAAAAGCATGCCCTCTCCTTTCAGTCTGCAGGCACAGTCAAAAGCGTCACACACATCCGGCACTGCCCGTACATTTTCACATCCGTTTTCCTGAAACAGATGCGCCAGTTCCTGGGCAGACTGTTTCCTGCTTCCCTGGATCTCTGTTGTCACCACATTGGCAAAATGCAGTCCGGTGCAGATCTCCCGGATCATATCGCTGTAATCCTTATCGGAAACCGTAGTAAACAAAAGCGTAATGGGGCATTGATCCTGAAAATAACGGACCGTCTCCACGAATCTGGCGATCCCGTCCTCATTATGTGCTCCGTCCGCGATGACGCCCGGAAGAATCGTCTCCATCCTTCCCTGCCATCTGGTATGTTCCATGCCCTTTTCCAGGGTTTCCTTTGACAGACCATGGTCTTCCTTTAACACTCCCATGGTCTCCAGCGCAAGGGCAGCATTCATCATCTGGTATCTGGCGATAAAGGGAACAAAAAGTTCTGTATCCCCATAATTCTGAGAATGGCAGACAAACCGGATTCCTGCTCTTGTATAGGATGTCATATCCTGGGACTGCTCTTTTACCTCCCAGCAGGGAGCCTGCATTTCCTCTGCTTTCTTTCGGATAACTTCCGCCGCCTCCGGATGATTTCCGTCATAGATCACCGGAACACCCCTTTTAATGATTCCTGCCTTCTCCCCCGCGATCTGAGGAATCGTGTCTCCCAGATATTCCACATGATCCAGACTGATAGATGTAATCACACAGGCAATAGGATTTTTCACGGAATTGGTAGCATCCAGCCTTCCCCCAAGCCCTGTCTCCAGGATAATATAATCCACATTTTCCCGCTGAAAAATAAGCATTCCCATAAGGAAAAGAAATTCAAAGTAAGTGGGATGATAATCTCCCTGGCTTACCAAACTGTCAGAAAGCGCCTTTACTTTGCAAAAAGCCTCTAAAAATCCTTCATCAGATACCATCACTTCATTGATCTGAAACCGTTCGTTGATCTTCATCAGATGAGGAGAGGTAAAAAGACCGCATGTATACCCTCCTTCCTCCAGCATAGAGGAAAGAAAGGCACAGACGCTTCCTTTTCCGTTGGTCCCCGCCACATGAATGATCTTCCTGCCTTCATCCGGGCTTCCTAAGAGATCCAGACATTTTCTGGTATGCTCTAATTTATTTTTTTTTGTAAATTTCGGTATATCTTCAATATAATTTACCGCTTCTTCATAGGTGAACAAGCTGTATCCCTCCTGTCTGTAGCCCGAAATCCTGCTTTTCAGGTCCCGGGATATGAAAAGTCACCACTTCTTTTGCAGTTCCCGCAAAACTTACGGTCACTTACCATTATAATGAAGTGGTGACAATATGCAAGCAAATTATGTCGCCTGCCCAAAACTCTTTTTATTCTTCTGTTTCTGACTGCTCAGAAGAAGTATCCTGCTGCTCTGTCTCTGTTTCCGTCTTTGTCTCTGTTTCCGCTTTCGTATCTTCTTCTGTATTCTCCTGTATCTTCAGTTCCAGCTTTGCCTCTCCCCGTCCTTCTACAGGTTCTGTATATAGATATTTATCTGTTCTGGTGAGTACTTTGTGGGTGGAACTGTTGCTTCGGATAGCCACATCCACCTCGTCACCAGTTACCAGTTCTGTATCAAGTACCAGGAGTGTATTTTCGTCAATAAAATTCGCCTCCACCAGTTCTCCGTTTACCTCCAGGAATGCAGACTGTGTGAAATTGGCGCCCTTTATATAATACTGTCCGTCCGCGATCTTTTCAATGCTGTGTAATTCCGCTGCCTTTACTCCGAGAGTCATTTTCGTCTTCTCAAAAGGATTGGTTCCGTCATATACATATTGCTCTCCGTAAAGAATATCATACTGAAGCATTTCCAGGTCTACCTGGTAATCTTTTGTATTTCTCCTCGCCTGATGGTACCGGAAGACATTTCCTTCATGAATTCCTACCTGGTCCATAACTTCTGCGGCAATCTGATAAGAGGAAAGATTCTGGTCTTTTTTCTTTATCCCCATATTGTCCCAGATGACATACTCCGTCTGGAACAAATACTTATTTTTCATATCCTTTACCGTCAGATCCATGGTTGGCAGATGATCGCCATACATTACCAGGACTACATCTTCGTCCAGCTGGGAAAGTGCGTCTGTCAGCTCTTTGATAAACTGATCCATTTCATAGATCTGATTGCAGTAGTATTCCCACTTGTTATTTACTGCGTCAGAACTTCCGCCTGAAACTGTGATCTTCGGATCCTCCATCACCGGTTCCTCGGGATAATCCCCGTGTCCCTGCACGGAAATGGTATACACATAATCAGGACCCTCGGTATCTTCCATTGCCTGAAGGATATACTGGGTCAGGTTTTTGTCACGTATCCATCCGTTGGGATTCGTATCATCCTGGGTGGACATGTATTCAGAAGAAGTAAAGCTGTCAAATCCCAGGTTGGAAAATACGATTCTTCTGCTGTAGAAATTTGCTTCATTATTATGGATGGCATGGGTTCCGTACCCCAGTTCTTTCAGCACATAAGCGGCACTTTCGCAGGTAGTCTCCTTTAAAATACCTTTATAGGGATATTCTCCGGGACCGAAATAATGCATACTCATGCCTGTGATACACTCGAATTCTGTATTGGCTGTTCCTGCTCCCACAGAAGGGACCTTGAAATAACCCGAAGAATACTCCTCCATCAGTTTCCTGAAATTAGGAATCGGATCTTCGGAAAGCTCAAGATAATTTACCAGTGTGGGATCAAAGAAAGACTCCAGCTGGAGAAACAGGATATTCGGACGCTGTTCCCCGGTTTCACTTAAAGTATCTTCACTTTTTATAATATCATCCACTGCCTTTTCTGAATAATCCCTTGGGCAGCTGATACCAGTATTAAACACAGTAGTCGCAAGACAATATGGATATCCGTAGTCCTCATAGGCAAAGGCAATGTTTCCGAAATAGTTGGACAGTACCCTTTTTTCCAGGGCAAGTTTTGTAGTACCTGCAAAAGCTGCCACACACAGGATGATCAGGGGAATATTTACTTTATATCTCAGTTTTCCCTTATATCTTGGTCCTTTAAAAAACAGAAGGATCAAACCAAGGGCTGCCAGGATCGCAGCGATCACAGTCAGCACAAAAAAGAAAGGTGGCAGATACTTATCTGCGATTTCAAAAGCATCTGTGATCATATGCAGATCAGGTCCTGTAAACGGAGTCACCCGGTTAGTCAGAAGCACACCGTTGATGATTCCAAGCCCCATCCAGAAAATAAACAAAATCGTCCTGAAAAATACCCTTCTTCTGAACAGATAGACGATCAGTGTGGTAGTAAAAATCAAAAATGCATTATAGAGAAACACCAGCGGCGTCTCTGTCATATAGGTAAAGGCTTCCAGCATAGAATGCCTTGAGATTGCTTCTATGAAAAAATATCCAATACATACGCCAAGCATCTGAAGCGGTACTGAAAACAGGTTAAGATATTTCAGGCAAAAAGCCTTCCTTATTTCTTTCATAAATCGGTTCTCCTTATCAACAGCAGGACAGGGGTTCTTCGGCGCGCACCGTTTCCCCCTGTCCTTATTATGTCAGCGAAAGCCCGTCTTTTTCAAATTTCTTACTTCTGTAACTGTGCAAGTCTCTCTCTTACCTGCTGCATCATAGCGGTATATTTTTCCAGTTTTTCCTTCTCTTCAGCTACCTTGCTCTCGGGAGCTTTGCTGAGAAAGCGTTCATTGCTCAGCATACCGTTAACACGCGCCAGTTCTTTTGTCAGTCGTTCTTTTTCTTTTCTCAATCTTTCTATTTCTTTTTCAATATCTACCAGTTCCGCGAAAGGCATATAGATCACAGCATCTGCTGTCACTGCGGAAACCGCATCTTCATCAATGCCTTCCTTGTCAGCCTGCACTGCAACCTCACTGGCATATCCCAGAGAAGCAAAGAAAACTTTTCCGCTTTCAAATATTTTCCTTACGTTTTCGTCTTCTGATACTACAAAAACTTTTGCCTTCTTGCTGGGCGGAACATTCATACCTGTGCGGACATTCCGGATGCTTCTGACTGCTTCTTTGATCATTTCCACTGCCTGCTCGTCTTCTGAGAAATCCCACTCATTCTTAAATTCCGGCCACGGAGCGATCATAATGGATTCCTCCTCCGGACGCAGTGTGCAGTAAATTTCCTCTGTGACAAAGGGCATGTAAGGATGCAGAAGCTTTAACGCATTGCCCAGAACTGTCTTCAGTGTCCACAGTGCTGCTGCCTTTGTGTTGTCTTCGTCATTGTACAGACGTGGTTTTACCATTTCAATATACCAGTCGCAGAATTCCTCCCAGATGAAATCATAGACTTTCTGAACTGCGATTCCCAGTTCATATTTGTCCATGTTCTCTGTCACTACTTTTGCAAGCGTATTGACTTTAGAGAGAATCCATTTGTCCGCGCTGGTCAGAGTGGTCAGATCGATTTCTGCCGGAACTTCTGCCTTTTCCAGGTTCATCATAATAAATCTGGAAGCATTCCATACCTTATTGGCAAAATTTCTGCTGGATTCCACCCTCTCCCAGTAAAAACGCATATCATTTCCCGGAGCATTTCCTGTGATCAGGGTAAGCCTTAATGCGTCTGCCCCATATTTGTCGATCACTTCCAGAGGATCAATACCGTTTCCAAGGGACTTGCTCATCTTGCGTCCCTGGGAATCCCGCACAAGCCCATGGATCAGTACATGATGGAATGGAGTCTTTCCTGTCTGTTCCAGACCGGAAAAGACCATACGGATAACCCAGAAGAAAATAATATCATAACCAGTCACCAGGACATCCGTGGGATAAAAATAATCCATCTCTTCTGTCTTCTCCGGCCATCCCAAAGTGGAGAAAGGCCACAGAGCAGAAGAAAACCAGGTATCCAGCGTATCCTCATCCTGATGCAGATGTGTACAGCCGCATTTCGGACATTTCTCCGGCATCTGGCGGTCAACCACGATCTCTCCGCATTTGTCGCAGTAATAAGCCGGAATTCTGTGTCCCCACCACAGCTGTCTGGAGATACACCAGTCTCTGATATTTTCCAGCCAGTGAAGATAAATTTTATCAAAACGTTCCGGCACAAACTTCAGGTTTCCATCCTTTAAAGTCTGGACAGCAGCTTCCCCCATCTCCTTCATTCTTACAAACCACTGAGGCTTGATCATAGGCTCAACCGTAGTCTTACAGCGGTCATGCGTTCCTACGTTGTGGGAATGAGGAACCACTTTTACTAACAGTCCCTGTTCTTTTAAATCTTCCACCATGGCTTTTCGCGCCTCATAGCGGTCCATGCCGGCATATTTTCCGCCCAGTTCGTTGATGGTAGCGTCATCGTTCATAATATTGATCTCTGCCAGATTATGACGTTTTCCTACTTCAAAGTCATTGGGGTCATGCGCCGGGGTGATCTTTACGCAGCCGGTACCAAACTCCTTGTCTACATACTCGTCTGCGATCACCGGAATCTCCCTGTCTGTCAGCGGAAGTTTCAGCATTTTTCCGATCAGATGCTGATATCTCTCATCCTCGGGATTGACTGCTACCGCCGTATCTCCCAGAAGAGTTTCCGGACGTGTGGTGGCGATCTCTACAAACTGACCTTCTTCTCCCACAACAGGATAGTTAATATGCCAGAAAAATCCATCCTGGTCTTCATGCTCTACTTCCGCATCAGAAATAGAGGTCTGGCATACCGGACACCAGTTGATGATCCTGGAGCCTTTGTAGATATAACCTTTTTCATATAATTTAATAAATACTTCCTGAACCGCTTTGGAACAGCCTTCATCCATAGTGAAACGCTCTCTGTCCCAGTCAGCGGAAGCACCCAGTTTCTTTAACTGGTTGATGATCTTTCCGCCGTATTCTTCTTTCCATGCCCAGGCATGTTTTAAAAATTCTTCTCTTCCGATCTGGTTTTTATCAATGCCCTGCTCTTTTAATTTTTCAATGACTTTGACCTCTGTGGCAATAGCCGCATGGTCTGTGCCGGGCTGCCACAGCGCCTCATATCCCTGCATTCTTTTGAAACGGATCAGGATATCCTGCATGGTTTCGTCCAGGGCATGTCCCATATGAAGCTGCCCTGTTACATTTGGCGGGGGCATGACGATGGTAAAGGGCTTTTTATCCCTGTTTACTTCTGCATGAAAATACTTGTTATCCAGCCATTTTTGATAAATACGGTCCTCCAGACCCTTCGGGTCGTAGGTTTTTGCTAGCTCTCTGCTCATAGGTTCCTCCTGAAATCCTGGTCGCGGGGTATTTTTCATGACAGAAAAATACCCCTCATAACCATCTTCTATTATAGTTACAAAGGGCGATTGTATACCGCGGTACCACCTTTATTTATCACTCTGAGAGCATGAAACATGCTCAGGTCCTGTAACGCTGACAAAGCGTGAAAGCCTACCAAATCGGATTCCTCTTCTCCGAAGCTTCAGCCTCCCGGTTCAAAAGCTACCTTCCGCCCATTTTCCTTAAACAATCTTTCAGCCGATGAATCGTTCTCTCTGCAAGGTACGTAAGCGTACTCCTCTTTCTCACAACCTTTTTCTATGCCCTTTATCATAAGCACAAAGCCCGGGTTTGTCAAGAAGAGAATTCTAAAAATATTGTGTCCTCCCTTCTGCTGTGCTATAGTTTTTTATATAATTTAAGGAGGCTTTCTATGAGCAGAACAAAAAAATTTTTCAAAGCTGCGGGCATTTTTCTTCTTGCCCTTGCAGGACTTCTGATCCTTGGGGTTGTCTGGCTGACCATCCGGGAATACCGCCCGGAAGCGGAAGAAGCACTTTCTCCGCCTTCCGGCAGCAGCACCCTCACACCCGGTGCCAGCCTTCATGTACTGACTTTCAACACCGGATACGGCGGACTGGATAAGACCCAGGACTTCTTCATGGACGGCGGTACCCGCGTCCAGCCGGACAGCCGGGAAGAAGTGGAGAACAATCTGAAAGGAATTTCCGGTATCCTGAAAGAAAATCCGGCTGATATCTATTTCCTCCAGGAGGTAGATCTGGATTCCAAGCGCTCTTATCACATCAACGAGCAGGAATATTATCAGGAAAGCTTAGACATTCCCGGCGTCTTTGCCTGCAATTTCAAATGTGATTTTGTTCCATATCCTCTGCCGCCCATCGGAAAAGTGGAAAGCGGAATTCTCACCATGACGGACCTTCAGGTTTCTTCCGCTTCCAGGATCTCCCTTCCGGAATCTTTCTCCTGGCCGGTGAAAACATGCAATCTGAAGAGATGCATGCTGGAAACCAGAATTCCCCTTACCGGGACAGACAAAGAACTGGTACTTATAAATTTCCACCTGGAAGCTTATGACAGCGGTGAGGGAAAGATCAGGCAGAGCAAAATGCTTGCCCAGAAACTTCAGGAAGAATATGAAGCAGGAAATTATGTGATCGCCGGTGGAGATTTTAACCAGACCTTCGAGGGAATGGATAAATATCCTCTGAAGGATACAGAGAATTGGGCTCCCGGTGTGATCGGAGAGGATTCCCTGCCGGAACATTTTTCTTTTGCCGCAGATGACAGCTATCCTACCTGCAGGCTGCTGAATGAGCCTTACACCGGCTCCTTTGACACCGCACAGGTCTATGTGCTGGATGGTTTTATTGTCTCAGACAATATAAAAGTAAATCAGGTATCTGTGATCAATACGGATTTTGAATACACTGACCACCAGCCCGTAATGCTGGAGGCCAGACTGCTGCCCTAGCCCTTTCTGTTATGTAAAAACTGCTGTCCGGCTGAAAACAACCGGACAGCAGTCTTTTTTCAATAATATGAAGTTTGATTTTTGACGGTTCCTCCCTGGTTCCAGTCACGAACTTTCCCGTTCCCCTGCGGAGGATACGATTTTCCATTTGTTGCGGGTAAATGGATTTGTAAACAAAGGAACAAAATCAGAACCAGAGAGAATCCCGCCTGCCATTTAATCAATGTACAATTCTATAAGTTCAGGCGTTTACCTTTCGGCATTCCATAAAAAAAACCGCTTCCCATGTCACGTGAAAGCGGAATCATCGGCTGTCTTCTCACAGCCGGAGGGATTTCAAACTTTGCACGGAAGTTCTCACCTTACTGCTGTCAAGCAGGTTTCCTGACTTATGGTCATCGCTCCTCCGCTCCTTCTCATACAACATGTACAATGGATCTCTGCGGTATCGCTCCCAAATACAGTTACCGGATAGCTCAGGATTCTCACCTGATTCCCTTTTCACCGGCGCTGTGCGGTCAGCGCAGGTGCACTTAACAGGTTTATGGAATTATACACAAGTATCGTACCACTTTCCCCGGAAAGCGTCAAGGTTTTTCCTGCGCTTTTTCTGTTTCCTTCTTTTTTTCTTCCCGCCTGCGTCTGGTCATCAACCCTCCGATGCGCCCTGTGTCTTTGGCTGACAGGCTTTTCCATCCCTTTTCCACCACCTGGTCCAATAATCCCAGCTCTCCTGCAATCTCATACTTCAGCATCTCTTCTTCCGGAATCTTAGCCAGATCGATTTTTTCTTCTTTTTTCTTTGACATAAAAAGGCCACACTCCTTTCTCCTGAGAGTGTAGCCCTTTCTTTTCTGTTCTATGCACTTATTTGGGAAAAGATTCTGTTCTTTTTCCAACTTCTTCTGTCTTAAGACTCCTGCAGATGTATCTGCGGTTTATTTCCTTATTATTTAGGAATAATCACTGCCGCAATGATGTAGGCAATGATCCCGGCTCCAAAACTCATGCAGGTCAGGATCACCCAGGCAAGCCGCACCAAGGTGGGATCAATATTAAAAAATTCACCTATGCCTCCGCATACACCTGCAAGCATATAATTTACAGAAGAACGATAAAGTCTTTTATCTGACATATAAATTACCCCTTTCTATTAATTAAATTGAATTTCTACAACAGAGGAATCTGCTTTGATATCCATCTCATTGTCTGCTGCTGTGTCTCCGAAAGTTCCTTTCTGAGAATCTCCTGCATAACTTTCTTCACCCAGACGAACGATTCCGGAATCGCTGTTCATATGGATTTTATAGTCATCCTGGTTTCCGGGAAATTCTGCAGTGATTTTTGAGGAATCACTTTCTATTTTTATATTTCTGCTGACTCCAAGCACTGCGTTTATAACAGAGGAGTCTGCAGCGATCTTCCACTCCTGTGCGGAAACTTTCTTTTCAATGTGAAGGATTCCGCTGTCACACTTGAGTTTCACCGTCTCAAGCTGCTTTTCCGGAATCCGGATCTTCAGTGCCTCCTGTTTCCTCCCATTTTGGGAACCATCTCTGGAGATTTCCAGCTTTCCCGAATCTTCCTTGTACTCTGCCCGGTCATAAGAATACATGCCGGAAACCTGGATTTCGTCTCCCTGTTGTACTGAAATCTCAGCCATTCCATCATCCAGGTTCAGGATCAGGGCGGAAAGATTCTCTGCCGGGAAGGTTACCTCCTCCGTCCTTTCAGCGGTATCCTTGTAATTCCAGTCTGAAGAAGACAATCCTTCTGTCCAGCTCTCGATATCTGCCTCCAGGTTATCTGCCCAGCTTTCAATATCCGCATCCAGATCATCTGCCCAGCTTTCGATGTCCGCATCCAAACTGTCTGCCCAGGCATCCATATTATTGTCAAAATCGTTACCCCAGGCATCCACCCTGTCTCCCCAGCTTTCAAACATATCTTCCATCCGGTCTATCCAGATAAAACGGTGCCCGAAACTGCTTTTCTCTGAATTTCTCTGAAAATCTTCTGCATTGGCACCTGCCAGGATACCTCCTCCTAAAAGTACGCCTCCGAAGATTCCCAGGCTCAGTATCAGAAGGAACATTATCCTAAAAAACTTTTTCATGTTCTGTCACCGCCCCTTCTCCCTCTATAGAATATTCTCTGTATCAGATCCACGAACCAGCGGAATACTGCCGGAAAGATACGTACTGTCAGCCAGAGGCACACTGTGACAAACAAAAGCCCCAGAGCGATCAGAAGGATAGCCCCTCCCGCAGACGCTGCCGCCGTTGCCGGTGCGGAAAGCTGGACTGCAAAGGTCCATACCAGCCAGACAATACCTCCAACTACCATACCTGTGCCGCCTGCGATCAGACCCACAAAAAGTCCCAGGATCCCCAGGAGGATTCCCAGCAGGGCACCTAAAAGCCCCAGCCCGATACCTCCCCAGACAGGGCAGGTCAGGACTGCCAGCACAACAATGAGAACCCACATTCCTCCGCCTTTTCTCGGATACTTTTCCTTATTTCCATATCCTGTACTCTGATACGGACCATTGTATCGCTTCTCGGAAGAGCCGGCATCATAATACTTTTTACCATCCCAGTTATTTTCAGCCTGACGCTGCCGGGATTTTTCTTCCTCTTCTTCATAGATGACCTGGGGATTTTCCAGCATATTTCTGTCCTCAAATCTCTGGTCACTGTATCCGTATTCTGTATATTCTCCGTAATTTCCCTGTTGATTCTCCTTCAGGTCTGCCAGTATCATAGCAGCTACCTTTCCCGGACTTCCCAGCTCCTGGATCACGGCAGCTTCCTGCTCTTCCCCAGCATCGTCAAAGTATCCATTGTAATATTCCAGAGCTTCTCTTCGTTCCTGCTCCGGTAGTTCTCCGAGCAGCCGCTCAAGCTGCTCCATAAATTCCTTTCTGCTCATTGCCATATTCCTCCCTCAAACAATCTGCTGATTTTTGTGGAATAGTTTTTCCATTCTGCCCGGTACAGATTCAGCTGTGCCATACCTCTTTCTGTTACTTTATAATATCTTCTGTTCCTTCCTGCGTATTCCTGATCATAGGTCTCCAGGCAGTCATCCTTCTGGAGTCTCCGCAGAACAGGATACAGGGTGGACTCTGATACATCCAGTACCTGCCGGACATCCTGAGTAATCCTATACCCGTAAGTTCCCTCATTTTCCTTAGAGACAACCGCCAGGACAATGGCATCCAGCAGAGCTGCTCCTGTATTGAAAACCATTGCATCACTTCCTTTACTTATTCTCTTTGCCCGATTTATTTCGATATAATATTTGCCTGTATTCTCTGTCTTTTCTCATCTTGTGTTTCCTGCTTTCTTTTACTGTTTGTCAGGCAATATTATTTTCTAATCAATACTATACGCTATATAATATAATACTGTCAATAGCATTTAAAAAGGTTTGCGTTTTTCTTAAGAAAAATTTTACTTTTCTTTCCTGCTGAAAGCGTTTATACTGTTTTTCATCAGTATTTTACTTTTTTCGACAATATCAAAAAATACAGGAGGGTTTATGAAAAAACAGTTTGCAAGGGTTTTTGCTGTCCTGGCGGCAGCGGCGATTTTAATACTTGGGATCATCGCCGGACGATACTGGGAAGCAGGGAAACACAAATCCCCTGACCTGGATTCTTCCGCAGTAGCTGCACAGCTGCGGGAATTGAGTTCCCTTTCTACCGCAGAACTGGAGTACAGAGGACTGGTCCGTTACAGTGACGGAGATATCCCTCTTTTGACCCAAAAAGCATTTACCATGATTTATGATGCTCATATCAAAGCGGGAATCGATTTTTCTCAGATTCAGGTAAACGCAGAAAGCAGCGTCCTGACCATAAGTCTTCCCAAGGCAGAGATTCAGGACATCAGTATTGATCCTGACAGCCTGGAGTTTTACGATGAAAAATTTGCTCTTTTCAATTTTCAGGACAGAACCGATACTGTAACCGCACTGCAGTACGCTCAGGAAGATGCAGAGAAGCATGCTGCAGATACAGATTTGATCTCTGCCGCGGAAGAAAAAGCGCAGACACTTATTTCGGGCTTTTTAAGCTCCCTGTGGAGTTCTGAAGAAGCTCCTGAGATTCACTTTGAAACAATCGAACCTGAACAATAGACGAAATGTACTGCGAACCGTCTGTTATCACAAGAAAGAATCCTGCTTTGCAGGATTCTCCGCCTGCGGCGGGTCGCATAAGCGACCTCTTCCTATCCGCCGCAGTGCGATCTTCGCGGAGCGTTTATATTACATAGGGAACGAAGTTTCCTATGTAATATAAAGAGCTGGGAAGTCCATCATCTTTATGGACTTTCCAGCTCTTTTCATCCCTATTGTCAATCTGCCGGTATCTCTCTCCCAAGGCTGGTGGAATAAATGTAAGCTTCTTTCACCCTTTTTCCTGTCATGCGGTACAGGGCTTCCGCATAGTAATCCAGCTGGATCCTGTATTTGTTCACCAGTTCTTCCGGATTTCTTTGGGATACCCGGTCTGTCTTATAATCTACCAGTATCAGATCTTCTCCTTCCTCAAAATACGCGTCAATGATCCCCTGTATCAGAATTTCTTCCTGAGACCGGAATTCTTCTTTCACATCCTCTGCCCGGACAGAAATAACAAAAGGCTGCTCACGGAAAAGCATCCCCCGCTCCCATGCTTTCCTCATTCTTTTTCCCAAATGTCCGGAGGCAAGACGGTAAAGTACTGTGGGAGAGACGGCACGTGCCATCTGTTCTGTCATCTTGCCCCTGGCAGTAAATTCCCTGATCTGGCAGGAAATCTCCTCCGGACTGCCTGTCCGTGAAAAATCCAGAGATTCCAGAACTCTGTGGTAAGCCGTTCCTCTCTGGGCTCCCTGCAGCTCCTGTGATTCATCTTTCATAAACTTCGGCACATAAGGCTCCGGCAAAGATTCCTGTGCCTCTATACGATTATCATCATACAGTGCCAGACTGTCTTCTTCCTCCTGCGTCATCATCCGTTTCACTTCTGAAACAGTCATCTTTGCCGGGATATCTGCAAGAGCGGCATAAGGGTACTCATAGGAAAAGCTTTCTTCAATCTCACTGCGTATTTCCCGGCCGTAAACTTTTCCGGCATCCCAGTGCAGAAGTTCTTCCTTTCTGCGCATTTCCTCCGCCCGGGTCTGTACTTCTCCCAGCATCAATTCCATGGGTGAGATCTTTCTCACAGAAAAATCTGCCTCCCCTTCATACAGAGGATTCAGAGCATATACCTCCTGCGCATACTGCTGATACAGCGGTTTCATTGCTTTATGCCGTGCAAGTGCCGCCAGCACCCAGTCAAGATAAGTTT
>CALWHD010000006.1 GCA_944380235.1 uncultured Blautia sp.
CATCTGCAGTACCTCTTTCTGGCGCTGGTATGACATTCTCATGCTCTTACCATTAGTTACGGAACGGATTCTGTTTTTCTCCATTGACGTTTCACCCCTTGTATGTTTTAATTTATTTATGCGGAAGCTCTTTTCACCTCTTGGGGTACCCCCTGGTTCTATGCTGTTTTGACAGAGAGGGGTAGACTTCCAGGCATAACTTGCCATAATAGTGCATTTCTCACTATATCACGCTTTGTCAAGAGTGTCAATAGTTTTTTTGCTCAACTGGAAATTTCGGAAAATTCCGGAAATTATTCCTTAAAGTATAATAGCAAAAGCCCTCAGGCAGATCATTGCTTCTATCCTTCTGCCTGAGGGTTTTTCTATCTTCTGTATCTGTTAATTTGAAATATGCTTTTCAAATTTAGCTATATTGTTTGTTTTTCCGATCACCACCAGAATGTCCTCTTTCTGAATCTTATACTGGGGTGATATCTCAATATCCGTGGTACCTCCGCTCTCTATGGCAATAATATTTAATCCATATCTCCTGCGGACATCCAGCTGCTCTACTGTATAGCCGGCTATTCGGTTTGTTGCCGGAATCTGCTGAATCTCCACTTCATTATTCAGGCTGATAAAATCCAGAAAATTATTGCCGGCAACCAGGCGCTTTCCAAGACGGAGAGCCATATCCCGCTCCGGATAGACAACTTCCGCTCCGATTTTTTCCAGGACTGTTCCGTGATCACTGCTGATAGCTTTTGCGATCACATGAGGCACTCCCAAGCTTACCACATTTAAAGTGGTGAGAATGCAGGCATCCATCTTTTCACCAATACACACGATCACCGTGCCGCAGTTTTGGATTCCGATCTCCTGAAGAGTTTCTTTGGAAAGGTCATCTGTTACAAATGCGTATTCTGTATAGCGGCGCAGCCCTTTTACTTTATCTTCATTGCAGTCCACTACGATCACTTCTTTTCCTGCCTCCGCAAGGCTGATGGCAAGGGCAGTTCCGAACCGTCCCAACCCGATGACTCCGAAGGCTGAAGATTTCCAATCTTTCATTTTATCTTTCTCCTTTATCCTATCCTATAGTAATAGATTCTTCCACATAACGTGCCGCAGGTGCCGGACGGTCTACCCACATAGAAAACAGGGTAAATGCTCCCAGCCTTCCTACAAACATGGTAAGAATAATCACAAATTTACTTACTGCGCAAAGCTCCGGGGTGATTCCCGTAGAAAGCCCCACTGTGCCGAAGGCAGACACAACTTCAAATAAAATCTGTATAAAGTTCAGGTCCGGCTCCAAAACACAGAGCAAAAAAGTATTGACGCAGACCACCAGGACAGACAAAAGCGCGATCACATAGGCTTTGGTGATTCTGTCAATGGGAATGGATCTGCGGAACGCTTCAAAATTTTTCTTTGTCACCAGGCTTCTGACAGACTGTATCAGTACGAAAAAGGTACTTGTCTTGATACCGCCTCCGGTAGAACCGGGGGAAGCGCCGATAAACATCAGGAGAATAAGGGTAAACAGCCCCGCATTGGTGAGTTCTCCCATAGGGTAAGTAGAAAAACCTGCCGTTCTGGCAGACACACTGTGAAAAAATGCCCCCAGCCAGGTCATATCTTCCGTAGCCTTCAAAAGCAGGGTGCCTGCTGCCAAAAGAACCAAAGAAGTGGTAATGACTACCTTGGAATGCAGCGTAAGTCTCCGAAAGGACCGGTTTTTTAAAATATCCAATATTACCAGAAATCCCAGACCGCCGAAAAAGATCAGCGCACAAGTGGTCAGATTCAGCAGAACATTGGATTGATAAGGGATCAAATTCTGCAGACCTCCCAAGATATCAAAACCAGAGTTGTTAAACGCAGCAATGGAATGAAAAATACTGGTCCCGATGGCTCTCGGCAGGGGATAATCCCGGACAAACACCAAAAAACTAAGTACTGCACCTACAAGTTCAAAACAAAGTGTCATAAGCAGCACAGACTTCACCAGCCTGACAATGCCTTTTACCCCATTGACATTCAGTCCCTCCTGCGCCAGGATACGTCCCTTGATCCCTACACGTTTTCCTACCGCAAGAATCAGGCCTACTCCTACAGAAGTCACACCCAGACCTCCTATCTGGATCAAGAAGGCAAGCACTCCCTGTCCAAACGGAGTAAAGTGATCATAAGTGTCGATCGCAATCAGCCCTGTGACACAAACTGCACTGGTAGAAGTAAAAAGAGCATCAATAAAGCTCACGCTGGCATCTGCTCTTACTGAAACAGGAAGCAGCAATAATAAAGTCCCCAACAAAATCACTGCGGCAAAGCCGAGTGTGATAAGACGTCCAGCAGGCTGCTTCTTTAAAAAATCAATTAAACGGTTCATGAGATTTATGCCGTTTGCTGCGGCAAATAATTCCTCCCTTCTGCAATAACAGATATTTTATAAAACCTGTACCTTTTTTAATATAGATCAGGTTAGGACGATTATAGCAGAATAGAAAAAAAAGGCAATAGGCTGCAGAAAGATTTAACATTTAACAAGTAACAGTTCAGCCATCCGTCTCCTGATGGGCAGATGAGCTGAACTGTTACTTTAAAAACTCTGCATGCTTTTGCAATAAAATTTTACCGTTCCCAACCCCTTTGCTCTTTTTCCATGCACGTGCTACAATAAGGTCATTAAAAAGCGAAAGGATGTGTTCCATGAAACTTCCCGGCTACTACACTTCCGGACAGTTCGCCAAAATGGCAAAAATCTCTGTGCGCACTGTCCGTTTTTACGATAAGCAGAATATCCTGAAACCTTCCTTTGTCTCGCCTTCCGGCAGCCGTTACTATACAGACCAGGATTTTGTCCGCCTCCAGCAGATACTTCTATTAAAATATCTGGGATTTTCCCTGGATGAAATCCGCAGCATGACTGTGGATAATTCTGATCCCCAGTTTCTTCTGGGCTCTCTTCAGCTGCAGCAGAAGCTGGTTCGGGACCGGATCGCCCAGCTTCAGCTGGTAGAAAAAGCCATTGGAGATACCGCAGAGGAAATACGCTCCCACCATAACATTGACTGGGAGCACATGCTGAACCTGATCCACCTTACCAACATGAAACAGACGATGAAGACCCAGTACCAGAACGCAGGCAATATTTCCGCCAGGATCCAGCTTCACAGTCTGTTTTCCACCAACAAACAGGGCTGGTTTCCCTGGCTGTATCAGGAATGCCATATCCATGAAGGCATGAAGGTCCTGGAGCTTGGCTGCGGAGACGGTGCTCTGTGGTACGAAAATCTGTCTCAGCTTCCATCGGAAATATCCATCATCCTTTCGGATATTTCCGACGGTATGCTGAACGATGCAAAGGGAAAAATCGGTCCCCAGGATCCCCGCTTTTCTTTTTCCAGATTCGACTGCCAGGAAATCCCACTTGAAGACAATCTCTTTGATCTGGTGATTGCCAACCATCTGCTCTTTTATCCCGAAAACCTGCCAAAGACCTTTTCCGAGATCCGCCGTGTGCTGAAGCCCGGAGGAAGACTGGTGTGCAGCGCCTACAGCTCCCGTCATATGCAGGAGATCAGCCAGCTGGTGCAGGAATTTGACAGAAGGATTGTACTGTCTGCAGATAAGCTGTACGAAATCTTCGGTATGGAGAACGGAGAAAAACTTCTGGATCCGTGGTTTAACGATGTAACCTGGCATTTATATGAGGACAGCCTTCTGGTGACTTCACCAGATCCTCTGATCCAGTATATTCAATCCTGCCATGGCAACCAGAACCAATATATCCTGGAAAAGCACAAAGAATTTCTGTCCTTTGTCTCCCAGAAAACCCAAAAGGGCTTTTATGTGACAAAAGAAGCCGGTTTTTTCTCCTGCCGGAAACCAGTCTAATTATTTCTAAACAAACCATGAATTATTTGTTACACCCTTGTGAGAAATATAAATTGTGCATAAACTTTTTATTTTTCTCTTGACGGTGACGTAACGTCATCTTATATAATAAGAGTACGGTACATAACATAGATGCGAATACTTGAAAGAATAAGGAATCTATTAAAAGGAGACGATTATGAAAGGTATTATTTTAGCAGGCGGCTCCGGGACACGTCTTTACCCGCTTACTATGGTAACATCCAAACAGCTGCTGCCTATTTATGACAAACCTATGATTTACTATCCTTTATCTGTATTGATGAATGCAGGTATCCGGGATATCCTGATCATTTCCACACCTCAGGACACACCACGTTTTAAAGAACTTCTGGGTGACGGAAAGCAGTACGGCATCTCTTTGTCTTACGCAGTACAGCCGAGTCCTGACGGACTGGCGCAGGCATTTATCATCGGCGCTGATTTCATTGGTGACGACTGTGTTGCCATGGTACTGGGTGATAATATTTTTGCAGGACACGGACTGAAAAAAAGGCTGCACGCAGCGGTGGAAAACGCAGAACAGGGCAGAGGGGCAACCGTATTCGGTTATTATGTAGATGATCCTGAGCGTTTCGGCATTGTAGAATTTAATCAGGACGGAAAGGCTGTTTCGATTGAAGAGAAACCGGCACATCCCAAGAGCAATTACTGTGTCACAGGTCTGTATTTCTATGACAACCATGTAGTGGAATATGCAAAAAATCTTAAGCCAAGTGACAGAGGGGAACTGGAAATCACAGATCTCAACCGGATCTACCTGGAAAAGGGCAGCCTGAATGTAGAGCTTCTTGGACAGGGCTTTACCTGGCTTGACACAGGCACTCATGAAAGCCTTGTGGAAGCCACCAACTTTGTAAAAACTGTAGAAAGCCATCAGCACAGAAAAATCGCCTGCCTGGAGGAGATTGCTTACTTAAACGGCTGGATCACCAAAGAAGATGTTTTAAGAATCTACGAAATATTAAAGAAGAACCAATACGGACAGTACTTAAAAGACGTCCTGGACGGCAAATATCTGGACAACCTTCACTGAGGCTTTCATCTGCCTTTCAAAAATTTTACCCCTGGGGTTCATGTTCCCGTGAACCTCTGAATAGAATGATGTTAAGAACAGGAGAAAAAGATTATGACAATTATAGTGACCGGCGGCGCCGGATTTATTGGCAGTAACTTTATATTCCACATGCTGGATAAATACCCTGACTACAGGATCGTGTGCCTGGACTGCCTGACTTATGCAGGAAATCTTTCCACACTGGCACCGGTTATGGACAATCCCAACTTCCGATTTGTAAAAGAAAGCATTACAGACAGGGAAGCTGTATACAAATTATTTGAAGAAGAACACCCGGACATGGTGGTAAACTTCGCAGCAGAAAGCCATGTAGACCGCTCCATCGAGAATCCGGAAGTATTTCTGGATACCAATATCAAAGGTACGGCTGTTCTTATGGACGCATGCCGCAAATACGGAATCCAGCGCTACCATCAGGTATCCACAGATGAAGTTTACGGGGATCTTCCTTTAGACCGCCCGGATTTATTCTTCACAGAAGAGACACCGATCCACACCAGCAGTCCGTACAGTTCCTCAAAAGCAGGCGCAGACCTTCTGGTACTGGCTTACCACCGCACCTATGGTCTGCCTGTGACCATCAGCCGCTGCTCCAACAACTACGGACCTTACCATTTCCCGGAAAAACTGATTCCTTTAATGATCGCAAACGCATTAAATGACAAGCCTCTTCCTGTTTACGGAAAAGGTGAAAATGTCCGTGACTGGCTGTATGTGGAGACCACTGCAAGGCCATTGACCTGATCATCCACAAAGGCCGTGTGGGAGAAGTTTATAACATCGGCGGACACAATGAGATGAAAAACATCGACATTGTAAAGATCATCTGCCGTGAACTGGGCAAGCCGGAAAGTCTGATCACCTATGTGACTGACAGAAAGGGGCATGATATGCGCTATGCCATTGACCCGACCAAGATCCACAATGAACTTGGCTGGCTGCCGGAGACGAAATTTGTAGACGGAATTAAGAAAACCATCCAGTGGTATCTGGACAACAAAGAATGGTGGGAGACCATTATATCCGGAGAATATCAGAATTACTACGAAAAAATGTATTCCAACAGATAGGAGGACGAGTATATGAAGGTTTTAGTTACAGGCGCTTCCGGACAATTAGGGCACGACGTAATGAATGAACTGGCAAAACGTGGTTATGACGGAATCGGAACAGGCAGCAAAGAGACCTACAGCGGAATCTCTGACGGCAGTGCAGTTGTGACTATGCCCTATGTACAGATGGACCTTACAGATCCTGAATCTGTAAAAGAGACCATTAGAAAAATTTCTCCTGATGCGGTGATACACTGTGCAGCATGGACTGCCGTGGATCTTGCAGAAGATGAAGATAAACAGGCGGCTGTATATGCCGTAAATGCCGGGGGAACAAAAGCCATTGCCCAGGTCTGCAGAGAGCTGGGATGTAAAATGCTCTACACCAGCACCGATTACGTATTCAGCGGTCAGGGGGAAACTCCATGGCAGGCGGACTGTAAAGAATTTGCTCCGCTTAGCGTATACGGAAAAAGTAAACTGCAGGGTGAGCTGGCGGTATCTGAGATCCTGGATCGGTATTTTATTGTACGTATCGCCTGGGTCTTCGGTAAAAACGGCAAGAATTTTGTCAGGACCATGCTGAACGTAGGAAAGAACCACAAACAGCTCAAAGTGGTGCAGGACCAGATTGGCACGCCTACCTACACACTGGATTTATCCGTCCTGCTGGTTGATATGATAGAAACTGAAAAATATGGTTACTACCATGCCACCAACGAAGGCGGCTACATCAGCTGGTATGATTTCACAAAAGAAATTTTCCGCCAGGCTGTGGAAATGGGTCACACTGAATACAAAGACGTGGAAGTCCTTCCTGTGACAACTGCCGAATACGGTGCATCCAAAGCAGCACGGCCCTTCAACAGCAGACTGGATAAGAGCCAGCTGCAGAAAAGCGGTTTTTGCTCTCTTCCATCCTGGCAGGACGCCTTGAAACGTTATTTACAGGAAATTGAATTTTAGGGGAGTTGATTTAATGGGACAGATTAAAGTAGAAAAATGCCCGATCGAGGGATTATACGTAATTGAACCTGTAGTTCACGGTGACGACAGGGGTTATTTTTCAGAAACCTATAATCAGAAAGATATGGAAGAAGCCGGGCTGGATATGAAATTCGTTCAGGATAATCAGTCGGGTTCCACCAAAGGAGTTTTGAGAGGCCTTCATTTCCAGAAACATTATCCTCAGGGAAAACTGGTAAGAGTCATCCGCGGCTCTGTATTTGATGTTGCCGTAGATTTAAGAGCAGGAAGCAAAACTTACGGACAATGGTACGGCGTGGAGCTTTCCGAGGAAAACAAAAAACAGTTCTATATTTCCGAAGGATTCGCCCATGGATTCCTGGTACTTACCGACACGGCAGAATTCTGCTATAAATGTACAGATTTCTACCATCCGGGGGATGAAGGCGGACTCGCATGGAATGACCCGGAAATCGGCATCCAGTGGCCGCATCTGAAAGGTGAATACAGCGGTTCCGCTTCACCGGAAGGCTACTGTCTGGAAGACGGCACACCGCTTAATATGAGCGAGAAAGACAAAAACTGGAACGGGCTGAAAGACACTTTTAAATTTGAATAATACACCTAAAGCAAAAATCAAACAGGCACAGAGATTCCATTTCTATATAGAAAAGGTTGAACTCTATGCCTGTTTTGATTTTCTTTTATACACTGTTACTTGATTTCTATAATTTTCCCTACTCTTTCATCATATCTGCAGTATTTTCCATTTTCAGAGATGAACGGAGAATAATTTTTTGTTTTTATGTTCTTAACATATACCACTTTTGTATCTATCATATAAACCAGAGAAAACTTTTCATTAAGACTGGAAATCCATTTATATACTTTTCTGTTTTTATCGGAAAGAATAAGTTCATACCCGTCTTCACAAGGTCTCAGAGAAAAATAGGTCTTTTCATTCCACCGTGCAGAATCAAAAACTTGTCCATAAATATAGTCTGAAAAATGCTCTTTTACAAACTTTTTAAACTCTTCCATCGTATAAATCTTGTGAGAAACTTCGTCAGTAATCTTATCTCCTCTTTCAATACGAATCTTTAAAACTTTTAAAATTTCCACAGCGTCATTGATAAAACTCAATCTGCTGTATTCCATTGTCTCCAAAAGAAATGAAATCAGATCTTTGGATAAGATATCCTTGTTTTTTGCCTGCTCGAATAATTTCTTGTCCATAATTATACCCTCTCTTTTGTTGAAATAAATCTTATTGTGTAATGTATCTGTCACTTGAAAGTAAATCGTACAGCAAATATATATTGTCATCACTGTATACACAGATACCACAGTTATATAATACCACACCAGAAATTTTTTTGAAGACATTTATATGAATCGTTTTCTTTTTTTTAATATATGGCAAACTTTCAATAGATTTTTTCAACACTCCCTGCAGCTCGGCTGTGAACTGACCCTCCAGTTTCTCGCAGGCTTATTCACTTTCTTGTCTGTACCCATGTCCATGTCTTTCGCCCTCTCCGCTATGTTCCTGCCCGCCATGTCCATGTTTTTGCTGCGCAGAATCCTCCCCACGATAAGAAGTGCTCTCACCTGCTTCCTCTGTCCCTGCCAAAGAAGCAATCCGGTCACGGATTTCTTTCATGGTCATCCCCTGCACTTCTTCTGTTGTGATATCCGGGTCATACTGCTTCAATTCAAGATATGCCCTGTATTTTCCGCAGGATAATCCCGCTTCGTGCGCTGATGCGATCTCTTCATGAGAAGCTTCATAGCAGTGGGTATTTTTTTCTCCTTCTGTGCAGGCTCTCACCTGGGAAAGTATTTTCTCTGTTTTTCCTTCATCTGAGCCTGCCACAGCAATAGATAATATCTGGTCTTGAGAAAGATACTCTGCGATTATATCATTGGAGAGGATCTCCTCCACTGCCTCTGTATAGTTCATATGATTTACATTAAGGGAAGCTGCCAGTTCCTCTCCGTCCTCATTATAGCCCTCAACCGAGACCACCCTGTCAAGGGCATTGATTCCCAGTTCCAGAGAAGGATTGATGTCAATACTGATAATGGATGTAGGAGTAAAATAAACATGATAGCCCCCGAATCCCAGGAACAGCATCAGCAGGCATGCCAGCGCAGGAACCAGACGTCTGTATGGAACTGTTTTTCTTTTCCTGTACCCGCCGGTTTTTCTGGAGACAAATTCCAGCGTGCTGGCCTTTAGTTCTTCTTCCGCGCGAATGCTGTCAAAGGTCTTTTTCAGCTTATCCTTCATATTCATCACCTCCCAGTTTTTCCCGCAGCATTTCCCTTGACCGCTTCAGAAGAGAATAGACTGTATTTACATTTTTTCCAAGAATTCTGCCGATTTCCGGCGCCGTGTATCCCTCATAGTAATGCAGGTATACCACATCTTTGTACTTTGCCGGCAAAGAAAGGACCGCTTCTAAAACCTCCCTGTTCTCCGACGGCGGCGCCGCAGGCTGTTCCATGATCTCATCTATAGAAACAGTCCGGCTTCGAAAGAAGCTTTTCAGCAGATCCCTGCAGGCATTGACGGTAACACGAATAAGCCAGGCACGCTCATGTTCCTGACTTTCAAAAGAAACAGAACTAAGGGCATACTTCAAAAATACATTCTGAAATATGTCCTCTGTGTCTGCATAGTTTTTTAAATGTATCATACAGAGCCGCCGAACCGTATCCGCATACTGCTCCACGGCTCTGTTTACCTCCTCTTCGCTCCGCATAACCCCGCCTCATATCCTGTGGTCTTTCATAACTTTTTATCTGCGGCATCCTCTTCCGTGATGTCCTCCCTGCGTCCGGTCCGCAGCTGACATACGTTCCTCATGATGATCGCAGATCCCGTCATTGTCCTCATCCGTGAAGACTCCATCGTGGATACATTCTCTGCTGCAGTAAGTCTGATCGCCGCAGTCCTCTCTTTGATTATAGCATGATGTTACAGCATAGTCACATACTCCGTCTCTGTTCTGGTCTTTGTAATTCCGTCCGTTCCCTCTTCCGGCAGCCAAAACTCCGGTCGCTCCTACGGAAAGTATGATCGCCGCCGCTAAAATACCTGTGAAAAATTTTTT
>CALWHD010000007.1 GCA_944380235.1 uncultured Blautia sp.
AGCAGGCGCTCTGTTCGGTGAAGCTCTGGTATTGGTATCTGACGACTTTAAAGATCATTTCCGCTTCAACATGAAGCAGCGCGGCGCCATCTTAGCAAAGGGATTTGTTATCGGCGTACAGTTTGAAGAGCTGTTTCGGGAAAATCTTTACCTAGAGCTTGGAAAGCGCAGCATTGAAATGATGAAACCCCTGAAAAAGGCTTTTGAAAAAGCAGGGATTCCTCTCCTTGCGGAATCTTTCACAAATCAGATTTTCCCTGTATTTCCCAATGCACTCGCAGAGGAGATTAATAAAAAATATCTCACCACCTTTCAGTGCAAACCGGATACAGAACATACCTGTCTGCGTTTCTGCACCTCCTGGGCAACCAGTGCAGATGCAGTGGAGGACTTTGTAAAAGACTTTGAAGAAATATCTGAAAAATATATAAAACAGTAAATCTGGCAGAGTACCCCGCGCACACAGCAGCTTGATATGATTACTGCTGTGTGTGCTGTTTTTTTCTTCTCATAAAATAGAAAAATATACTCACACCTGCCGCCCCTCCTAAAAGAGAGGCAAAAAACAGAGGTTTATTCATATAATACTGAACCAGGATATCCGGTGTTACCAGAATTTCTATCTGCAGGTTCTCTGTCTTTTTATTTTCCTCATTCTCTCCCATACAATTTCCTGCTGCGTCTTCTGCGCGGATTTCAATTTTCTGCCAATGATTTGCTCCTGCAACAGAAATGCTGATCACACCTTCTGTTTCTCTCAATTCTTTCTCCTCATAAACTCTGGTCTCTCCGTCCACAGAAATGAAAACTTTTTTCAGATAAAGATTATCTTTTGCATCTATTTTAATCCTTCTTTGTGACTCTCGGTATTGACCTTTATCCTCTGCACCGGATAACACTACAGAAGGTCCTGTTTTATCTATCGCAAAAACAATCGGCAGATTTCTTCCCTCCTTTTTCATGCTGGTATTCGTCATAATATTTCCAGCTCTGTCTTCTGTATTTAAAATCACTGTATAAATTCCCTCTTCCGTAAAGTTCTCCCTGCATATCCGGTAATATCTTTTCTTCCAAAAACGCTCATTTTCAGGTTCCTCCACTGTGTAATCTGTTCCTTCCCTTAATTTTTTCAGATCCCCATTATGATTTATCAGGATCCGGGCGCTTTTAGAAGTATCAAGATTATATTCCACGATCCCTACATCTTTTTCTTCTTTCAGATATATGCGCTCACTATCAGAGGTACTCAGCCACTGCTTTGTATCCTCATCCAACATATAAACAGAGCCGTATCGGTTGACTGAAAACCGGACGGTCTTCTCCGTTTTATTTCCTGCCCTGTCCTCTGCCCTTACTCTCAGACAGTAAAGATCATCTATTTCTTCTTTTCGCACAAAATCATGAAACTTGATCTGCTCTCCGTTTTCAAAGCTGATACGAGTCTTTTCCATTTTTACTGTTCCGTTTCTTTCTCCCGTAATGGTTATCTCAAGTTTTGCAGAATCATAATTTCTGTCAGATACCCTAATTTCCGGAGCAACGGTATCACAATTTGCCGACTGGTCTATGATATCAAAAATCTCCACAGAAGGCGGTGTAAGATCTACAGTAAATCTGTCTCTTTTATAGACTGATGCCGGATTGCCGGCCAGGTCTGTGTACTGGATATCGAAAGTGTAGTCCCCGTCTGTCATATATTTCACCTCAGCAGTATGAATATCTCCTCTGTCCTCAAATCTGCTGATAAAAGGTGAAGTGACATCTTCTCCCTGAAGCTTGGCCGTAACTGCTGTTTTTACATCCTTTTCCTGAAAATTATGCTCGTCAATCGTAATAACCGCTGTCACAGGTTCCCTGCAATATCCGCCGGCAAAATTCTGTTCTTTATCATAAGAAACCGTAACCACGGGAGCAGTCCGGTCAATCGTAAACTTCTCTTCGCTTTTATATGAACTGCTGTTTCCCGCAAGATCTGTACATTTTACTCCAAAAGTATAGTCCCCGTCTTCAGAAAATACCACTGTACAGGTGTGAGCCGCCTGATCTGAAATCCCCTTATCCGGGCTGATGGTCCATTGTCCCAGCTCTGCCTCCGCACCGTCTGTACCAGAAATTTCAAACACTACCTGTGCGGGATCAAAACTTCGTTCTGTAATGGTTACCATAGCTGTTCTTATTTCTTTATAGTATGTTCCATTCACCCCTTTCTGGTCGTCCCAGGATACGGTAATTAGCGGATCTGTAACATCGATTTTTAATTCTGTAATCTCGCTTTTCCCAGTATTTCCTGCAAAATCCCTCGCAAATGCCTGTACCTTCACCCGGCTGCTGTTATAAACTTCCGCCGGAACAGTTACGGTCTGTTTATAACTTTTATTTCCCTGTATTCTTTCCCCTGTATGTCTGAAAAGCTCTGTGGATTGCTCAGCTGTCACATTTCCTTCTGCCGTTACGGTGTACCAGACACATTCAAGACCAGAATATGTGTCTCCGACTTTTGGATCTTCTGCCTGGATCTGAAGTACCACATCCTCTTTAAAGATCCCGTTTTGCGGACGATTAAGCGCTGTAACTGCAATCTTAGGACCCGGGGATGTACTGTCGGCAATAATACCGTCAGAACTGAAATACTCACAATTCCCCGCATAATCTGTAACCCTGGAACAGATCACAAACTGGGTATCAGGATCTGCGAAATATTCTGCATATCCCGGCATATTGTCTTCTGCCTTCCTCCAGTCCTGGTATTCTTCCAGTTCTTCCCGCGTTGGTCTGCTATGAAAGCAGGCATACTCTACCGGATAGATAGGTGAAGTATGATCATTCCCCCTTATTTCCACCTTTACTTCTGTCTGACTGAACAGTCCAAAGGTAATGGTTTCAAGAAATTTAGTCCAAAATCCCAGCTTTTGCGCCCGAATACTTCCTGTCGGACATGTCTTGTCAACAGTAAAATAAGCAGGCGTATATACCGCAGTATTTCCCGCAAGATCTGTATAGACAATTTCCATGCTGTAACCGGCATCTGCCTGAAAATAGTAACTGCTCATGTTCATATCTTCTTTTCTTCTCCAAACATCTTCGGAATTCTTTTTTGCTCTTGTCCCGTAATCCGGAATTTTTTTTCCTTGTTCCAAATTTTCCGCCTTTACCTTTAAGTTGATGTTTATCTGCTTATCTTCTTCTGAAAAATTATGTTCCAGGATTCTGACTTCCGCATTGACCGGGCGATTTTTATAAATTTCTCCCTCTTTCTTTTTTGAAACAATAAAACTTTGCGCGTCTTCAGTCCAATAGCTTACCTGTATCCTGGGCGGAGTCCGGTCAATAACAAAATTCCGTGGCTCCCCGTTTATTTCCCGCCTATCAGTCTTATCTTCTGTCTCTGCCATATCTCTGACATAGGGAGTTACCCTATAATGTTCATCCTTTTCAAAAGTAAGTACCAATATATGCTTCCTGTCATCTGTTCTGCACTCGGACTCTTTGGTGTCCTGCTGCGTTTGCGCGCCGAGTTTCTTCCACTCTGCCAATATGCCAAGTTTCTCCTCCATCTCCTGTATTGAATAGCATCCTGTCCCGCTCTTTTCTGTCTCTACATAAAACCACAGATGTTCTTTGTCATCTGCGAAATTTCTTTCCGTGTAAATGATCTCTGCCTGTACAGGCTGTCTGTAGTATATCTGATTTTCCGGAGCTGTCCTGCAGAAATACGTTACGTCTAACTTTGGATCCGTAACATCAATTTTCATGGAATACTCTGCACTGCTTTCGTTTCCTGCCTGGTCTGTAACTGTAGCTGTAACCTTTACATCATTGCTGTTATTTTCAAGACTTTTTACCGTATAAGACAGATTCACTCCACGGCGGTCCTCTTGATTGATTTCCTGCAATGTCCACTCTGTCTTTCCTGTCTCTTTTTCCATATCCAGAAGAATATCCTGCTGTGTTACCCTTCCTTCAGCTTCCACCTGAACCTCTACTCTTTTTATCCCTGAACGGGGACTGGCAGCGTCTCCTTTTATATCTTCCGCATAAATGTTCAGCCTGACATCTTCCCTGTAAATTCCTGTAGATGATTCAAACTGACCTTCCGCCAGGCTGACAGCAATTACAGGAGATTTGTAGTCCAGGATAAATCCATTGGATGTGATCACCTGTTCCTGTCCCACATTATCTTTTACATGGATCAGTACCACATAGCTGCCTTCCTTCTTGGGAAGATAAATTTTTCTCTGCCCTGTGGCGCTGTCTCTGTTTTCTTCTTTTCTGTATACATCCTGCCAGATACAGTTTCCATTTTCCGGACTGATATAGGCCTGTATGCTTTCTTTTGTAAAATCGCTGTCTTTTTCCCCTGACATAATATGATAGCTCCACTCCCGGATACCGCTGCCTTCACCGTCCGAAACCTGTATGATTTCCTCCTGCCGGGAACTTTTCCGGTAAAACTTTCCAAAAGTTATTCTATCCAGGAAATGATCTAACGCAGATGTCTTCTTGGTAATACTGCTCTTTGAAACAAATGGTTTTTCCGAATCAATGCACAGCCTGATTTCAAAAGTTTCCGACTTCTGCCCGCTGCCGCTGTGTTTCAGATAAACAGCAGCCGTATATATCTTCCCATCCGGTATTTCTCCTGCTGCTTTCGAAAGATTGATTCCCGGACCGTCACCGGAAATCTTCACATCCTCTTCTTCTCCCTCTGACTGTAAGTAAATCTGGTCATAAAATTCCGCTGCTCTGTCTGATAGAAAAACATGGAAATTTTTATTTTTTCTGCCTGCCCAAACCTTACCGAACTCTCCTGTCTCCATACTCTCTCTGGAAATATATACACTTTGAAGGTCTTTCTCATAGTTTACATAATTTCTATATCCATGTGCTGCAACATCTTCTCTTTTAATCAACAGCGCACCCTCTGCAATCTTTCCTTCCTCAAAAACAAACTGATAGTCTGTTCCTGCTTCTCCATTTTTCATTCCCTTCAATTCCCTTAAAACAGTTATGGCATTTTCATATCTTCCCTCAGGGTAATCCGGATACTCTGCTGTATCATATTTCTTTTCTGTAGGAATAGGAAACCGTATTTCGGCTTCGTCCTCCATATCCACGATTCCTTCTGTCTGAGGCTGAGCTCCTGGTCTTTCTTTCCATTCCCTGACCGGATTTTTCTCCGGATAGCAGATACTTTCGGGGTCGTCTTCCCTGCGGTGCCCGTATTCTCTTTCCCCTTCTGATATCTGAAGATAAATCTTTCGCGGCAATACAGTAACCTCCGCCTTAATTTTTTCACTCTTCTCCAAATCTATAAAATAGTTATCTGCCTGTTCTCCGGTCAGAACTGCTCCGGTAATCGTTAAATCAGACTTTTGTCCCGTGGGATTTTTATTATTGTCCAGTTTTACAGAAACTATCTCCTGAACTCCTTTTATCTCCTTTACCTGAACATCCTCCCCACTTCCCGCTCCGCTGATCAATATGGTATCAATGCCGCTCCAGACATCTCCCTGATAAGAATCCATCTCTGTTTCATAGCTGGAAAATACTTTTTCTTTGTCATAAATTTTCGTATATGTAACTATGGTCTGCTGTCCTGTACTTAATGTCACTTGCTTTGGATTTACTCTGATCTGGAAGTTCATCTCGGCTCCTCTATGAAACTGAAAGTCCTGACTGGAGACTGTCACAGCAAACGTTTCTCCTTCTTTACATGCCCTGACAAAGTAGAGAAAAATTTTTTCTCCTCCCCTGACTTCTGCTTCACCTCCGTCTCCTGCTTCCTCTCCCGTCTCCCGGTAAAACCGGATCTGCCCCGGATCCGCGGAAAAGGTAAAAACCAGCTGCTGCTCCGATGGTACTTCTCCTTCCTCCATATATTCCTTTATGTTCTCTGTATCCACTGCCAAAAAAGGATTTTTCTCCTGCTGCTCCCGGTCCTCTTTTGTAGTATATTCCGTCTCCAGAATCATCTGCCCCTGTTTCTTTTCCAGACCTCCTCCCCAGAGGACTTCTATAGGCGGCGTATTAAAGTATCCTCCCTTTGTATCCGCCTGGCCGCAAGATTTTTTATACTTTTCCGAAACTCCCTGATATTCTGCCCGGATCCGATACATACCGTTGATACTTCCCCTTTCCGGCAGATACACACAGCAGAATCCGGTCTCTCCGATATCATATTCCGTTTCTCTTTGTGCCACGGAAATCCAGTCTGCACCTTCTGAAAACCTGCGCTCGATAAAGAAACATATTTTTCCCTCTCTGATTTTTTCATACTCACTGTCCACTTCCGCTTTTATGTAAATTTCTTTTACATCATCTCCCTGTTCCGGTTCTATGGCTGTGATAACCGTGCAGGTATCTGCCTCAGCAATAGTCACCTGTACTTCCTTACTTTTTATCTCCCCATATTTTGTACAGGCAACAGCGCAGATCTTTGCCGCTCCTTTGCGCACTGCCCGGAAAATGCCGTTTTCTGTCTCCTCTACAGTATTTTCTTTTATATCATTTTTGACATACCATTGTACCTCTTCTATGATGTCTGACAGTGCGTCACACTGAAGACTTCCGGTAAAAGTTTCTCCCACAGAAAAGGCTGTCTTTTCAAAACTGATCTCCGCTTCAGCAGACAAAGACATCGTGTCTTCACAAAAGATTTCCGCCTGATCCAGGATGATCTCTTCTTCTATCCTGCAAAATCCCGGTTTCTCAATGACCAGTTTATAACTTACTCCTGTCTTTGCACCTTCTATGCAGTATATCCCTTCTTCATCCGACACAGCTGTAAAGACACCTCCTTCTCCTTCCAGCCGGACTTCTGCGCCATCCACTGCAGTCCACTCTCCCTCTGCTTTTTCTGTCCGGATTCTCCCGTGTACCCTGCCGTTGGCCGCCTGCGGTTCAGATATTTCTTCACTTTCCTCTTTCTCTGTCTTTTTTTCCGCTGTCTCTGTTTCGCCTTCTTCCGACGCATAGGGATTTTTTATCCCCAACATTATAACCCCGGCAAGGAACATTGCCAGCAGAAAAATCTTTTTTCTATTTTCTGTGTTCTTCCTTCTTTTCATACTTCCCGGCACCCCGTTTCTATATCCACTCTTCTGTGTGGACTATCATCCTGCATCTTTGAATCTTGAACTTTCCAAAACTGTCATTTACCTCTTCCTGCGCCTGTTCTGCTGTCCATTCCATCATCATTTCCCTTTTCTCTCCATCCATCTCCGCGGTCTCTTCCCCTGAAAAAGAAACCGTTTCTTCTAAATGATTTTTGTTTCCTGTGATAAAAATACCACTGTCCTTCGGATTTTCGGAGATCATTTCCCTGTGAGCTTTTTCCATCCGTTTCACCGTTTTTCTCACAGACCTTCCCGTTTTTACATTAAAAATTTTTCGGATATCAAACAGAATGTAAAAAAATATTGTAATAAAGGAACTAAAAATTCCTATTCCCATACAGGCGCAGTAACATATATGGAGTATTTCTGCCTGTCTCTGTATCTCCTGCATATGGCACCCCCTGGTCTTCTTACTGTCTCAGATTTCCCGTATTATAAACTGCTCTGAAAGTTTCTTCTGCCATCTGAAAATTCTGCAGTACTGTCTGTCTTAGCTCTTCTTCATACTCTGCATTGGCAGATTCCCTTGCAATTTCCATCATTTCCACGGCTTCTCTGTTTTTTTGCAGCTGTGTTTCCATTTCCCGTGATGAAATACCTGCCCGCTTAAAATCCGACGCCCTTGCCGCAATCTGTCCAGCCAGTTCTTTACAGGAAAGTAAAAGCATCCTATGGTCTCCTCCTTCTCTGGCGTCTTTGGTAACTTCCCATAAATCCTGCCAATACTCCCAATAGGAGGCCTTGGAATCTCCTGCCTGATTACGGATTCCCAGACTGTCATAGTAATCCGCGATTTTATACAGGCTCTTCGCCCTGTCAAGATCTCCTTTGTGCAGCAAGTCTGAGGTCTCTCCTTCTGCAGCGATCTTCAGCCACTTTCTGGAAGCTGCCTTGTTTCCTGTTCCCTCGTAAGAATAAAAATAGGCCAGCCCAAGTTCATAAGCAAATTTTCTGTACTCCTCTTCTTTTTGTCTCAAAAATTCCTCATTGCTTCTTCCTGAATCGCCGGTAATTCCCAAAATCTTTCGCATTTCCTTCTCCTCTGCATCTGAAAACACACAGAAAAATACTTCTCCGCTTTCCTCTTTCTCATTATTCTGCCACAAAAAGAAATTCAGCAATGCCTCATACCCGGCTCTTGATGAGGGATTCAGTTTTACTGCGTTCTCATAACATTCCACTGCCTGTTCCGGCTCTGTTGCTGCAAGAAAATCCCCTTCCTCCAGATACCACTGGCTGGTACTGTAAGTAAGCTGTTTCTCCGCGTTCTGAAACCATGCCGCGCCCGCCCATGCCGCAAGTGCAGCGGTGCCGGCAGCAAGAAAGCATCTCCACTGCAGGCTCTGTCTTTTCTTATACTCGGTCTCTAACTCCTGATAATGCTCAAGATCATACAAAAGTTCCCCACAGGACTGGTATCTGTCCAGTGGATTCTTCTGAGTACACTTTAAGACAATGGACTCCAGTCCGGAAGAAAGATACTTTCTCCAATGACGGACCGGATACATCTCATAAGGCGGTTCACAGGGATTATGCCCTGTAAGAAGGTGATACATGGTCGCTCCCAAACTGTAAATATCCGTCCTTTCATCTGTCTGCCCCTGTCCTCCGTACTGCTCCGGCGCTGCATATCCCCTGGTTCCCAGACAGACAGTATCCGTGCTCCCTCCTTCCTTATATTCCCGGGCTGTACCAAAATCTATAAGTATTACCCTGCCGTCCGGCCTTAACATAATATTGGAAGGTTTCATGTCTCTGTAGACCACCGGCGGTTTTCTGGAATGAAGATATCCCAGAACATCGCACAGCTGCCGCGCCCACTCTGTAACTGTCTCCTGACTCTGTGCCCCGGATTCCATCAAAATGCGTGCAAGTGTCTTTCCTTCTATGTAGTCCATAACGATCAGGAACGTACCGTCTCCTTCTATCACATCCACAATACTGGGCAGGTTGGGGTGGTGAAGTTTCTTCAAAAGGTCAGTTTCTGCCATCAATCCCTGCCGGATCATTTCAAAATTCCTGGTTCCATCCCTGCGTACCTCTTTCACTGCCCACTGTTTATTTGCTTTTTCATTCATGGCAAGATAAACAATACTCATGCCCCCCTGACCGATCCTGTTAAGTATTTTGTATTTTCCATCTACCACTGATCCGATTTCCAGCATATGCTCCTCCCTGCTATGTACGCACCAAGACCACTGACAGATTATCCGTCTCTCCTCTTAATTTGCTCAGACAGATAAGCTCTTTCGCTGCTTCCTCCATCGCCTTCTCTGTTCTTATTTTTTCCGGACACAGCTTTGTGCGGAATTCTTCTTCCCTGATCTCATGCCAAAATCCATCCGAGCACATCACAAATATGGAATCCGCAGAAAACTCTCCCTGGTAAAATACCGGTTCTGGCTGATTTCCCGCTCCTATGCACTGAAGCAGTATATGTCTTTTCGGATGTTGCCCTGCCTCCCCCGGACTCATTCTCCCCGCATCCACTTCCCGCTGTACAAAGGTCTGATCTTTGGTCAGCTGCCGGACTTCATCTTTGATCAGATAGATTCTGCAGTCTCCTACATGAACAATATAATAAGAATGTCCCAGCAAAAGCAGCGTCAAAGCTGTCGTCCCCAGCTGCATCTCATGATTTTCCCCATAGCGGCAGATCCTGCGGTCCTGCTCAAAAAGCAGCCTCTCCCAACTTTTCCTTAAATCTTTTTCCTTCATTCCTGAATACAAAATTGGGGGAAACTCTCTGTGAAACCAGGAAGAAAAATCTCGTATCAGACTGCCGCTGGCAGTCTCTCCTTTTTTCAGTCCGCCCATTCCATCGCATACCGCACCGAAAAATACCTGCCCGTAAGACGTGTAAGCTGTCTCCCAAAGTATTGCATCCTGATTTTCATCCATTTTCATGCCTGCGTCAGTGCAGGCAGCGGTCAAAAATCCCATTCTGCCTCCTTTCTGCAAAAAGAATTCAAAATACCCTTTCCTTATTCATACTTGTAATGCCTGCGCTGACAGGCTTGTTCATTTGGAAACATAAGCTGATTCGCTTTGAAATGTATTGGATATATGTGGATGTGTATGTAGTATCTAAACCATATCATGAAAATATGTTTTTTACAATTAGCAATTTTGCCGATTTTCTGCGACCGCATATTTTACGTATAAAGATACCCGGCAGAGTTTTTCTTATCCCTGCCGGGCATTCTTTTATATCTTTTTATTATTTTTCAATTACAAAGCTTTCGTATGCCCGAAGTTTCACTTTTTCTCCTATGGGCTGCTGCTCCTTGTAGTTGCAGATCAGATACCTGCCGTTTCTGAATTCTTCCGGAATCTCCACCTCTGTTTCATTTTCGTAGAAATTGCACACAACCAGAAGTTTTTCCTCTCCAAGAGTTCTGGTATAAGCATAAATTTCTTTGGAATCCGGCAGAAGAAGGTCATAAGTTCCGTATACAATGATATCTTTTTCTTTTCTTAACTGTATCAGTTTTTGATAATAATGGAATACGGAATCAGGATCCTCCAGCTGCGCCTGCGCGTTGATCTGTTTATAGTTGGGATTTACCATGATCCAGGGAGTTCCTGTTGTAAAGCCCGCATTTTCACTGCTGTCCCACTGGAAAGGTGTTCTGGCATTATCCCTGCTCTTATATCTTAAATAACGCATCATTTCTTCATGAGTAAACACCTTCTGGTCTTCCACAAGTTCATGATAAGCATTAATGCTGTCAAGGTCTCTGAACTGATCAATACTCTCAAAAGGAACATTTGTCATTCCCAGTTCTTCTCCCTGGTATACATACGGTGTCCCCTGCATCATATGAAGGCAGGTGGCAAGCATCTTTGCAGATACGTCATGGTATTCTTTACTGTCATTTCCATATCTGGAAATGGAACGGGGCTGGTCGTGATTCTCCCAGAAAAGACTGTTCCAGGCAATCTCTTCCAGACCTTTCTGCCACTTGGTCAGCACCTGCTTCATATCCCTTAGATCCATTTTCTTATCTGTCCATTTATTATTTGCATCCGCGTCCACATCCATATGCTCAAACTGGAATACCATATTCAGCTCTTTTTCATCACTGCTTGCATATTTTTTTGCTTCCTCCAAAGTCACTCCGGAACATTCCCCTACTGTGATGGTATCCGCATTATTCAGGACCTTTTCACGCATTTCCTGGAGATATTCATGTACATGAGGACCGTTTGCAGGTTCATTGAAGCTGGCATATCCGTTAATTCCCACAGGTCCGTCCGGCAGATCCGGTTTCTTGGAGATCAGGCTGATAACATCCATCCGAAAACCGTCCACACCTTTTTTCAGCCACCAGTTCATCATATCAAACACTTCCTGGCGTACTTTGGGATTATCCCAGTTTAGATCCGGCTGTTTCTTGGAAAACAAATGCAGGTAATACATCTCTGTCTGTTCGTCGTACTGCCATGCCGGTCCCGAAAAGCAGGATCCCCAGTTATTGGGCTCTTTTCCGTCTTTTGCAGGTCTCCAGATATAATAGTCTCTATAAGGATTGTCCACAGATTTTCTGCTCTCTACAAACCAGGGATGCTCATCAGAAGTATGGTTTACCACAAGGTCCATGACCAGCTTGATGCCGTTTTCATGAGCAGCGGCAAGCATTCTGTCAAAGTCCTCCATGGTTCCGAATTCGTCCATGATCGCCTGGTAATCACTGATGTCATATCCATTGTCATCGTTGGGGGATTTATATACAGGAGAAAGCCACAGCACATTAATACCCAGTTCCTTTAAATATCCCATTTTCTCTGTGATACCATTTAAATCTCCGATTCCGTCCCCGTTGCTGTCCTTAAAACTTCTGGGATAAATCTGATATACAACACTTTCTTTCCACCATCTTTTTTCCATGTTATCTTCTCCTTTTCCAGACACATTTTCTAACTTTTATAATAACGCAGGCGTGAAAAAAAATCTTACGTTTTTTTAGGCAATTAACTCATTATTTTGACTTTTTTACTGTCTTATTCTTTTCTTTTCCCTGAAAAAATACGAAAAAAGGAGATATCTCTCTCCAGAGATATCTCCCTGCCAGGCAGACCGTTCCTGCTTTTTTTATCTAATTTCTGCAGTAGCCTCTTTGAGCCACTCTTTTTCCCTTCCTTCCAGCATAGGGGAAATAGTATCATATACTCTTTTATGATACTGGTTCAGCCACTTCAGTTCTGCCTTTTCCAGCATTTCCGGAAGAATTGCTTCTCTCTCATAAGGAACCAGGGTCACTGTCTCAAATTCCATAAACTGTCCGTAACTGTTCTTCTCAGCTTTTCTGCATAAAAGAAGATTTTCTGTACGGATTCCGTATTTTCCTTCCAGATAGATTCCCGGTTCATCGGAAGTAAGCATTCCTTCCTCAAAAGGTGTTGCATTCCCTCTTCTTCCATTGGCGCGGATTCTCCAGTTAATGTTCTGAGGACCTTCGTGAACATTTAAAAGATAGCCTACTCCATGTCCTGTACCATGGTTGAAATCAAGACCTCTCTGCCACAAAGGCCCTCTGACTAAAGCATCCAGATTGGCTCCGCTGCATCCGTACTGGAATTTGGCCATAGCAAGGCGGATATGTCCCTGAAGCACCAGGGTAAAGTTCTCTTTCTGCTCCTGTGTCAGTTCTCCCACTGCGATAGTTCTTGTAATATCTGTAGTTCCCTGCCAGTACTGTCCGCCGGAGTCAATGAGGAAAAAGCCCTCCGGTTTTACTTCTGCATACTCTGTCTCAGTAGGCGCATAATGGCACATTGCAGCGTTGGGGCCATAAGCGCAGATAGTCTCAAAACTCAGATCCAGGCAGTCCGGATCCTCTTTTCTGAATTCCAGACTTTTCTGAGCTGCGCTGTATTCTGTGATATTTCCGCTTTTTACATTATTTTTCAGCCAGTAAATAAAGCGGCACATAGCACGGGCATCTTTTTTATGGGCTTCCCTGATGTTTTCCATCTCCACAGAATTCTTCTGCCCTTTCATGATCGCAGCAGGATTGCTTCCAAAGATAACCTCTGCCTTATCAGGAATATTCTTATACAGCGTATAGTTGGTGCAGATGTCTTCCAGCATTACTTTGTCTGTATCTTTCAGTTCTTTCACTGCCTCATAGATCTCAAAATATGGATGCAGGATCACACCTGCTTTTTCCAGTTCATCCCTTACCTGGGCATTTACTGCTTCCTGCTGTACATAGAAATGCACTTTGTCCATAGTCACCATTACATAGGACATCACTACAGGATTGTACACAATATCATTTCCCCTGATATTTAAAAGCCAGACAATATCATCCAGGCTGCTGATCACATGAACGTCTGTATCTGCTTCTTTCATTACCCGGCGGACATCCGCGATCTTTTCTTCCCTGGATCTTCCCGCATATTTTACATCCAGCAGGCAGACCGGTTCCTTTGACATCTCCGGTCTGTCTGTCCAGATCCGATCTGCAAGATCCTTGTCATAGACAAAGCTTCCGCCCTTTTTCTCTGCCATGTGCTGGTAGTCTTTTCCTTCTGCTACATTGACTGTCCTTCCGTCACAGCCCAGGCATCCTCCTTCAGGGAAGTTCTTTTCTACAAATTCTTCTACTGTAGGAACGCCTTCTTCCCCCATTTTCATCAGGGTCACTCCCGTACCCTCCAGCTGTTTTGCAGCCTGGATAAAATACCTTCCGTCTGTCCAGAGATACGCGCCTTCTTTTGTCACAAGAAGTGTTCCCGCAGAACCGGTGAATCCTGAAAGCCACGCCCTGACTTTAAAATAAGTTCCCACATATTCAGACTGGTGAAAATCTGCTGTAGGCACTAGATACATATCCATTTTTTCCTTCTGCATCTCCTGACGCAAAAGTCCGATCCTTTCCTGATTAATGTTCAACCTAAACCCTTCTTTCTTTACATTTTACAGTTGTATTTTTAAAAATCTCCCAAAGGAAGTCCTCAGTGGATTCCCTTCATAGTAAGAGAAATTCTTTTCTTTTTCATGTCCACGCCAAGTACTTTTACGTCCACCACGTCCCCTACGCTGACTGCTTCCAGAGGATGTTTGATATAACGGTCCGTCATCTGGGAGATATGGACCAGACCATCCTGATGAACACCGATGTCCACAAACGCGCCGAAATCTATGACGTTTCTTACAGTTCCCTTTAAGATCATTCCTTCTTTTAAATCTTTCATATCCAGCACATCTGTGCGCAGGATAGGCTTGGGCATTTCTTCTCTTGGGTCGCGTCCCGGCTTTGTCAGTTCCTTTACAATATCTCTTAAAGTCATTTCACCTACGCCCAGTTTCTTGGCCATCTGAGCATAATCTTTGATGAAATAAACAGTAGGTCCGTTAAAAATATCTTCCGGTTTCATTCCCATTCCTGCCAGAAGTTTTTCAGCTGCCTCGTAGCTTTCCGGGTGTACACTGGTAGCATCCAGGGGATTTTTTCCGCCCCGTATCCTTAAAAATCCGGCGCACTGCTCAAATGCTTTCGGTCCCAGCTTCGCAACTTTTAAGAGCTCTTTTCTGTCTGAGAATTCTCCGTTTTCTTCCCTGTAAGCCACGATATTTTTTGCGATTGCCTTGCTGATCCCAGATACATATTCCAGCAGGGAAACAGATGCGGTATTAAGATCTACGCCTACTTTATTTACGCAGTCTTCCACTACTCCTGAAAGGGCTTCTCCCAGTTTTTTCTGGTTCATATCATGCTGATACTGTCCTACACCGATGGATTTTGGATCGATCTTCACCAGTTCTGCCAGAGGATCCTGAAGTCTTCTGGCGATGGAAGCAGCACTTCTTTGTCCCACATCAAAGTTTGGGAACTCTTCTGTGGCAAGCTTGCTGGCGGAATATACAGAAGCTCCTGCTTCATTGGTGATCACATACTGTACTTTTTCCGGGATCTCTTTTAAAAGCTCCACGATCACCTGTTCAGATTCCCTGGACGCCGTTCCGTTTCCAACGGAAAATAAAGTGATATTATATTTTCTAATCAGCTTTTTTAAAGTCTCTTTCGCAGCTGCGATCTTTGCGGGAGTCGTAGGTGCTGTGGGATAGATCACAGTAGTATCCAGCACTTTACCTGTGGGATCTACCACCGCAAGTTTGCATCCGGTACGAAAAGCCGGGTCCCATCCCAGGACCACCTGTCCCACGATTGGCGGCTGCATGAGAAGCTGTTCCAGGTTTTTCTTAAACACCTTGATAGCTCCGTCTTC
>CALWHD010000008.1 GCA_944380235.1 uncultured Blautia sp.
TGTAGGTAAATAGAAACCGGTCTACTGTGGAAAATAATGTAGACGTCAAAAAGTAAGTACCTTGACATGTTTCGACGGTAAACGCCAAATAGTAAGTACCTTGACATTTTTCGACGGCTGCAGAGCAGCCGCCTGTCTCTAAACTTTGCGAATTTCTGCCGGAAGTTTTTCTGACCATGGAAGAAGATCTTCCAGAAAGGAATAATCCGTATCCTCCATGTGTTGTGGAATCTCTTCCAGGAGATACTGCACATAATCAAAAGGCTTCAACTGATTGGCTTTTGCAGTTTCCACAATACTGTAAATGATCGCGGATGTCCTGGCCCCATTGATCGTATCTATCATCTGCCAGTTTTTCTTTCCGATACAAAAGCCACGGATCGCTCTTTCCGATGCATTGTTATCTATCGGGACATCCCCGTCTGTGAGGAATACCCGAAGATATTTTTCCTGATTCAGAGCATAACCAACGGCATCTCCAAATTTATCCTTTTTGGATACCTTCATGGTTTTCAGATACGCAAAAAAAGCATCCACAAGTGGCTTGATCACCGCCTGCCGCTGCTGAAGCCGTTCATCAGATGAAAGGGCATCCAGTTTCCCTTCTTCCCGGTAGATCGCCTGAATCTGTTTCATCAGAAGAAATGCTTCGGATTCCTTTTGGCTGGATTTCTTGATGACCTTCAAAGCTTCATCAAATCTACGGCGGCAATGTACCCAGCATCCGGCAATTCTCAGTTCCTCCAACTCGTTTTCTAACGTATGGTAGACCTGATAGCCGTCTGTCACACAGATGCCGTCATACCCTTTCAGGAATTCCCGGGGATGAGATGCATTCCTCGTCTGCTGATATTCATATAAGACAATCTGTTTCTTGTGATACAGATACCCGGAACGGTATACCCACATCCAGCTTTTGGAGCCTGCCTTCCGTCCGTCATGGTTGACCAGTACCGGAGTTTCATCTGCCTGGATGACATGATAGGAATATAATTCTTTATGCAGACGATCATAAAGAACCGATAAATAATCCTCGCCGAGACGGATACACCAGTTTGCCATGTTTTGTCGTGTGATCTGAAGGCCGTATCGCTGGAATTCCTGCTCCAGCCGATAAAGCGGAACTGCATTCACATACTTGCCATTTATGATAGCGGCAGCCAAAGAGGGGGAGACCAGGCTTCCATGCAGCAGGGTTCCCGGATGACCTGCCTTTACCATATGTTCATCCGTTTTGCTGGCATAAACACCGATGTGATGTTCTTCCACTTCCACCTTTGCAGGTACAAAATGATATTTTTTAGATATGGCATCCGGTAACTGCTTCCATCCATTGACGCCGAATTCTGCTTCCAATTCTGTCTCAGACAGATAATGGTCAATCCGTCTGATCGGAAGTCCGGAAAGATCCGCTTCTTTCTTTCCCTTCCGCTTCGGCTTCTTTGGCGCTGGGAGTTCCAGGTCTTCCGGTTCTGATGCACTCAGGTCACATACGGCTTCCGCTTCATTAAAAAACACGATGGTTCCATCTACTTCACGAAAACTGATCTGATTGGGATCTTCCATTTTTTCAGAAGACCGGCCAAACCGGTTCTGTTTCCCAAGGATGACCTGTTCCATCAAAAGCTGCATTTTTTCATTGGATGCATGGAGTTCCTTTGTTAAGGCTTCCAGCTGTTCCTGTTGTTGTAAAAGCAGATGAATCAGAAACGACTTATCAATGGTATTTAATTGTTCTTCCGTATACTTCACTGCCATAACCGAACCTCTCTTTCCTGAGTGGTATTATAACAGAAACGGCACAGGTTCGCCATTTTTGAGTTTTTCCATTTTCGTCATTTTGACGGTGGATAACAGGCCTAAACGCCCGAAAAGAAATGCCGAAAATTCAGATACTGATGACGGTTATCCACAATCCGAACCATTTTTGCTTTATTAGAATTCAACAACTCACACGGAACGGTTCAGATGTGAATAACTTTCGATGTCAGTCTGCGCAGAATCCATTCACATGGCAGAATGATAGTTTATTTTCTCTGTTTTGCACAACTCACATGGAGAACGCGGGATCCGGAACTTCCCCGATCGGACTTCTGGCAACGATTTCCAGACCCTGCATCAACATTTGATACTGGTCTGTGGTAATCTCCAATGCCTCATCTTTGGTACGCGGCCAGCGAAAGTTCCCGTTTTCAATCCTTTTGTACAACAGGAGAAAGCCATCCCCCTCCCAAAGGAGCCCTTTTATCCGGTCCGTACGTTTGCCGCAAAACAGGAATAACGTATTCTTATCATAAGGATCGAGATGAAACTGGAAACGTATGATTCTGGCAAGACCATCAATTCCCCTGCGTAAATCGGTAAATCCAGCAGCAATATACACTTTTTTGAACCCGGTACCATCATTGAGCATCCCTCATCACTCCCAACAGTGTACGAAGAAATGAAGCCGATGCCTGCTCTGTGATCTCCAGTGTGAGGTGGTTGCTGCCTCTGATCACAGCAGCGGTTTGATTTGATGGTGTGTTCGTTTCAGGCTGGATTGCCGAAGAAGGAATTTCGATAAAATCTGGTGTGGTGTCAGCAACTTCCAAAAAAGCTTCCCGAACTTTTCGGAGTCTCCAATAATAACTCGCTTTCGTAATATCATGCAGCCGGCACCATTCGTCCATTTTCATACCCTGAGGGCGATTTTGGCAATCCCGGACCATTTCAGCCCATTCACTCAGACGGGTTTGTTGTGCAACTAAACTTGTATGGGATTTCATGACTCACCTCCTGTAGTCCTGGTCAAAAAAGTTGAGTACTAAACTTTTTTGACTTTCTAGTGATGAGTCTATTATCTCACATATGGTGGTTTTGAAAAGGTACTTGCTATTTGGCGTTTACAAGCAGTGTCGATAATATGTTCAAAGGTTCAGGTATTTACACAGAAACCGATAATAATATGATTGATACGATCCTTGTAGATGAAGCACACCGTTTGAATGAGAAATCAGGAATGTTCCATAACATGGGAGAAAACCAGATT
>CALWHD010000009.1 GCA_944380235.1 uncultured Blautia sp.
TTAAAGACAGAGATTGAAAAAGTAAGAGAACAGATTCAGAATATTGAATGATGCAGAGGCAGGCGGATAATGTCGAAATTATTGAATATTGGTTTTGGAAATGTTGTAAATATGGATAGAGTAGTGGCTGTGGTAAGTCCTGACGCCGCACCTATCAAGCGGCTGGTCCAGGCAGCAAAAGAGTCGGGAAAATCTGTGGATGCCACACAGGGCAGAAAGACCAAGGCGGTTCTGATCACAGACGGTGAGCTGGTGATCTTATCCGCGCTGCAGCCGGAAACCATAGCAAAAAGATTCGGAACACTTCCGGATAATGAAGCAAAAGGGGAATACGATGTCTAAAAAAGGAATATTAGTAGTAGTATCCGGTTTTTCAGGAGCCGGAAAAGGTACTTTGATGAAGCGTCTTCTGGAGAAATATGACAATTATGCGCTGTCAGTTTCCGCCACAACAAGAGCGCCCAGAGAAGGAGAAGAGCATGGAAGAGAATATTTCTTCCACACAAAGCAGGAGTTTGAGGAGCTGATCCTCCAGGATGCACTGATCGAGTACGCGCAGTACGTAGATAATTATTACGGAACGCCGAAGGCTTATGTAGAGAAGCAGCTGAACGCGGGAACAGATGTGATTCTTGAGATTGAGATCCAGGGAGCACTGAAAGTCAAACATAAACTTCCTGATACTCTGCTTTTATTTGTTACTCCGCCAAGTGCCGAAGAGCTGAAACGCCGTCTGGTAAACAGGGGAACAGAAAGTATGGAAGTGATCGAATCAAGACTCAGAAGAGCCTCAGAAGAAGCAAAGGGCATGTCTGAGTATGATTATATACTGGTAAATGATACGGTGGAGGAGTGTGTGGACAGAATGCATCAGGTGATTCAGAGCCAGCATGACAAGACAGAAAACTGCCGTGCGTTTATCGAAAAAATAACAGAGGAAATTGCAGTATTCGGGAAAGGAGAATAATGATGATACACCCATCTTATACAGAATTAATGCAGGCAATCAATGAAGGAGCAGAACTGGAGGATGAACCGTTAGTAACCAGCCGCTATTCCGTAGTGCTGGCAACCAGCAAGAGAGCAAGACAGCTCATTGCAGGAAAAGAGGCTATGGTTCCCGCAGCGGGCAAGAAACCGCTGTCTGTTGCTGTGGAGGAGTTCTACAAAGGTAAAGTGCATATTCTGCCTGATGAACCGGAAGAAGCAGCTGAGACAGAAAAGACCACAACAGAAGAAAATATCTAAAATATGTACAGGGACTGCTGACAGCTTCTTGCCGGCAGTCCTTTGTGCATATCATAAAGGAGGCTGTATGAGAAAAGTATTGTTCGTTTCACTGGGATGCGATAAAAATCTGGCGGATTCAGAGGAAATGCTGGGAATGCTGGTGGAACACGGCTATGAGATCACCAACGAAGAGTCGCAGGCGGAGGTGATTGTAATCAATACCTGTGCCTTTATACACGATGCCAAAGAAGAGAGCGTCAATGCGATTCTGGAGATGGCAGAATATAAAAAGGCAGGGACTTTAAAAGCGCTTCTGGTTACCGGGTGCCTTGCACAGCGGTATCAAGAAGAGATCATAGAGGAAATTCCTGAAGTGGACGCAGTGCTTGGGACTACCAGCTTTGATGAGATACTGAAAGCCCTTGACAAAGTTTATGAAGGAGAGCGGTACCTGGAGTTTAAAGACACGGATTATCTGCCCAGGACATCCGGGAGAAGGGTGATCACTACAGGCGGATACTTTGATTATCTGAAGATCGCGGAAGGGTGCGACAAGCGGTGCACATACTGTATTATTCCGAAACTCCGGGGAAATTACCGAAGTGTTCCTATGGAGGACCTGGTGGCCCAGGCTGAATATATGGCAGAAAAAGGTGTGAAGGAATTGATCGTGGTAGCTCAGGAAACTACCATTTACGGAACAGACCTTTATGGGGAAAAATCTCTTCATATTCTGCTGGAAAAACTGTGCAGAATTCCGGGAATCCAGTGGATACGGGTATTATACTGCTATCCGGAGGAAATTTATCCTGCCCTTATAGAGACTATGAAAAAGGAGAAAAAAATCTGTCATTACCTGGATCTGCCCATCCAGCACTGCAGTGACAGAATTCTAAAACGCATGGGGAGAAGGACCACCAAGCAGGAACTGGTGGACATTGTCCGTACCCTGAGGAGAGAGATTCCGGATATTATTTTACGAACTACCCTGATCACCGGCTTTCCGGGGGAGACGCAGGAGGATCATGAGGAGCTGATGGAATTTATTGACGCAATGGAATTTGACCGTCTTGGAGTCTTTACGTATTCCGCGGAGGAAGATACTCCGGCGGCACGCATGCCGGACCAGATTGAAGAGGAGGTTAAACTGGACCGGCAGGCGGAACTTATGGAACTGCAGCAAGAGATCTCTCTGGATAAAGGAAATGAGCGGATTGGCACAGAAGTAGAGGTCATGATCGAGGGCAAAGTGGCAGATGAAAATGCCTATGTGGGAAGAACCTACGGAGATGCCCCCAATGTGGACGGGTATATCTTTGTGAATACGGATACAGAGCTTATGTCCGGAGATTTTGCTCTGGTACATGTAACAGGAGCTTTAGAATATGATTTGATAGGAGAGTTGAAAGATGAATACACCGAATAAACTGACCATTGCAAGAGTGATTATGATACCGTTTTTTGTAGCTTTCCTGATGTATGATATCGCAGGAAGCGCAGGAAAATGGGTGGCGCTTGCCATTTTCATTATTGCCAGCCTGACAGATACTCTGGATGGATATCTGGCGCGAAAATATCATCTGGTAACCAACTTTGGGAAATTTATGGACCCTTTGGCAGATAAGCTTTTGGTATGTTCGGCACTGATCTGCTTTACTGCTACAGGACAGCTTGCTGCATGGATTACCATTATCATTATTGCCAGAGAGTTCATTATCAGCGGGTTCCGACTGATAGCTGCAGACAACGGGGTTGTTATCGCTGCCAGCTACTGGGGGAAATTTAAAACAGTATCCCAGATGATTCTGATTATCTTGATGATCATGGATATCCAGAACAGTGCTTTCCAGATGCTGATCCAGGTCGTTCTTGTGATCGCTGTAGTACTGACTGTGGTTTCACTGATTGATTATATTATTAAGAATAAAAGTGTTCTGAGTATGCAAGACTAAAAGAAAGGAGCAGTTTTATGACGGCAGAACTTATTTGTGTTGGAACGGAACTTTTGCTGGGAGATATTGTGAATACCAATGCCGCTTATCTGGCGCGTGAGTGTGCAAAGCTGGGATTGTCTGTATACTACCAGAGTGTAGTGGGGGATAACAGAAGAAGACTTTCCAGTGCCATAAGAACGGCGCGGAAACGATCGGATATTATTCTTCTGTGCGGCGGGCTTGGACCTACACAGGATGACCTGACAAAAGAGACTGCTGCAAAAGTGCTGAAGCGACAGCTGGTGGAGGATGCAGGAACAAAAGAACATATCAGGAAATTTATGGAACAGTATCTGCGCTGGCACCCGGAAGAGAAGATGACAGAAAATAACTGGAAACAGGCACTGGTGCCTGAGGGAGCACTGATACTGGAAAATGAAAATGGGACAGCTCCGGGGCTGATTCTGGAGGAGGAAGAAAGTACCCTGATCCTGCTTCCGGGGCCTCCCGGAGAAATGATCCCTCTTTTTGAAAAAAAGGTTTATCCATATCTCAGGGAAATGCAGCCGGAGATGATCTGCTCCAGGACTATTAAGATCTGCGGCATGGGAGAAAGTCAGGCAGAAACAAAGATCAGCGATCTGATCAAAAAGCAGAAGAACCCTACCATTGCTACGTATGCCAAGACGGGAGAAGTTCATATTCGGATCACGGCAAAGGCAAAAGAGGAAGAGGAGGCAGAAGAACTGCTGCAGCCTGTGGCTGCAGAACTGGAAAAAAGATTCGGGACTTATATTTATACAGAGGATGAGCATGTAACACTGGAGACAGCAGTAGTAGAGCTTTTGAAAGAGCGGGGAATGACACTGACAACTGTGGAATCCTGTACAGGAGGTGCTTTATCTGCAAGGATCATTGATGTGCCGGGGGCTTCCCAGGTCCTGAAACAGGGTTTTGTGACTTACAGCAACAAGGCAAAGCGGAACCTGGTCCAGGTGAAGAAGAGCACTTTAAAGGAATATGGCGCAGTCAGTGAGAAATGCGCAAAGGAGATGGCAAAGGGAGGATGTCTTGTGACGGGAGCAGACGCGGCGGTTTCGGTTACAGGTTTTGCAGGACCGGAGGGCGGTGAAGAAGCTCCTGTAGGCACAGTATTCATCGGATGCTGCCTGAGAGGAAAAACAGCAGTAAAGGAATACCATTTTAACGGAAACCGAAGCAGCGTAAGGGAACAGGCAGTTGCCAATGCCCTGGTGCTGCTTCGGGAATGTATTCTGAAAAGCTGACACAGCGGGTATCAGGCAGAACTTTGTCATTTAAGAAGTTTCAGCATCTGAATCATCTGTTCCATACGCTGGATTTCCGCAGGGGATTTGCCGATTTTCAGAACTTGTATAATGGTTTCCATCTCTTTGGAAGAAAAATTCAGGCCTTTGGATCTGTTCCGGGAGGCTGCCGACATAAGAAAGGGGAGAAGCTCCTGCGGGCTTTTCCCCTTTCCCTGTTGTGCGAGGGAATTTAATAGATCCAGCTTTTGGGCATCAATACCTTCCAGGGAAGGATGATCAGTCCAGGAAGGATTTTTTTGATTTTCACTCATGGGGAACCTCCGTTTCTTTGGGAAATTCACAGGGAGTTGCCGGTTTCGACTGGGAAAACTCCAGCATCTGCATCATAGCGAAAGTGTTGATTATGGAATCAATCTGCTCTTTTACCGGACCGTGACAGGCTTTGCTGCAGGCAGAAAGCATTTCCAGAGGATTGGACTTTTCCTGATTCCGGGCGCAGATCTGCATGGTTCCCGGTGAAGTATGGAAGAGACGGATGGTGTTCTGAAGCTCCAGAAATTTTGCAAATACTGAGATCACAGGCTGTCTGGAGGAGGGGATATAGGGAAGTGCTGCTTTTAAAAGCTGTACAGAGTCTTCGCTGACCATTTCATCTAATAAAGATTGAGAATCCATAATTTTTATGTTCCTTAGACATTCTTACTCCACTTTATGCAGGGGGGAGGACTTTTATGCACAACATCAAAACGTCTGCAGGCATGCGGGAAACGGTCTTCAGAGTCGGTCAAAGCAGTGGCTCACCGGACGTCTGTGGTGCATAAGATAGAGGGAAAGGAGATATCAGTATGGAAAATCAAAAAACAAAACTGGTGGAAGAAAAAAACACCATTTATGAAATAGATTTGGAATGTATGAGAAGGAAAGGATGCAAGTCCTCTTGTCAAGAGCAGGTATCCTGTGCTATGATAAAAAACAATGATGAAAAAAATAGAAGTGATATACACTCAGGAGGGAAAAACCGTGGAGAAATACGGAGTAAACGAACTTAGAAAAATGTTTTTGGAGTTCTTTGAAAGTAAGGGACATCTGGCGATGAAGAGCTTTTCTTTGGTTCCTCACAATGATAAGAGTCTCCTTTTGATCAACTCGGGAATGGCGCCCTTAAAGCCATACTTTACAGGGGCAGAGATTCCTCCCAGACGAAGAGTGACTACCTGTCAGAAATGTATCCGTACAGGAGACATTGAAAATGTGGGAAAGACCGCCCGCCACGGTACTTTTTTTGAAATGCTGGGAAATTTCTCTTTTGGAGATTATTTTAAACATGAAGCTATTGCATGGTCCTGGGAGTTTCTCACCGAAGTGGTGGGTCTGGACCCTGACCGTCTGTATCCGTCTGTTTATCTGGATGATGATGAGGCTTATGATATCTGGAATAAAGAAATCGGAATTCCGGCAGAAAGAATTTTCCGTTTTGGTAAGGAAGATAACTTCTGGGAACATGGTGCAGGCCCCTGCGGACCCTGCTCTGAGATTTATTATGACAGAGGAGAAAAATATGGCTGCGGAAAGCCGGGATGTACCGTAGGCTGTGACTGCGACCGATATATGGAAATCTGGAACAACGTTTTCACCCAGTTTGATAATGACGGAGAGGGACATTATTCCGAACTGGAGCAGAAAAATATCGATACCGGAATGGGACTGGAGCGTCTGGCGTCTGTTGTGCAGGATGTAGACTCCATCTTTGATGTGGACACTGTATGCGCCCTGAGAAACAAAGTGTGTGAACTTGCTCATACAGAATATAAAAAAGATGAATTAAAAGACGTTTCCATCCGTCTGATCACAGACCATATCCGCTCCACTACTTTTATGATCTCTGACGGTATTATGCCTACAAATGAAGGAAGGGGCTATGTCCTGCGCCGGCTTATCCGCCGTGCAGCACGTCACGGACGTCTTCTGGGCATCGAGGGCAAATTCCTTGCCCGCCTCAGTGCTACTGTGATCGAAGGATCCAAAGACGGATATCCGGAATTGGAAGAGAAGAAAGAATTTATCTTTAATGTTCTGACAAAAGAAGAAGAACAGTTTAACAAGACTATTGACCAGGGACTTCATATCCTGGGAGAGATGGAAGGAAAAATGCAGCAGGAAGGCAAAAAAGAGCTTTCAGGTGAAGACGCATTTAAATTGTACGATACCTACGGATTCCCCCTGGATCTGACAAAGGAGATCCTGGAAGAGAAGGGATATACCATTGATGAAGCAGGCTTTGCAGCTGCAATGGAAAAGCAGAGAACAAAAGCAAGGATCGCCAGGGGAACCAGCAATTACATGGGAGCAGACGCTACCGTTTATGATGAGATCGATCCTTCTATTACCACAGAATTTGTGGGCTATGACAATCTGACATGGGATTCTAAGGTGACTGTTCTTACAACAGAGGAAGAACTGACAGACGCCCTTACAGAAGACCAGAGAGGAACGATTTTAACAGAGCAGACTCCTTTCTATGCCACTATGGGCGGTCAGCAGGGAGATAAAGGCGTGATCCTCTGTGGGGATGCGGAATTTTCTGTGGAAGATACCATTCATTTAAGGGGAGGAAAGGTAGGCCATGTAGGTGTTCTGAAAAAGGGCATGATCCGTGTGGGAGATACTGTAACCCTGAAAGTATGGGAACAGGGCAGGGCAGATTGCTGTAAGAACCACAGTGCTACTCATCTTCTGCAAAAAGCGCTGAAAACGGTGCTGGGATCTCATGTAGAACAGAAAGGTTCTCTGGTAACACCTGACAGACTTCGCTTCGACTTCGCTCATTTTCAGGCAATGACTCCGGAGGAAATAGCAAAAGTGGAAGACCTGGTAAACCAGGAGATCCGTGCGGCGCTTCCGGTGTGCACCGATGTTATGGATATTGAAGAGGCTAAGAAAACAGGTGCAATGGCGCTGTTTGGAGAAAAATATGGAGAAAAGGTCCGCGTGGTTTCTATGGGAGATTTCTCCAAGGAGCTGTGCGGAGGAACTCATGTGGCAAATACCAGTGTGATCACCACATTCAAGATCGTGTCTGAGTCAGGAATCGCAGCAGGTGTACGGCGTATTGAGGCGCTGACCGGAGACGGTGTATTTGCTTATTACAAAGAGATTGAAAAACGCCAGTCAGAGATTGCTGCAATGCTGAAGACTTCACCTGCTGAGATCGAAGAAAAAATAGCTCACCTGCAGGCAGAAATAAAAGCCCTCCACAGTGAAAATGAGTCCCTGAAAGCCAAGATGGCACAGGAGGCTGTGGGCGATGTGATGGATCAGGTGCAGGAGGTAAAAGGAGTGAAGCTGCTGGCTGTTTCGCTTACAGATGTTGACATGAACGGGCTTCGTGACCTTGGCGACCAGCTGAAGGAGAAACTGGGCGAAGGCGTGATCGTTCTTGCCAGTGTTTCAGCAGGCAAAGTAAATCTGCTGTCTATGGTGACAGAACAGGCACAGAAAGCCGGGGCACATGCAGGAAATCTGATCAAAGGCATTGCTGCCATCGTGGGCGGAGGCGGAGGCGGACGCCCCAATATGGCACAGGCAGGAGGCAAAAATCCCGAGAAGGTGCAGGAAGCTCTTGAAGAAGCAGCGAAGATTTTGTCAGCTCAGATTAAATAATTGCGATTTTTTAGAAAAAATATTTTAAAACAGTTGACGAATAGAGAAAATCTGGTATAATATCTGTTGTGCAATAAAAATACCCAGACAGTTGTATTATGCACAATTTACAGCTGGAGGGAGGTTAGGTGTGAGACTA
>CALWHD010000010.1 GCA_944380235.1 uncultured Blautia sp.
CATCTTCAACAGTTTTCAACAGATAATCTTTTGCTTGTTCGGAGGTAAGACCTGAAATTCTTTCCAGTTCCTGTACTCGCTGTTCCTGTAATTCGTCTACTTTTCTTTCTTTTTTCTTTAAGTCTGCTTCTTTTGCTGTGTATTCTGCCTCTCTTTTTTCCAAGGCATCTGCTTTTTTGTCAAGAGCTTCTTCTCTGGATAAAACACGTTTTTCGTACTTCTGAAGTTCGCTTCTTCTCTCTTTTGTCTCTTTTTCCAATTCATTCTTGGTACGGAGATTTTCTTCCTTTGCTTCCAGGAGAGCTTCGCGCTTCTTTGTCTCAGCAGTCTTCAATGCTTCATCTATGATGCTTCTTGCCTTTACTTCTGCAGTCCCGATAGTTTCTGCATCTTTTTCCGTTTTCTTTTTCACGGCAATATTAGCAGTAGTCGGAACCGCTACCAGCAATGTAATAGCTACAGCAATAATCGCAATGATTACATATGCCACAGGAGCACCTCCTTATTTAGTTTTCATTGTACAAATACAACAGTATAATTTTATACTGATTTGAATAAAAAGTCAACAGAAAATGCAACAAATTGCACAACGAATTTTGTCTATTGTGAAGATATACAGGCAGAACCCTTCAAAAATTTTCCTGCTCTGATTCGCGAAAAACCGCCAGAATATCAGAACTTGCAAAGCCTTTCCGCATAAAAAAACCGTACAGTCTCTGCTTTTCTTTTTCTTCCATAGCCCCGGTTCCCTTTCGTTTTTTGCCCAGCAGATCCCGGATGCTCTCTCTGGCGTCTGATGATTCTTCCAGCTCTTCTAACGCCTTCTGAACCAAATCCGGAGAAATTCCCTTTCTAAGAAGTTCCATCTTGATCCTGGCCCTGCCTTTTTTATCTTTCTGGCTTTCTGCATAGAGGGAAGCATAGCGGGCATCATCAATATAATGAAACGATTCCACATAGGAAACTGCTTCTTCCACCGCCCGGGGAGGATATCCTCCCTGCTGAAGTTTCCGCACAAGCTCTGCCTTTGTTCTGTCTGATTTCTGCAGAAGATGCATCGCACGAAGTTTTGCCCGCTTTGTCAGCACCTCTTCCACAATTTCCCGGTACACTTCTTCCGGCAGTTCTTTTCCTTTCTCTATAGAATAGCGAAGCAGCTCGCTTTTGTACAGCACAAAGGCAGGATCGTCTTCTATCTCTACCTGAAACTTCTGTTTCGTCACCCCTTTTATGTCAGTTACTGTCATAAACTGCCTCTTTCTTATACTTCTTCACTTTCTCCGGTCACAGTGATGTCTTCTTTCTTTTCTCCCGCTCCGGTTTCAGTGTGGATCAGACCGTAATGTTCCCGTACTTTCCTTTCGATTTCATCACGCACCTGCGGATTTTCTTTTAAGTATTTTTTTGCGTTTTCTCTTCCTTGTCCGATCTTTGCGTCATTATATGCAAACCATGCACCGCTTTTATTTACAATGCCCAGATTTGCCGCAAGATCCAGGATATCACCCTCTCTGGAAATACCTTCACCAAACATGATGTCAAATTCTGCCTCTTTAAAGGGAGGAGCAATTTTATTTTTCACTACTTTGATCCTGGTACGGTTTCCTACCATTTCTCCGCCCTGCTTCAGAGTCTCGATTCTTCTTACATCCATACGGATAGAAGAATAGAACTTCAGGGCGCGGCCGCCTGTGGTAACCTCCGGATTGCCAAACATAACTCCAACCTTTTCACGGAGCTGATTAATAAAGATTACAATACAATTCGACTTACTGATATGAGCTGTCAGTTTTCTTAACGCCTGAGACATCAGACGCGCCTGAAGACCTACATGAGAGTCTCCCATATCTCCCTCGATTTCCGCCTTGGGAACCAGTGCAGCCACAGAGTCCACAATAATAATATCTACAGCACCGGAACGTACCATAGTCTCTGTGATCTCCAGCGCCTGTTCTCCGTTGTCCGGCTGGGAGATATAAAGGTTATCAATATCTACCCCGATATTCTTCGCATAAGCAGGATCCAGAGCATGCTCCGCATCAATAAAACCTGCAATCCCGCCTCTTCTCTGCACTTCCGCCACCATATGAAGAGCAACCGTAGTCTTACCGCTGGACTCGGGTCCATAGATCTCAATGATCCTTCCCTTAGGTACGCCGCCCAATCCAAGAGCGATGTCGAGACTTAATGCTCCCGTAGGAACAGTCTCTACATTCATATTTGCCGCTGAATCTCCCAGTTTCATCACAGAACCTTTTCCAAACTGCTTCTCAATCTGTCCAAGGGCAGCATCCAATGCCTTTAATTTATCTTCTTTCACCATCTGTGCCATTGTTCTTCTCCTTTTATTCTATTTTCTGATAAAATTTTTCTTCCACCTTATTGCGAACTTATGTTCGCTTCTGTATCCCATCATATTATACTTTTGTTCTGATGTCAACCTTTTCTTTTTTAACTTTTCATAGGCATCACCTGCATTTTCATTTCTTTTTCTCTGGAAAACTGCAGCGGCTGCTGCTTGGATTATAGATAAAATTTCTATAAAAAAGACCGGAAGCACAAAAACTCATACTTCCTGAGACTGAAAATAAGATATACAGAGCTGAAGCTCTGCATCCATATAAGATATTTGCTTTAAGTATGAACCGAATCTATAATTCTGTCAAGATAATTTTCCGGATCAACTGTATCCGGGCACAAAAAAACAGCAGAAAAGCAGGATATGCTTTCTGCTGTTTTTCCGGATGCCTTTATTTACATTGCCGGCTGGCTCAGTACGGAACGCACATGTGCCACTTCTTCCGGTTTTGCACAGGCTGCAGGTACATAATAACTCTTTGCCCTGGCGATCTGGTAGATTTCCTCCTGAGACATCTCACACTGATTCCTCATCTGCTTTAAAACCTGCTTTAACTGAGGATTCTCTGTCTGAGAGATCATCTCTCCGTAGCGCACCAGCTCTCCGTTGATTCCTGCAAGTGTATCTGCTACCATAGTTTTTTCTGTCATCTTTTTTCCCTCCTACTGTAAAAATTTCATAAGCTGTTGTTTGCTTTCCAGCGCAGACTGGGCTGACTTCTGAAAAAACTGCTTTATCTGTTGATCCTGCGCCTCATGGGCGTAGTCCTGCATTTTACAGTGTGTGGTTTCAAATCCGCCGATCAGGTGGCGCAGATTCTGTAAATCAAGTACTGAAATTTCTGTCATGGCAATCTTCCTCCTTGGTTTTGTATTTACATTTTTAGTATGGACCGACTGCCAGTTTCTATGACAGGATTCTTTTTCCTGACATTTTTTTCCAATTTTTACCGGTTCTGGATGATCCTGCAGCTGCCCCGATATGTAATGAGAAAATATCCCCCATAGACTGCCACCAGAATTACTGCTGTGGATAGGATGGAGCTGAAACTTTCAATCTTTCCCATACTTTCCAGCATCTTTGCACAGAAGGTCAGTCCGAATACAGAATGGATCAGTGCCACAAGCAGTGGAAGGGCAAAAAACAGAGCAATCTGTCGGAACAGGGCGCGGCGGATCATTTTCTCGTCTGCTCCGATTTTTCTCAAAATCTCGTAGCGCTCCTTATTGTCTGTACTTTCTGATAGTTCCTTTAAAGCCAGAATTGCCGCACTGGAGATCAGAAAAATAATGCCCAGGTAAATGGCAACCAGAGTAAGAATCGCCGACAGCCCGCCGCTGGCTCCCGCAATCTCAATCTTACTGGACACCAAAAATCCTTTTTCTCCGTAGATCTGAACCTGTTCTTCAATAGCTTCCTTCTCCTCATCGGTGTCTCCATTATAATTTGCTGCAAGGAAGTTCTGACAGCGCCATCCCTCCTGCACCTGGTTATCCGGCAGAAGGATAATTCCCGCATTGACATGATTGGCAAACATCTGGAGAAAGCCGTCCAGACAATTTTCATATGCCGGTCTGTAGATTTCACCTTTCAGAGAAATTTCCTGTCCTTTTTCAAGTGACGCATTCCGAAGCTCCGCGATTATATCATAATCACATACCACCGCGTAAGTACCCTCCCGGACATCTGCTTTCTGTTTTCCGTAAAATTCTGCAATCTTATTGTAATCCGATACCTTCATGATCATTTCCGGATGGTCCGAAATATCAAGCTCACTTTTATTTCTTACACTCTCGCTGATGGTATCGTATACAGTCAGAGAATCTGTAGAATACAAAGAAACTTCCACATAATCCTCCTGCAGAAGATCCATATCAAACCCGGCGTCCATCAGCTGCTGCCCTGCAGTTTTTGTATGGAGCAGGCTGTTGTCCATAGAAATAAAATTCACATCCACCGGAGTCAGCTCTTTCAGAGACTGCCGGAAACTGTAATTCAACCCCAATCCTCCCGCCAGGACGCTGATGGTCATAAAAAGCATAAGACAGATAACTGTCATAACAAATACTGTGGTATTGATCTTACTGTGAAACTGGCGCAGAACAAAAGCGTTTAAATCTTTGAAATATGTCTTCTTTGTATGCTGCACAATATTTAAAAGGAACCCTGACATAGACCAGAAGACCAGAAAAGTGCCGATACAGCCTGCCAAAATAATAGGCAGAATTTCTGTATAATATAAATTTTCTGGATTGGACACCCGGTAATACTGTACCCCCAGGATTCCCGCCGCAATAAGGAATACTAAAAAACACAGCCAGGGATTTTTCATCTTCATCTGTTCATTTCTGTTTTTTGCGGACAAAAGCCGGATCAGTTGGCATCTGGAAAGGGTTACTACATTGAATCCTGCTACGATCACAAAAATAATCCCGAAATAAAGAATCGTCTTAAAAAAAGCAGTCCTGGAAAAGACAAACTGGTAACCGTCCATTGCTCCATCAAACATATTTACCACCAGAAGGGACATAAACTGTGCTCCAAAGATTCCCACAGCCAGGCCCACAGCCAGGGAAACTATTCCGATCAGCACAGTTTCACCAAGAAGGATCCTTGATATCTGCCCTTTTCCCATACCCAGCGTCATATAAATGCCAAACTCTTTTTTCCTTCTTTTGATGAGAAAATTGTTGGCATATACAATGAGGAATCCAAGAATAAAGGACACAAATACGGAAAGACCGGAAAGCAGCTCCACCATCAGCTGGATGATCTCTTTTGCAGAACTGCTCATAATCTTCATTGCCTACTGGGAATCCAGGGAATTAAACACATAAAAAATCGCCACACCCAAAATCAGAGTGATAAAATAGATGGCATAGTCCCGAATACTTTTCTTCATGTTTTTTATGGATAGTCTAAATAACATCGTTCAGCTCACCTCCCAGAAGGGTCACCACTTCAATGATCCTGTAAAAAAATGCCTTTCTGGAATCCTCACCCCTGCGAAGCTCATTAAACAGCTTTCCGTCCTTGATAAACAGAATCCTGTCTGTGTAGCTGGCAGTAAACGCATCGTGCGTGACCATGAGAATCGTAGCAGAAAGCTCCTGGTTCATATACTGAAGACTTTCCAAAAGCATTCTGGCGGATTTAGAATCCAGGGCTCCGGTGGGTTCATCCGCCAGAATCAGCTGGGGGTTGGTGATCATTGCCCTGGCACATGCCACTCTCTGCTTCTGTCCTCCTGACATCTGGTAAGGATATTTAGAGAGTACAGAAGAAATTCCCAGCTGTTCTGCCATGGCTTCTACTCGTTTCTGGATCAGGTCTGGTTTTACCCTCTGGATAGTTAGGGCAAGGGCAATGTTTTCGTAGGCAGTCAGCGTATCCAGAAGATTAAAATCCTGGAAAATAAAACCCAGTGCCTCCCTTCGGAATTTATTTAAGTGATTGCCTCTCAGACGGGTAATATCCTTATCCTCTACAATAATCTTTCCGCTGGTGACACGGTCAATGGTAGAGATGCAATTTAACAGAGTAGTCTTTCCGCTTCCGGAAGCTCCCATAATTCCTACAAATTCTCCCTCCTCTACTGCAAAACTGATCTTATCAAGAGCCTTGGTAAGTCCGCCTTTATTTCCATAGTATTTTTCAACATCTGCAACTTCCAGTACAGTATTCATGCTCATGTTCTTTCTCCTTTCCTGCTGATGGATTTATCATACAGGAATTTTCTTGTTTTAGGAATTGATTTAGATTACAATAACCTTTCAAAATCGTAAGCCAGAGCAAAACACTCTGCCTCTGACTTTATAGACAGTTTTCTGATACAGCTTGATTTGTTCAGATTCTTATTTACTATAGTATAAGCTATTTCTTGCAGGCTCATCAACACAATTTGGGGCGCTGAATCTCAGCGCCCCGTTTATTCTCTATCCTTTTACCGCACCAATTACAATACCTTTTACAAAATATTTCTGAAAAAATGGATAAACAATTAAAATTGGAAGTGCCCCCATCACTGCAACTGCCATTTTAATTCCTGTAGCCGGAAGAGTAATGTTCTGATTCATAGCCCCGCCTGCTGCTCCACTCATAAGATACTGTACATCCAAAAGCATTTTATTTAGTAAAACTTGTATACTGTAATATTGATCATTATTAATATAATATAACCCATTAAGCCAGTCATTCCAATAACTCAGACCAACTAAAAGAGCCAGTGTGGCAATAATAGGTTTTGACATTGGAAGTACAACACGAAGCAAAATTTTGAATTCTCCCGCTCCATCTATTCTGGCTGCTTCTAATACTGCATCTGGAATATTAGTTGTAAAATAGGTTCTCATCATGATAACGTAAAATGCTCCCATCATTAAATTAGGTACAATTAATGCAGCCAATGTATTTTTAATATGAAATACTCCTGTCCACATCATGTAGGAGGGTACTAAACCACCGTTAAACAACATCGTAAAGAATATTACAAATGCAAAAAACCCTTTTCCCGGAAGATCTTTGCGCGATAATGGATAAGCAAATAACGTTGTCAGTGTTAAATTTGCAACTGTTCCGACAATCGTAACAAAAATAGAAATGATATATCCCCTGATAATACTTCCCGAATCCACCAATAATGTCTTGTATGCATCAAAACTAAACTTAGCAGGGAAAAAGGAATATCCATTTTTAAGCAATGCACTTTCATCTGTAACAGATGACATGACCAGCAATACAAAAGGAATTATACAAAGAGCCGCCAGCAGTATCATAATAATATTAGCCGCAATCTGAAACCCTTTTTTTCTTTCTACCATTTCGACACCTCCTAAAATAATGCGTTGCTTTTATCCAGTTTACGAACAATAAGGTTCGCAATCAGCACAAGCGCAAAACCTACTAAAGACTGATATAACCCTGCTGCTGATGCCATACCGATATTATTAAGTTCCATCAAACCTCTATATACATAGGTGTCAATGGTATTTGTGACATCGATCAGAGGACCGCTGTTCATAGGCACCTGGTAAAAAAGTCCAAAATCAGAATAAAAGATCCTTCCTACGGACATCAGCGTTAATGTAATAATTGTAGGTTTCAAACCAGGAAGAGTAACATGTAAAATTTTCTGCCATCTGTTTGCTCCATCTATCGCCGCTGATTCATAGAGACTGGTATCCAATCCTACCACTGTTGCGTAATAAATAATACAGTTATAGCCCAGATTCTTCCATATATTTACAAAGATTAAAATCCCCGGCCAATATTTAGGTTCGGAATACCACCCTATTCCTTCCTTTCCCATAGCATTCAGAATGCTGTTGTTGATAAAGCCCGCATCTGTACTCAAAAATCCATATACAAGATAACTAACTACAACAATAGAAATCAAAAATGGAATAAGAATTACCGTCTGATAAACTTTTTTTGCCATTTTTGATCGTATTTCATTCAAAAGAATTGCAACCGCAATGGCTAATACAGTTCCAAGCACAATGAAAACAAGATTGTACATCAATGTATTTCTGGTAATCGTCCATGCTTCTTTTGTTGCAAATAAAAATTCAAAGTTTTTTAATCCCACAAATGGGCTTCCGAAAATTCCTTTTGCATAGTTGTATTTTTTAAATGCAATCAAGATGCCGCCCATAGGCATATAATTATTTATAAACAGATATACAAGTCCCGGCAACATCATAAGGTATAATGGCAGGTATCTCTTCATATGTACACCTATTCTTTTACCCGTTCCAGCTTTTTTTATATCTTTCTTCATAACCGGATCCTCCAACGATAGTCTTCTGCAAAAAGCTGTCGCCTGAAGATTATAACAGCGACAGCTTTTTTACTTATTAATTATTTATTCTCTTTCAGCCATTCATCTAACTGTCTCTGCTTTTCTGCGATAATATCATCTGCCCCTGCTTCTTTCAGTTCTTCCAAAAATTTAGGCATGGTAGTCTCAGGATCCAAAGATCCACATTCTAAAGCTGGACCATATTTTGCTATCACATTTGCACAGGCTGTCACCTGATTTTGAACCGGTGTATTATCCCATGCAAATCCTTTTGCCGGAGATACAGTTGCTTCCTCATTAAACTTCTGAGTTTGATCCCAAAGGTCTTCCGGATTTCCTTCCCATACATAAGAAATCGCTTCATTTGGCCATGCCCATGGAAGACTTGTATAACCTGTATTGCTTGCGTTTACACCGTCCGGGTAGTTAACAACTCCTTTTTCTTCGTCTACAATCTGATAATGTGTCCCCTCAATACCATTGATAAGAATATTAGCAAGCTCCGGATTAGTATACATTTCATTCAGCACCTGCACAGCACGCTCTGGCTGTTCACTGTTATGTGGCACATACCATACAATATCCACACGTGTAGTCGTAGTATAGGGATCTACCAGATCAATCACTGCTATATCTTTCCCTGATTCTTTTTCTATTTCCTGTTCAATTCCTGGCTTTGTATTGGTAAATCTTCCGAATCCTTTTCCTGAACCAATCAGACTGTTGGCACTCTCTGTCGTAGTGGAAGCATCAGGCATGATCAAGCCTTTCTGTCCCCAGTCATACCGCAGTTTTACTTCTTCCATATACTTGTCAGATGCATAATAATTAATCACTTCTGTACTTTCGGAAGCAGCACTTTCCAGAGAACCGATGTCTCCGCCCAAGTCATCCTGATTTGTCATCAGACTCATTGTTCCCGTATGAGAGACTACAGGATATACATCCGGGTACATCTCTTTTATTTTAGTCAAAAGAGGCTCTAATTCCGCTTCTGTTTTAATATTGCTGTAATCAATTCCTGTAGCATCTGCCATTTCTTTATTCATGGCAAATCCCCAGCCCGTTGCTTTTTCCTTATTAGAAGGAACCCCGTAAATCCCTCCATCGAAAGTTACACATTTCCAGTCAGACTCATTAATCTGCTCTTTTAAATCTTTTCCTACGGTATCCAGATATTCGTCAATCGGTACAATCTGCCCGCTGCTGATAGCAGATGTTACATTACCACAATACTGATACATCAAATCCAGCTTTTCTCCTGATGCCAACATTAAATTCACCTGCTGATCATAGCTTCCGAATCCAACTCTTGTCACTTCGATTTTTGTATTAAATTTTTCTTCCGTAATCTTACTGGCTGCCTCTGAAATCTTTTCACAGTCTTCTGTACTTGCGTCGCCTGGTGCAAGAATTTTTACTGTATAGCTCTCCTGATTATTTCCATTATCTCCGGAATCATTTCCGCCTGCCGTATCGTTTCCTCCACATCCTGCAATCATAGCTCCCGCTAATGTCACTGCACATAGTGCAGCTGCAACTCTTTTTTTCTTCATTTCCTTTCCTCCTTAAATCATTTCCTTCATCTCTCAACTCTCCCTTGAGCTGTCCTTATATTAACAAATCACTTTATCTGTCCTCTATAAAATTCATGACTTTTCCTTTATTTTTTGTGACATTGCTTTTGCGTAACAGGTGCTAAAAGAAAACTTTAATTTAAAGGTTGCAAATATAGTTTTTTATGTTAAAATGACTTTAGTTATTTTATAATCTCTTTTAGAGTCTATATTTTCTCCCTCTATAATCATTCTCCCTGGCACTTTATAAAGGAGGACTATTTATGAGTTTGATTTCTAAAAAAGTAAAAACTTTTTCTGTCTCATCGAAAGTATTTTTTTCTCTGGCAAGTTTAATAATAATTATTCCCCTTATCTTTTTAATCATCTTCTTTGATTTTTACACAATCCATATCTTGAACAAAGAAGTCGCATCTGCCAATAAAAATACACTTTACCTCTATCACCAAAAACTGGATTCTGATCTGGAGCAGATTGAACTTCAAATCGCGCAGAACTGGGCACAGAACTGGAATTTTCAAAAGCTCCAATATCATCTTGATCCGATTGAAGCCCACACGGATACTTTAAATATTTTAAATCAAAACAAGGATATTCTATCTATTTATAACTGCATTGGTGCCATGTATATTTATTCCGGTCTGAATGAAATATGCCGGGGAGCGTACAACAGCTCATACTCTTACGATATGAAAGAATCCATGCAGAAATATGTTAAAAATATTAACTATGATGATGTATCCGCTTCCTGGTATACGGATAATATTGCAGGTAAAAATTTTCTTATCCGTGTTCTCGGATTGGACAATGCTTTCAGTGTTTGTATAATTGATTTTGATCTGATTGTTTCTCCCTCTCAATCGGAAATTTCTTCTTTTGAGCCGGGTTTCCTTATATATTTTTCCAATAACGGGATTCCTATGAACAATGAAAAATTTTTAGGTGAGACAAAGCTTTCTCTTAAGCCTGATGATGATTCGGTCATAAAAAAAGGAAGTGACGGCAATTATTTTGTTGTACACCAAACTTTGAAATATGGAAATCTGTCTATGCTTTATGTGACCCCCTATAAAGGTTCCATCTATCACATGGACAGCTCCCAGCAATTTGCCCTGTTTTTTTCGATCTTGGCACTTCTGGTGATCCCGGTTATCTATTACGTTGCTGCTAAGCTTTATTTCACTCCTCTTGGAACTGCTATTGATACTATGAAAAAAATACGTTCCGGTAACCTCGATCTGAAGCTTCCACAGAATTCTTTTATTCATGAGTTTATAGATTTTAATACTGCTTTCAATAGTATGATGGATGAAATTAAGATATTGAAAATCCATTCCTATGAACATCTTTTGGACAAGCAAAAAGCTGAACTTCAATATATGCAGATCCAGCTAAAACCTCATTTTTATCTGAACTGCCTTAAAACGCTCTATGGTATGATACAGGGCTTCAAAAATGAAAAGGCACAGCAAATGATTCTGCGTATTTCAGAATACATTCGCTATACCTTCCGCGACAACAGTACCCTAGTTCCTCTTGACGTAGAACTAAACCAGGTAAAAAACTATTATGATATTCTTCAATCCAGCACAGCAAAACCAGCCCGGCTCACTATCTCTGCCCCAGATGAATTAAAAAAAGTTCTTGTTCCGCTGCTCTGTATCCAGACTTTTGTAGAAAATTCATTCAAGTATGCCGTCGTGCCGGGACAGGAATTAGTAATCCAGATTTCCATTCATTCGCTAACTACAGATGATGGCCATTATCTGAATATTAATATTCAGGACAATGGACCAGGGTTCTCAGAAGAAATCATACAGCTCTTAAACTGTGCCTCTGATAATACATATGATTTCGGACACCATATAGGAATCTATAATCTTCGCCAGCGGCTGAATCTTCTTTATGAAAACTCTGCAGGACTTATCTGTATGAACAGCCCTTTAGGGGCATTAACAGAAATTCTTCTGCCTGTTACGAATTCCGAAACACCGAATACAAATGGAGGTATAGAACATGAACGTACTAATTATTGATGATCAGCCAGATGTAGTTGAAGGTATGCTGTCCGGCATAAACTGGACTGAACTGCAGATAAAAAATGTTTATCATGCCTATGACATTTTACGGGCAAAAGAAATCATTCTAAAAAATATCATAAATATTATGCTATGCGATATAGAAATGCCTCTTGGAAGCGGATTAGACCTTTATGAATGGGTAGCAGAATTTTATCCCGATATCAAATGTATTTTTCTTACTTCTCATGAAGATTTTTCGTATGCCCAGAAAGCACTGCGCCTGGGAAGTTTTGATTATTTGATTCAGCCCGCCCCTTATACAGCCATCGAAACTGCAATAAAAAAAGCTTCTATCCAAATAAAAAAAGAACAGAAGCAAAAGCAATATTCCATCTACGGAACATACATTAGCGAACGTGAAATGGATCTCCTTGATATGTTGCTGAAAGATTACCTGAATTCTTCTCAGCCTTCATCCGATAATCTTCTGAACTATATGAATACAATTTCTGTCCGGCTTACCCCGGATGCTCCTTGTCTGTTATTTCTGCTGGATCTTGTAAAACAAAATCCAGCAAAGCCGGAATTGGATCAATCCTTATTGCGGTATATTGTACACAATGTTCTTTCTGAAATGCTGGAAGATTTTTCAAAGAAAATTCTATTTTGCCAGCTGAAGGAAAATCAATTTGCAGCAGTCCTTTATGAATCCCATGAAACTGCCGCCGACATGGCTGTTCCTTATCTGAACAAGTTTCTTTCTGCTGCCGAACAATATCTCCATTTTAATATTGCCTGTTATGTGAAAAAAGCAGACAGTTTTTTTGCTCTGCCTTCTTCCATGCGGATCCTGATAGAGGAATCAAATGCCAACGCAGCCAAATATACCGGCATATTTCTCTCCGGCCACCATTTTCATGAACAGACAGAAACTATTTATCAGGCACCTGATTTTGCACATTGGTCAGATCTTTTGACAAACGGATATTTTGATCTGGTCCGCAGCAATATGCACGAATATCTTGACCAGCAAAAAAAACAGGGACATATTAACCAAAAAAATCTCAGTCTATTTCTCCAGGATTTCTTACAGATGTTCTACAACATCCTCGAACAGCATCATATCCATGCTCACGGTATTTTTAAACAGGAGTATGATATACATGAGCTGCAAACATCTGCCAGCTCTCTGGAGCGTATGCACGAACTGCTTGATTTTTCTGTAGATTATCTAAAAAATTTTCACTCCAGCCAGGACTTAAATTCTTCTCAGATTGACAAAGCTATTGAATATATCCGAAAAAACATTCATCAAAATATATCTCGCTCTGATATTGCGAGCAGCATTTATATGAATCCCGAATATTTATCACGGCTTTTTAAAAAAGAGAAGGGAATCTCTCTTTCCGACTATATTATTCAGGAAAAACTTAAAATTGCGGCGTCTCTGTTGAAGGGCACCAATTTGTCTGTGAGCATTATTGCTTCCAATATTGGTTATACAAATTTTTCCTACTTTACTCAGGTATTTAAAAAAGTATATGGAATGTCCCCCAGTGAATACCGCCAGAAAGCTTTTAAAACTGATATATGAATGTCATTTAGAACTTTTTCACGCTACCTCTTGTGTCCTGCAGAAGCTCCCCTGTCATGCTTCCTACCGGAAAACACAGAATCACCAGACACCCTTGGCCCTCTGAAGAGAGTATCTCTATACAGTGACCCATTTTTTCACAGAGCTTTTTGCACAGATACAGCCCCATGCCTGTGGACTTTCTTCCTGTCCTTCCATTTTCTCCGGTGAAGCCCTTTTCAAAGACTCTGGGGAGATCTTTTGCGGGGATGCCCACTCCGGTATCCCTCAGGCAGAGCCTGACCTGTTCTGCATGTTTTTCGGCATACCATTCCAGTTTTCTTTCCCCTTCTCCCATATATTTAATACTGTTGGAAAGAATCTGCTCCAGGATGAAGGCAAGCCACTTGCTGTCAGAATAAACTTCCAGATCCAGATCGTGAATATCAATGGATATACAGCTTTTTAAAATCACTCTCCTGTTCTTTTTCAAAACTTCCCCTGTGGTCTGTCTCAGAGAAATTTTCTTCAGGGCATAATCTTTTTCCACATAATTACTTCTGGCATAAAAAAGGGCTTGCTGTGTATACCACATATGTTCTTCCAGATTATCCGTCTTATCTATCAACAGTTTTATTGCACGCCAACTAATTTTTGCACCACCCTGATGCAAAATTTCTTCAGATGGTATTCGGCGTGCAAACTGTTTCATATAATTAAGATTTCTAACGGAATATCCTTCTCTACTAGGATAAGTCATTCTTAAATCTTTTGATAAAGTTTCAACAAATTTATTTCCCCATTTGCTGTATTGGAGAATTACAT
>CALWHD010000011.1 GCA_944380235.1 uncultured Blautia sp.
CGATATGAGCGGCCAGCTCATCCTGTGTGATTCCTCTTTTGTGGCGATTCTCAATCAGGATGCGGCCAAGATTCATTTCCTTCATAGTATTCACCTCATGTTGCAATTATAAGGGAAGACGACAGTATATTCAATGGAGGCGTGTTTCACTTTTGTTGGAAAAGTCAACCGTCAGGAAACTTCTTGAAATGAAAAAGAGGGTGTCGCAAAATTTTGCAACGCCCTCTTTTTCCATATTTAGAACCAGTAGCTTTGCAGATGGACAGAGAAAAGATTATGGCATGGAATTTTGTAATTGAAGAACCTAAAAAAATACATTTAGTGATAAATACAATATCACATTAATTAAATTCACTGTATGATACAATTGAAATATATTGTAGAAATTTTAATCATTTCGGCAATGTCATCCGTTATATATTTTCAGAAAGGAGTGTTATGCCATTGAATGATGAAAAGCTGATATTACAAATTCAGCATGGAAATAAATCATGTGCAAATGAATTGGTAGAGCGATACTATTCCTCCATTCTTCGTTACTGTTCTTGGCATTGTAATAATATAGATCGTGCAGAAGACTTGACACAAGAAACTTTTTTGAGGGTATTTAAAAATATTTATATGTATGAACAAAAAGGATCCTTTAAGGCTTACTTATATACAATAGCACATCACTTATGCATTGATGAAAATCGCAAATATGTAGCCTTTGAACTTGATGATAATTTATCAATAGAAGATCAGCGGTTACGTCAAATTGAAGACCGTGACCAAATAAATTCATTGTTAAATTTACTAACCCCAATGCAGAGGGAAGTGGTTTTGCTCCATTGTGGAGAACAGCTTAGTTTCCGTGAAATCTCAGAAATTCTCGATATACCGGTGCGCACTGTCCAAAGCCGTGTTAGAGTCGCTTTATCCATACTAAGAAAGGGGAACAAATAATATGAACAAGCATGAATTACATTTAATATTGCAAAGAGATGTCCATCCTAAACGTCTGCAAGAAACACAGCAAATGTGTATGGCTTTGATAGAGGAACAAGTAAAGCACAATCTCTTTCCAGAAGAGCGAACAAATTTTTGGCAATTTTTGTCAAATGTTATGTGGTATACAGGACGACGCCTTTGGACAGCACAAGGAATTGTATTGCTATTTGTCTGTGCGTGTGTTTTTTCAGTTCCTAATACTCCAAAGATAATTCCAATGTTTATGCCATTATTTATTTTGGCGTGTCTCCCCTCATTTTGTCAAAGTACTACTTTTGGAATGAGCGAGATTGAAGCCTCTACAAGAGCGTCCAGCGCACAAATTATTATAGCAAAACTCGTTCTAGCCGGAGCTGCTCAAATTGTCATTGCAACAATAATATGTGGGCTTACATTATTTACAGCGGAGTATCCTATAACACTGATTCAGATTATTCTATACGTCATTGTTCCGTTTTTAGGTTGCATGGTTATCACTCTTTGGAGTATGCGAACACAGGAACGATATGCTATACAATTTGCTATTGTTGCTTGTTTGGGAACAAGTGCTTTTGCAGGGACTCTTGCACATTGGACTCCAGCATTATACAACCTTTCTGCACTTGGAATTTGGATTGTAACTTTTGTAGTATTTGCAGGATTTTTTATAAGAGAATTGTCCTTGCTGATAAAAACATGGAAAGAAGGTAGAATTTATGGAATTATCGCTTGACAGGCTGACAAAGCACTATAAGTCTAAGATTGCAGTAGATTGTATCAGTACAACAATGGTTCCGGGAGTTTACGGGCTTTTAGGGGCAAATGGTGCTGGGAAAACCACTTTAATGCGTATGATCTGTGGTATCCTAGAGCCAACAAGTGGAGATATTCTTTATAATGGAAACAGTATTTTTGAAATGGGAAGTGCCTATCGAAATCTTTTAGGGTATCTTCCACAGGAGTTTGGATATTACCCTAATTACACGGCTCAAGAGTTTTTACTTTATATTGCTGCGCTGAAAGGCATTCCCCGTCGTATTGCGGTGAAACGTTCACGCTCTTTATTAGAAACGGTAAGTCTGATAAATATGGCAAACAAAAAAATCAAGACATTTTCTGGAGGAATGAAACAAAGACTTGGGATTGCTCAAGCCTTGCTAAATAATCCTAAAATTTTGGTTTTAGATGAACCAACAGCAGGACTTGATCCTAAAGAACGTGTCCGCTTAAGAAATATCTTATCTGATTTAGCGAATGACAAGATTGTATTGCTTTCTACACATATTGTATCCGATATAGAAGCTATTGCAGATAAAGTTTTTTTGATGAAAAAAGGAACATTTATACTTCAAGGTTCTATTAACGAACTGATTGCTTATGCACAAGGAAAAGTATGGGAATTCACCATACAGGAACAAGACCTAAAAAAATGGGAACTCAATTATACCGTGGCTAATCTTCACCATTCAGACAAGGGTTATGTGACATTAAGAGTTGTTTCTGATAAATGCCCCTCTTTGGAGGCGACACCATGTGAAGCAACTTTGGAAGATTTATACCTTTTGTATTTTCCAACAGAAGATGGAGGTAGAGTTTAATGGAATTACTAAAATTGGAACACAAAAAACTTTGGCGAAGGAAAAGTGTTCAGATAGGCGTTTTACTTTGCTTTTTGTATATTGTGATTTTTGGGGGATTGCTTTCTTATCAATGGTTTCAATTCGGATCACCAAATGATTTTACCAGCTCATTTGGAAATAATTTTGATGGTTACACAAATATTCGTGAAAAACAGGAATATGCAAAACAATGGGAAGGCGCTTTGACAGAAGAAACTTTACAGGCAATGGTTAAAGAATATCAAGAACGGGTACAGACCGGAAATGTGTCAGATTATGAAATGACGGATTGGGTCAGCTTAAATTCAATGATTCAGACCCTTTGGCCAGAATTGGAAGAAACGGATAATCCCTATATCATGCTTAATTATGTCGACCCTTCGGAATTAACTGATTTTGAGGTGAGGCGAGAAAACGCAGTGAAAAGTTTTCTTGAACTAAATGGACAGACAGGGAGCGAAAGAGAATATTTCTTAAATATGGACGCAAACATAGATATGCCTTTGCAGTATCGCTGGACAGAAGGGTGGTCATTTGTTACGGCAGATTATATATCTGGTTGTGGTGTAGTCTTTGCAATCTTCATTGCTATTGCGATTGCTCCAGTATTTTGTGGAGAGTGGCATAATAATACAAGGTCACTTATTACGACAACGAAATATGGATGGAATAAAATTGCTGTTACTAAAGTCCTTGTTTCATTCTTATTTACATTGGAATTATATACAATTATTATTTTTAGTTCTATTCTTTTGCAAATCATCTTTTTAGGTACTGAGGGGGCTGATATGCCTATACAGTGTATAAAAATACTTGCTGTTGCGCCTTGGACTGTATTACAGGCAGAGATATACGAATATGGTTATCTTTTATTAGCGTCATTTGGATACACGGGAATTGTTTTGTTGTGTTCGGCTCTTGCAAAAACAAATTATGTTTCAATTATAATAAGTTTGGCTATTGTTTTTGTCCCGATGGCTATATTACAATTTTTTCCTTTATGGGGACAGAAGGCTCTTGACCTCATTCCATTTGTAGGGAGTTCAACAGACATCTTCCGAACAAACACATATCACTTGTTTGGATATACAATTTGGTCTCCATATTTACTTATTACAGTACCGATAATTTTAGGACTGATTTGTTTACCGTTTGCAGTACGCTCATGGGCTAGGAGGGCAAAAATCTAAATATAAAACTAAAATACTTACTCTAGTTACATTGGTTTAGGACATTACTGACAGCACACAGCATGGCATTAGCAAGGGCGGAATGATTGATGGGAAGGCATACCCGTCTGAACTGTATCCGGAAATAGAGCAGAATCGGACACTTGCACAGGGATGAAGATCTTTGGAGAAATCAGACTGTTTTATGATATAATATAAGAGATACAGAGACAAACGAGATTATCAGTTATATTACAGAATCAGAAAGTGTTTAGACTTAAATTTTGAGATGGGGTGAATTGGCATTTTGCACTGTCAGTAATCAGGCTGTGTTATTAACAAAAATGTATATTGAAAAGAAACAGCTGAAAAATAAAATAAGTCCTATATATTACATATATAGTGTTACCAATATACTTTTTATACTTTTTTGTATCTATTATATCTTCATAATTTTTTTGTTCTTTTAAACAGGAGGAAATCGTATGAAATTAACAATCAATGGAATCAAAAATCAGGAATCATGGAAAAAGGCTGGAATTACGCTGCCGGGATATGATGTGGAAGCGGTTTCAGAAAAGGCAAAAAAGGAACCAAAGTGGGTGCATTTTGGGATTGGAAATATTTTCCGTATCTTTATCGGCGGGATTGCAGATGGTCTTCTGGAAGAAGGCGTGCTGGATCGGGGCATTACCTGCGTAGAGACGTTTGACTATGACGTGGTAGATAAAATTTATGAACCGTATGACAACTTGGGACTGAGTGTAATTCTGCATGGAGATGGAACCAGAGAATACAAAGTATTAGGATCTCTGGCTGAGGCAGTAAAAGCACAATCGTCCAATCTGGCGCAGTGGAACCGTCTTAAAGAAATTTTTGCAAGCCCGTCCCTGCAGATGGTTTCTTTTACCATTACAGAAAAAGGATATGCTCTGCAGAAAGCGGACGGGACATGGTTTCCTTTCGTAGAATCGGACATAAAGAGCGGACCGGACAAAGCCGTCGGGGCGATGGCCGTGCTGACAGCCATGCTTTATGAACGTTATAAGGCTGGAAGGTACCCTCTGGCGCTGGTGTCTATGGATAACTGTTCTCAGAACGGTGCGAAACTCCGGGAGTCTGTATTAACTATGACAAGGGAGTGGCAGAAAGCAGGATTTCTGGACAGGGATTTTGCTGCCTATGTAAGTGATGAAAAAACAGTTGCCTTTCCCTGGACGATGATTGACAAAATCACACCACGACCCAGCGAGCAGATCGCAGAAGATCTCGAAAAGCTGGGCGTGGAAGATATGCAGCCGGTTATTACTGGAAAGAAAACCTATATTGCACCCTTCGTCAACGCTGAAAAACCCCAGTATCTTGTGGTTGAGGACAGCTTCCCCAACGGACGTCCTGCTTTGGAAAAAGGATTTGGCGTATATATGGCTGACAGAGAAACAGTGAATCTGTCTGAACGTATGAAAGTAACGGTATGCCTGAATCCGGTGCATTCCGCGACAGGTCCCCTTGGAGTGGTATTGGGATATGATCTGTTTGCCCACATGCTGAATACAGATGCAGACATGATGAAAATGGCCCGTATGGTTGCTTATGATGAAGGCCTGCCTGTTGTGCCGGATCCGGGAATCCTGTCTCCACAGGAATTTGCAGATGAGCTCTTCAATGACCGGTTCCCCAATGAATATCTGGGAGATACCAATCTTCGTCTTGCTGTTGATGTGTCTCAGATGGTAGGAATCCGTTTTGGAGAGACGATCAAGGCATATGTGGAAAAATATGGAGATGCTTCGCGGCTTACGGCCATTCCTCTGGGAATTGCCGGATGGCTTCGGTATATGCTGGCTGTGGATGATGAAGGAAAAAGATATGAACTTGCTCCGGATCCAATGAATGAAGAAATTCAGGAACAGTTTAAGGACATTGTAGTGGGACGGCCGGAAACCTTTACGGATCAGCTCAAACCAATACTTTCCAATGAGCGGATCTTTTTTACCGATATTTACCAGACAGGTCTGGGAGAAAAAATCGAAACCATGTTCCGGGAAATGATTGCTGGACCTGGCGCTGTCAAAGCAACTGTACACAAATACGTTGGGAGCAGATAAAAATAGCAGAACCAGTATTTGCAGTGGAGCCAGCAAGGCTGTTGACTGAAGAAGCCGCAGGTATTGTTTTAGGGATGATTGATGTGGGAGTGCCGGTGGGAAGAGTACTTTCCACTAAGTGATATGCTTCCTTTTAGGCAGACAGGTGAAAGAATAAAATCTTGCTGCCTGAAAGGGAGCATTTTATTATACAGAAAATCAAGAATCAGTCCTGTGGAACAGTCAATCAATGGGGGATGAGAGCGTCACAACAAATGAGGAAAAGCTGCTCTGCTGTATTTAGTCTGTTTTCCGTTTATTCCTCTTCGGTACGGATCAGATTACTGACATAAGGCCGTTTTCCGGACAGAACATCATCATAAAATTCCTGCTTCCAATCAATATAAGCCACGCTGTCCTCCAGTTCCTGAATGGAGATTCTCAGCGCAGCCTGTTTTTGGGCAAGCATTTGCTTCCTTTGGGGAATGGTAGACGCGCCCTGGAGACATAGATTCAGATACGCTTTCATTTCCTGGATACTCATCCCGCATTTCTTCAGGCATACCAGATCTTTGATCCATTTTACATCCTTTTCACTGAAAACACGCCGATTGTTCCCATCACGTTTTACATTAGGGATGAGTCCTTCGTTGCAATAATATTTTAATGCCTGATAAGTCATATTGGTTTCTCTGCAAACCTGCATCATTGTATACATGGCAAACCTCCTGTTCCCTGAAAAAGTAAATAATAGTTTGTTAAAAAATTTTAAACAGATAATTTTGAAAAAAGTCTTGACCGGTTGCTGCTACCGGAGAGTATAATCGGTTATAAAGACCGATAGATACAATCGGATTATAGCATGACTTTTATTTCAGTGCAAGAAAGAGGAGGAGAACGGATATGATATTCCATTTTACCGGAGAGCGTATAGGTGTTGTCGCTCCTGTTTACGGGTAGGAGGTTCCGCCCATGGTGCAGGATTTTCTGAAAAAGGTTGTTTTTCATACAGACTATTTCTATATTCTCTCCAGGAGATTATGGAGTCAAATTCGCAGATAAGAAATTCTTAACAGCATGAACAAGAAAATAAAAAAGGCAAATCAGCCAGAAAAGAGAGGTAACAAAATGGATGAAAAAATGAAAAATGAAATGTTGAGTCAATTTCAGGGAACTGCCAGCCGTCTGGGGGAAACAGATCCGGAATGGGTGGAAATAACAGCTGCCTTCTCCCGGGGAGAGGTATCCGCTGCAAGTAAGCTGACAGACAGAGAGCAAATGCTCTGTATTCTTTCTACGCTGCTGGGATGCCAGGGAATGGGAGAATTTTCGCATATGCTTCACTTTGCGCTCAACACAGGACTGGATCCCGCGGCGGTAAAAGAAGTCCTTTATCAGGCTACGGCATATCTGGGCATCGGACGTGTTCACGACTTTCTGGAAAAGACCAATCAGATTATGGAACAACATGGAATAACATTGCCTCTGCCATCACAGAGCACTACAGACGCAGATTCCCGATTTGAAAAAGGACTGGAAAAACAGGTATCTCTGTTTGGAGAAGAGATGACAAAGCGACAGACCGAAGGGCCGGTTTTGCGCCGGAATATCAACCGATGGCTGGCAGATAACTGTTTTGGGGATTATTATACCCGCACCGGACTGAATGATCAGGAAAGAGAAATGATCACCTTTTGTTTTCTGCTTGCCCAGGGCGGATGTGAGAACCAGCTTCGAGGCCATACAGCGGGAAATTTCGGCGTGGGAAACGGAAAAGAAAAGATGTATAGTGTGGTGGAACAGTGCATGCCTTACATCGGTTATCCCAGAAGCCTTAATGCAATGAATATTATCGACGAAACCGCAAAGAAATTTGAAAATGCATAGCATCAGAGCACAGAAGGCATTAGCCTGGTGATGACGCGCAGGTTGAAATACCAAAAAAGCGTCTCGCGGGCAATGCCTTTTGGCGGGAAGGAGGAAGAATATGGAAAGACCCAAAATGATCATTCATATTCTAAGCGCGCTGGACGGAAAGATCACAGGTCCCTTTATGGAGATGCCTTCTGTCCGCACTGTAAGCGGAGAATACGGAAGAATTCGTTCTGAGTATCACGGAGATGCCTGGCTTTACGGAACAGTGACTACAAAAGAATTTACAGGATACCGCAGACCTGTACTGGATGAGGCTGCAGGTCCGGTTCCGGAGGGGGATTTTGTTGCAGAGGAGCATGCAGAACTGTATTATGTTTCCGTGGACGCTTTGGGTGAGATTGGCTGGGAATCGGGCTGCTTTCAAAAGCCGGGACGTCCGGATGCCCATGTTATCGAGATCCTCACCGGACAGGCTTCTGCGTCCTACCGGGATTATTTGCGCAGGCATGGTGTTTCCTATATTTTGGCAGGAGAGGATTCTCTGGACTGTAAAATTGCCTGTGAGAAACTGTATAAACTGTTTGGAATCAAAACAGTACTGATCTGCGGAGGAGGAACTGTGAACTGGACCTTTCTGCAGCAGGGCATGGCAGATGAGATCAGCCTGGTACTGGCTCCGGCGGCAGACGGAAATCCGGATTCTGTCACAGTATTTGAACAGTCACCTATGCTGCCCAAGAGTATTCCGGCAGAATTTCAACTGAAAGGTGTGGAACAGCTGGATGGGGACGGAGTCCGGCTGATCTATACAGTGAGAAAAAGATGAAGCACAGAAAAAATTGTTTAAAAATTGTTTAACATTTCTAATAAGAATGTTTAGCCTGCTGTGATATTCTCTGATACATAAGAAAAACAGGAGGCAAAACAATGAAAGAACAATTATCCGGTTTGACTGCCCGTGAAGTAATAGAGCGCCGGGAGCGCGGAGAGGGCGGGATGGAAGCCGAGAAAATTACAAAGAGCAGAGGGCAGATTATTCGCGAAAATGTCTTGACTATGTTTAATTTGCTGAATTTCCTGATCGCAGCGCTTCTCTTCGCGGTAGGAGCTTATTCTAATATGCTGTTCATCGGCATTATTATTTTGAATATTGTCATCGGGATCGCGCAGGAGATGAAAGCCAAAAAGCTGGTGGATGAACTGTCCATCCTGAACCGGCCCCAGGCTCGCGTGCGCAGGGAAAATCAGG
>CALWHD010000012.1 GCA_944380235.1 uncultured Blautia sp.
AGAAAGCGAGGTGATATGGAATGGACAAATCAGATCGAACAAATTCAGATCGAGTAGACACAGATCGAACAAACTCACAGCGCTCCAACTCACAGCGAGTGTGGGGAACGAGAAAGGCTGATGCGGCGGGTATTGCACACACTGTGGTGGAGCAGATGCAGGCACAGATGCATGTCTGACAAATCCGCTGACGAAGTGGCGGACGAGTACATGAACTACGTTTATGACATGTGTGCGGCATATGAGCAGCAGAGCTATATGGAAGGCATCAAAGTCGGAGCGCGGCTGATGATGGAACTGATGGGATGAGAGTCTGAGTGTAAACGCCAAATAGCGAGTACCTTTTCAAAATTATCATATGTGAGATAATAAACTCACTATTATGAAGTCTCATACAAGTTTAGTTGCACAGCAAACACGTTTGAGCGAATGGGCTGAACTGGTCAGAGACTGCCAGAACCGTCCGCAGGGAATGAAGATCGACGAATGGTGTCAGCTGCATGACATTACAAAAGCAAGTTATTACTGGAGGCTCCGGAAAGTCCGGGAGGCTTATCTGGCAGCTGCTGAGAATACCCAGGCTTTTGTAGAAGTTCCTTCCTCTGCGATCCATTCCGAAAATCTGGCACCGGAACATAAGGTTGCTGCCGTGATCAGAAATGGAAATAACTTCACTTTGGAGATCACTGACCAGGCCTCCCCCTCATTTCTAAAAACACTTTTGGGAGTGATGATGGATGCTCAATGATGGTACTGGATTCAAAAAAGTGTATTTAGCGGCCGGATTTACAGATCTGCGCAGGGGGATTGACGGTTTAGCCAGGATTATACGCTTTCAGTTCCAACTGGACCCTTATGATAAGAATACATTATTCCTATTTTGTGGCAGGCGTACGGACCGGATAAAAGGATTACTTTGGGAAGGCGATGGATTTCTCCTTCTGTACAAGAGGATTGAAAATGGCAGCTTTCGATGGCCCCGCACAAAAGATGAAGCATTGGAGATCACCACAGACCAGTATCAAATGCTGATGCAGGGGCTGGAAATTATTGCCAGAAACCCTATCGGGGAAGTCCCGGATCCAGAGTTCTCCTTATGATTTATGCAAAACGTAGAAAATAAAACGGTTTTCATCTATGCTGTATTCCCCTGTCCAATAGAAATCTTAAAGTTATCCACATCCTGGAAAGTTCCTATGAGTTCCTATATACTCCTGTCTGAAAAAATTTTTCAGGTTGTGGATAACAGTCATAAATATCTGAATTTCAGGCTTTTATTTTCAGGTATTCATGACTGTTATCCACCGTCAAAATGACGAAGGTGACAGAAAACAAAAATAGCCAAAAACGGCAGATCCTGCTATAATACCACTCAGGAAAGAGAGGTTTGTTTATGGCAGTCAGGTATACGGAAGAACAACTGAACAGCGTTGATAAGCCGTTCCTTATCCAACTTCTTTTACAGCAGCAGGAACAGCTTAATGCCTTAACAGAGGAACTTCATGCAGCAAACGAGAAAATGCAGCTTTTGATGGAGCAGGTGGTCCTCGGTAAGCAGAACCGTTTTGGCAGGTCTTCTGAAAAGATGGAAGATACGGACCAGATCTGTTTCCGTGAGATAGACGGAACGATCGTATTTTTCAACGAAGCAGAAGCCGTCTGCGATCTTAGTGCAGCGGAGCCGGAAGACCTGGAGCTGAGACCTCCAAAGCAGCCAAAGCGCAGGGGGAAGAAAGAATCGGATCTTTCCGGGCTTCCAGTCAAACGGATCGACCATTATCTATCTGACATGGAGTTGGAGGCAGAATTCGGCGCCAATGGCTGGAAACAGCTGCCGGATGCCATTTCCAGGAAATATCATTTCGTACCTGCAAAGGTGGAGGTGGAAGAACATCACATTGGCGTATATGCCAGCAAAACAGATGAACATATGATCAAGGCAGACCATCCGAAGGCATTGCTGCATGGAAGTCTGGTGTCCCCATCCCTGGCAGCTGCGGTCATCAATGGAAAGTATGTGAATGCAGTACCTTTATACCGGCTGGAACAGGAATTCCAGCGTTATGGCCTTCAGATCACAAGGCAGAACATGGCAAACTGGTGCATCCGTCTCGGCGAGGAATATTTATCCGTTCTTTATGATCGTCTCCATAAAGGATTGTATTCTTACCATGTGATCCAGGCAGATGAGACACCAGTGCTTGTAAACCATGATGGACGGAAAGCCGGTTCCAAAAGCTGGATGTGGGTATACCGTTCCGGGCATCTGTATCATGACCAACAGATCGTCCTGTATGAATACCAGCAGACAAGAAATGCATCCCATCCGCGGGAATTCCTGAAAGGATATGACGGCATCTGCGTGACAGACGGTTATCAGGTCTACCATACTTTAGAAAAAGAGATGGAGGAACTGACAATCGCCGGATGCTGGGTCCATTGCCGCCGGAGATTTGATGAGGCTCTGAAGCTGATTCCCAGATCCTATCAAAAAGAATCGGAAGTATTTCTGCTGATGAAACAGATCCAGGCGATCTACCGGGAAGAAGGGAAACTGGATAACCTTTCTCCCGATGAGCGGCTTAAGCAGCGGCAGGCGGTTGTCAGACCACTTGTGGATGCGTTTTTTGCGTACCTGAAAACCATAAAGGTATCCAGAAAGGATAAATTTGGTGATGCAGTCAGCTATGCGCTGAACCAGGAAAAATATCTACGGGTATTTCTCAGGGATGGAGAAGTCCCCATAGATAATAACGCATCCGAAAGGGCCATCCGTGGTTTTTGTATCGGGAAGAAGAATTGGCAGATGATCGATACGATCAATGGAGCCAAGACCTCTGCGATCATTTACAGCGTTGTGGAAACTGCAAAAGCGAATAACCTGAAACCTTTTGATTATGTGCAGTATCTCTTGGAAGAGATCCCAAAACATATGGACGATAAGGACCGTTCCTTTTTAGAAGACCTTCTGCCATGGTCAGAAAAACTACCAGAAAGAATCCGCAAAGTTTAAATACCGGCGGCTGCAAAGCAGCCGTCTAAAAATGTCAAGGTACTTGCTATTTTGCGTTTACAAATTTAATGAGAAAATGGCAGAAGAATTTATCTGGGAACGAGGGGACCATCTGAAAGCATCCAAAATATTTATTGAAAATAAAGGAATTGGCATAGCAAGTGAGGAACAGTGGAAGGATGCAGTGGAGTTCCTGGTGAAGGGAATTCAAAGGATTGACCAATTACTTATTCCTATTGTAGAGCAGTATTATCATTAAATTGTTTATAATATTTCGTATTTTTGTAAACAACAGAAACGTAAAGGCACTTTTTGAAATCATATCAGAAAGTGCTTTTTCATTATAGAAGAAAAGCAACCTCATCATTTTCAATTCAATATCGTCAAAATGGAGAAAATGACGAGATTAAAATTGATTTTGAAGATGTTTCGTGATTAAAGATAAAAATAATTTAAGTTTGAGATTTTGTAAGGTGATGTAAGGAGAACTTTCGATTATATTGCAGGATAAAAATTGAAAAACTCACTGCTGTTTTGTCCGGAGTACAGACAAGAAACGCTAATTAGCGTAGAATAAATGAAACTATCCCTTTTCCAAAAGCTGGACGCACAGGTGCAGAGCCGATAACACGCAGATG
>CALWHD010000013.1 GCA_944380235.1 uncultured Blautia sp.
AGTTTCAGCCCGGTTTCCACATGGGCGTATTCCTCCACTTTATCCCAGCTCACCGTAAATCCTGCACCATGGGAGCAGAACACCGATCCTGCGGGATTGTCCAAATCTGCCTCCGGATCATATGCAGACTTTTCTATGATTTCTTCTGCATTGTGACAGGGTTCATATCCCTTTAAAGTGCAGGACAGTCTCCCTGTCCCTCTGGTATATGCCGTAACCTCAGACTGATATCCCCGCATGGTCTCTGCCGGACAGGTACCCGTGAACACGGACATTTCTCCTTCCGGCACTGGTGTCTCAAAGGTTCCGCTCATTTTCTGTACATCAGACATTGCCCTTCCTATCATCTCCGAAGGCACTTCGAGACGGTACTCATATACTGGTTCCAGAAGGATGCTCTTCGCCTTCCTAAGTCCCTGCCGGACAGCCCGGTAAGTTGCCTGGCGGAAATCCCCTCCTTCGGTGTGCTTCTGGTGGGCACGCCCTGCAATCAGTGTGATCTTCATATCTGTGATCTCTGATCCGGTCAATACTCCTTTATGTTTTTTCTCCTCCAGGTGAGTCAGGATCAGCCTCTGCCAGTTTTTGTCCAGGACATCTTCACTGCAGGAAGTATCAAAAATAAGACCGCTTCCAGGCTCCCCCGGTTCCAGCAGCAGGTGCACTTCTGCATAATGACGCAGCGGTTCAAAATGCCCGATGCCTTCCACAGGTTTTTCGATAGTCTCTTTGTATACAATATTCCCCTCTCCAAACTCTACCGGCACCTGAAAGCGTTCCAAAATAAGATTCTTCAGAATCTCTGTCTGTACTTCTCCCATGACCTGGGCATGGATTTCTCCCAGCGCTTCATTCCATACAATGTGAAGCTCTGGTATCTCTTCCTCCAAAAGCCGCAATTTCTGCAGGAACATATGAACATCACAGTCTTCGGGAATCTGTATCTCATAAGTAAGCACCGGAACCAGAAGAGGTGCATAAGAACCATGTTCTGCTCCAAGCCCTTCCCCGCAGAAAGTTCGGGAAAGCCCGGAAACCGCACAGACACTTCCCGCCTGCACCTCATTTACTGACTGAAAACCTGCCCCGGAATATATTCTCAGCTGATCAGCTTTTTCTTCCCAGCCAGTTCCTGACAGCATCTGCTTTACTTTCAGGCTCCCTCCGGTAATCTTCATGTGAGTAAGCCTGGTTCCTTTGTCGTCTCTGGAAATTTTATAGACTTTCGCTCCGAATTCCCGGGGATACTGCGGACAGGAAATCCATTTTTCCAATCCTTCTAAGAACGCTTCCACACCCTGGGATTTCAGTGCAGAACCAAAATAGCAGGGAAATACCCTGCGCTCTTTTATCATTCTTCTGACAGACGCATCCTCGATGCTGCCTGTCTCCAGATAATGTTCCAGCACCTCTTCGTCACACAGAGCGAGCTCCTCCAGAAATTCTTCTCTGTTCTGCACTTTTTCAAAGCTGATCCCTGCATTTCCGAAATCCATACAGCCGCTGCTCAGCCGACTCTTTAATTCTGCCAGAATTTCTCCTCTGTCAGTTCCTTCCTGATCCATTTTATTGATAAATAAAAATGTAGGAATCTTATACTGACAGAGCAGTTTCCACAATGTCTGTGTATGCCCCTGCACACCGTCCGCTCCGCTGATGATCAGGACTGCATAGTCCAGAATCTGCAGCGTACGCTCCATCTCTGCCGAAAAATCCACATGGCCAGGCGTATCCACAAGTGTGATCTCCTTATCCCCAAGAGAAAATACTGCCTGCTTGGAAAAGATAGTGATCCCCCTTGTCCTTTCCATGCCGTAAGTATCAAGAAAAGTATCCCTGTGATCCACTCTCCCCATTTTCCGTATACTTCCTGTATGATAAAGAATGCTCTCTGCCAGGGTTGTCTTTCCTGCATCCACATGGGCAAGCAGAGCGGCACATATATGGTTTGACGGTTTTTTTACCGATTTGTAACTTTTATTTTCAGACATATTTATTCTCCATAGAAAGTGTCCCTTTCTGTTCCATAATAATACCGTCATTATCATATCACAGAAAGGGACATAAGTCGATAAAATGGTGGCCTATTCGGCTTCTAATTCACCTGAAACCTCTCCTGCCGTAATTGTATACGTTTTACCGGATACAAGTTCAGGACTGCTGAAAATGACCACTTGAAAATCTAGTTCCGGCGTACAGTTCAGAACGGTATTTCCGTTCTGGTCAGTAATTGCAACTGTGGTTCCTGCGGATTGCTCTCCCACACTGACTGCTATCACCCCTTGTTCTGCTTCACTGAAAGTCTGTGCCATGCCGGAAGCTCCTGTACCTGTAAAGGTTCCTCCGGTAATAGATGCGCTGGTATCGTAATCCAGCGTAGCAGTATCTCCCTGTACTGGTCCTGAAACAGCTGTATCACCCCCGGAAATAACAATACTTCCGTTAGCATCAATTCCGTCGCCGGAAGACTTGATATGCAGTGTACCTCCTGAAATGGAAATGCTTCCGTCAGAACTGGACGATGTTCCTCCGGGAGTTCCTTTCATTCCTCCTCTGCCGCCGAACATGGCATCCCGTCCTCCTGCTGTGCCGCTGGAATCAGTTCCTCCGGCAGCATTGAGACCGTCATCCTCTGCCGTAAGAGTAATTTCACCTCCCTGGATCTCTATATTCAGTGCCTCCAGTCCTTCGTAGCATTCTGTAATATTAACTGTTCCGGCAGTCACCGTCAGAGATTCATCTGCATGAAACGCATCATCACCTGACTCAATATAAAACGTGCCTCCGTTTACAGTAACTGAGGCATTTGAATGGACAGAATCATCTGCCGAATCAATGGTAAAAGTTCCTGCTGCAATTTCTATATCAGCTGCTGCTTTGATTCCTTTCATACTGGTACTGCTGTCCTCGTTTGTATCCGCAGATTCCTCAGTGCCTCTGGAAGGATTTCCTCCCATAAAACCACCCCAGGAATCTGAAGAGGCACTGGAGCCATTCTCGCTGCCGCCTCCTGCGCGAATCTCAAATGTACCCTTTTGAATCTGCATATAAGCTCCCGCACTGATACCATCCCCCTCTGCTTCTATTTCCGCTGTACTGTCAGAAATATAGATAAATCCCAGAGAAGTATCTTCCTCATTCTCAGCATGCATACCGTCTTTTCCCGCATCAATGTTCAGAAATGTCTCCCCTGTAATTCTTATGCTGTCATTGGCATCCAGTCCGTGAGAAGCTGATGTTATGGTATACGTACCTCCAGTGATCACCAGGTCGTCTTTTGATACAATTCCATGCCCTGCAGGAGATGTCACAGTGAGTGAGCCAGAACCATTAAACGTAAGATCCTGCTTCGAAAAAACAACAGAATCAATGTTATTCTCATCGACAGCTGTAAAGGAACCTCCGTTTAACAGCGTATTCTCGGTACTATCCGCTAAAGTGACAAAGACTTTATCCGCCTCAAGAATATACAGCGGAGCAGAGGCAGCGCTGGTTATATCCACACCATTCAATACCAGCTGAATTTTAGCTGTATCAGAAGCATCCACCACGATTCTTCCATCATCCAGCGTACCGGAAATAATATATGTGGCTTCCTCCGTAATCGTGATCGTTGTTCCTAAGATCTGGACACTGTCAGAAGTGGCGGAAGCGCCATTCCCGTCTAATTCAATAAAAACACTGGTGCTCTCATCATAATCTGTTTCAGAATCCCGTTCAGTAAACATCTCAGAATCTGCCTGCACAGAATCTGCTTCCTCTGCATCCGCAGACGTTTCAGATGTTTCAGAAACTTCATTGCTGCTCAGTTCTTCATTCTCTGCATCTGTGCCTGCTGTATGAGAATTCCCGCAGCCTGCAGGCACACTGAGAAACATAAGCAGTCCCAAAACAGCTGATAACTGTCTTTTCATAAAACAGCACCTCCTTTTCCTATAATTCCGCTGCAGAAGCTTCCTGTCTGGAAACCGCAATCTCCAGATTACCGTTTCTGCACCGGAGCTTATCGATCATTTCCTTCTCTTTGGCAGTGTCCCGAAGAGTCACATGATAAGTAAGCCGGAACATACTTCCCATATTCGTGGTTTTTACGTAAATAAGATCACAGGCCGTGGTGTAATCCCTGAAAATATCATCAAAAACTTCTGTATAATCCAGATCTTCCGGGATTGTAATGGCAATGGTCTTATAGGCTTCTGCATTTTTTCCGGCACCGAAATCCAGATGATTGTAAAGCAGGTACACTGCACACATAACAGCTGAGAAAAGCACAGCAAAGCCAAGATATCCCATACCGGTGATCAGTCCGGTTCCCATTGCAAGGAACAAGGTACAGATTTCCTTTGCCGTACCGGGAACAGACCGGAACCGGACAAGACTGAATGCGCCGGCAACCGCAACACCGGTTCCCACATTTCCATTGACCAGCATAATGACTACACAGACTACTGCAGGAAGCAGAGCAAGGGTGACGACAAAGCTTTTTGTATAACGGGTACCCACCATATACACAAAAGCCATCAAAAGCCCCAGGATTAAAGATATTCCCAGACACAGCAGAAAATCGGTGACACTGATCACTGCAGTAAGATCCGAATCGAACAATCCCTGAAACAATGTATCATACATGACCTGCAGCCTCCTTTGCCAGTTTTGGAAAAATTATATTCTGATATCCGGTTCCGTATTTTGAGAAGGATGTTTTGTAAATATGCTCCCGTGAAAGTACGTGTACCATCCACATGGGAATCCCTCCGGAACATTTGATTTCCATAAGCACCTTCTCCGGCGGCAAAAGAGGTTCTCCATACACATCTGCCTCCAGCGAAAGATCCTCCTGCCGGAAGAGAATCGTATCGTCAAAGGTAACCCGGAAATCTGACGGTTCTCTTGTGTAGTACGCTTCTCTTTCATAAGAAAGAAATGCCGCCGGACGCAGACATTCGTAGTAATCCAGCAGATAATCCACCTCTTCCGATATTTGGGTATTTTCCCGGCAGTCATTCCTGCCCAGTATCCATTTGACTGCTTCTGCCAGGGAAATCCTGCGCTTATATACAATATTTTTATATTTCCTTTTTACTTCTATAAATACTGTACTGTCCGGCGCTGCCTGTTCATAGCTTCGGATACGGAGTTTTTCCTTGTAAGCAGGCTTTTCTATGGAATGTCGGATCATCCGGTAGTTATCCATATCAAAATAGATATTGCGTATAGTGGTACGTCCGTATTGATCCAGGACCATATACGGCTCCATTGCCTGCAGTACCTTTTCCTTTTGTTTCTCAGTTAACAGATATTTCAATTCATATCGCTTAAAAACGGTTTGAAATGACATAAAAAATTCCTCCTGTACTGTTGATGTCAACATTGTACAGAAGGAAGATTGAAGTATTATTGAAGATTATAAAATTGTGGATTTTTGTAAAGGAAGTTTTACAAGGAACTCCACCTTGCCGTCCTGGCACCGGACATCAATGCTTCCCTTATGTGTCATAGTAATAGCTTTCGCTATGGCAAGCCCCAGCCCATAATGCTTGTCCTCACCGGTTCTTGCTGTATCCAGCCTGTAAAACCGTTCAAACATATATTTTCTCTGCTCCTTTGGAATCTCCTCCCCATCATTTGACACGATCAGCACTGCACTGTTCTTTTCTTTCGTCAGTGTGAGACCTATCTCTTTTCCGTCAGCACTGTGAAGGATCGCATTATCTACCAGAATGGAGGTAAGCTGTTTCAGCTGGACGCTGTTTCCCACAACATGGAGGTTCTCATCGATGTGGGATTCCAGCACAAGTCCGTTCTCATAAATTACAGATTCAAACGGCAGTAATTCTCCGTAAACTAAACGGCTCAAATCAATTGTTTCCATTTGGGGAACAACATTTTCTGTCCTTGCCAGATCCAGCAGCTGCAGGATCAAGGCAGACATTCTCTGATTTTCATATTGAATATTAGCCAGCCACTGGTTTTCTCCTATTTCACGGGAAAGAATCTCCACATTGGCATTCACTACTGCTACTGGTGTTTTCAGTTCATGTCCCGCATCGGAGATAAACTGTTTCTGTCTCTGGTAGCTTTCCTCCAGAGGGGCTACGATCCTGTCTGCGAGATAGCGCGCCAAAAAAAACAGCAGGATAAGCGTGACGCCGCCGAAGATCAGCGTATAGGTGATCAATGTGCCGGCGCTTTCCAATATTAAGGTATTATCTAAAAATGCCACCAAAGTATACCCGCCTTTATCTGCCGTACGATATGCCAGATGGCTCTCCACGCCTTCACTTTTCCCATTTTCTATAACAGCAAGGGCAAGCTGCGTAAGCGCGTCTTCATCCAAAGTTGAGATATCAGCTGTATCCACCTTCAGAACCTGCCCGTTTTTTGAAATAGCTACTGAATAAAACGTGGAGAGTTCAAGTGCAGGCGGTTCTGCGGGAGGATGACCGGGATCTTTCTCCTTCTGACCGGCTTTCGGATCCTCTGCTGCCAGATCTCTTCCGCGAAGAGAATACTCCTCCACATACTGCTCCAGAAGCTGTCTGTTTTCATTTGTCATTTGCGCATAGCTTGCCAGATAGATAACGCAGAAAGACCCGAAAAGAAGCACCACCAATACGGACAATATAGCGGCAACTATTTTTCTTTTTGAACTCTTAAACATGGTGATACCTCAGTTCATATCCGATTCCCCGTACGGCTTTGATCTCTGTCTCTGCTTTTATGAAGTTAAGTTTTTTTCGGGTGAAGGACATATATACTTCCACATTATTATATTCTGTATCACTGTCGTATCCCCATATTTTAACCGCCAGCTGGTCACGTGTGAGAATGCGTCCCTGATTTGCGATCAGATATTCCAGGATACGAAGTTCCTTTTCGCTTAAACGCACACTGTTTTCTCCGCAGAATAATGTGGAAGTATCCTTATTCAGGACAATATCTCCAAATCTGAGTCTTCCGTCCGGAACATTGCTGCTTCGCCGGCTGAGCGCCCGCAGTCTTGCAAGGAGTTCTTGTGTCATAAAAGGCTTTGTCAGATAGTCATCTGCCCCGCAGTCCAGTCCTGTAACTTTATCATCTAATTCACTTTTAGCTGTGAGCATGAGAATCGGTGTTTTAATTCCCTTTTCACGTGCTTCCCGGGCAATATCAAAACCATTTTTATGTGGAAGCATAACATCCAGAATGACAAGATCATAGACACCGCTTTCCACAGCATACATGCCTTCCAGTCCATCGGTAAAATGGTCCACATCATATTTTTCCTGGCGCAGAATTTCACACAGTGCCTGCGCCATTCTTTTTTCATCTTCAACCAATAACAGTCGCATATTCACACCTCCGCCTAATGTCATTATACTATTAAAGATTGAAGAATGATTGAAAAAATGAGGTTTTTCCATGTTTTTCCCATTTATTTTCCGTCAGCAAACTTTGCTGCCATTGGCTGTAAGCTTAAACTTACATCCCAGCACTTCTGCCGCCCTCCTGCACATAAGCATCCGATTCAAAAAAATCTCAAAGTAATCCATTACTGTGCACATATCCTCATCCAGCTCCAGATTCATCTGGATCACCTGTTTCTCCTTTTTTATTTCCAAAGATGAAGATAACACTGCATAATTCACTCTGTCGTGGATATCAAAATTAGCAATGGAATGATTCTGCACCCGATTCCTTCTTACATCTGTCTTATCTGCCAGGATCAGCGCTGCAGAGACCACATCCACGGCTGTACCGGTGTCTTCATCGTGATGCCCGATAGCCGTCGCTACCTCGGCTGCTTCCGGAATGGGCATTCCCATATCTTTTAAAATCCCATATGCCAGTACTGCTCCGCTGTGCGCATGATCATGACGGTTAATGCTGTTGCCGATGTCATGCATATATCCCGCAATTTTACTGAGCCGAATTTCTCTTTCCCCAAATCCCAGTTCTTTCAGGATCTTGCCTGCCGTATCTGCCACCTTCGCTGCGTGCTTTTTAGAGTGTTCTGTATATCCCAGAGCACTTAATACCTGATTTCCCCGTTCAATAAGAAGATTAATCTCCTCGTTTTTTTTAATTTCTTTATAAGTGATTTCTTTATAAAAAATCCTTCCTTTTTCCTGTTCTGTTCTTTGTTCTTCTGCCATAAAACCCTGTTATTCCTCCTGTCCTTTTGGCATAAATCGTTTCACCGCATCCATTGCAAGCAGGGAACGCTCACATTCTTCTGCCGAAAAAGTCACCTGCCAGCAAAGAGGACTTCCTTTCATATATTCCGAAGCATAACTCAGTCCATTGGTTCTCTCATCCAGCATAGGACGGTCAATCTGATTAGGATCACCCAGCAGAATGATCTTGGTGCCCTTTCCCGCCCTGGTTATAATACCTTTTACCTGGTTTGGCGTCATATTCTGCGCCTCATCAATCATCAAATACGTCTTTACAATAGAACGCCCACGGATATAATTCAAGGCCTCTGTCTGAATAATCCCTCTCTCAAAAATTTCGTCTATCTTTCCTTTCAGCGCAGCTTCATCCTCATACCGCTCTTCCTCACTGGAATCAACCAGCTGTTCCAGATTGTCGATCACCGGACGCATCAGCGGCGAGATTTTTTCCTGCTCATCGCCGGGCAGGAAACCAATATCCGAGTCAAACTGGGCATTTGGCCTGCTGATCAATATGCGCCGGTATTCTCCGGATGGATTATTTACAATCTTTTCCAGACCCACTGCAAGGGAATAAAAGGTTTTACTGGTCCCAGCCATTCCTTTTACGATCACTAAAGGTGCCTTTTCCGCCGGCTGCATCAGCGCCTCTTGAAGAAAATACTGTCCTGCATTGCGGGGTGTCACCCCATAAGGAGATGCTTTCTTATAATCCAATTTTCGTATCCTGCCCTGCTCCACTCTTCCCAGCTGTGTCTTTCTGGAAGACTGGTCCGCTTTTAAGATAACAAACTCATTTTCTTCCAGCTCCGCTGCCAGTATATTTCCCTCCTTATCGGTCCAGTAAACATCTTCCACTGACACTCCCTTTTTCTTAAAATCTTTAAATTTCTCTTCCGGAACGTATACTTCTGTTCTGCCTTTGTACTGAGTCTCATGTCCTGACACCTGCTCAGATGTAAAGTCTTCCGCACGTATACCAATAATCTGTGCCTTTATCCGAAGAAGAATATCCTTGGTCACGAGAATGACTTGTTTTTCCTTAGACTGAGCCATGCCTTTACATATTTTTAATATCCGGTTATCCATTTTATCTTCCGGCAGATCTTCCGGCAATTTTACATCTGTATAATTTTTCTCTACTCTTATAATCCCGCCATTTTCCAGAGGTATCCCCTCCAGAAGCTCTCCTCTGGCGCGGAATTCTTCCAGCATACGGATTGCCTGCCTTACATTTCTCCCTTTTTCCCCTTCCGCATTTTTCAGATTATCCAGTTCCTCCAGAACCGTCACTGGGATGACTACACAGTTATCCTCAAAACATTTCATCGCATAAGGCGCCTGAATCAATACATTCGTGTCAATTACATAAATCTTCACCATAATACAAGACTCCTTTTTTCCAGGCAGCGGAAGCCTGTTTTTCTTATTCTTTTAAACTCCATGTTTCCCCGGCATACAAAAAAGGAAAGATATCCTCTTTACATAAAAGATTATATCTTTCCTTTTCTTTTCCTGTTATCTTTCTTGCGTTAAATTTAAGTTAAAAAGACTTTTCTTTTTCACTTTGTAGTACACAAATCCTGTAATATCCGCCAAAGCCCAGCCGATAGGCACAGACCACCAGATTCCCACTACTCCGATCTGTTCTACAGAAGAAAGCAGATAGGCGAGAATGACTCTGGTCCCCAGGGAGATCACCGTGAGTACAACTGACATGCCCGGCTTTTTCACTGCTCTGTAAAATCCGTAAAGCAAAAACAAACAGCCGATGCCGCAGTAAAAAGCCCCCTCAATCCTCAGGTATTCCGCACCTGCCGCAAGTATCTCTGTTTCCTCTGGTTTTACAAAGATCATCATCAGCGGCCGCGCAAAGACAACGACCAGTACTGAGATCACCAGACAGAAAATTACTGCCATAACCACCGCATATTGAATTCCCTTTCTGATCCGCTCTTCCTTTTTTGCTCCAAAATTCTGTGCCACAAAGGTAGAAAATGCATTCCCGAAATCCTGCACCGGCATATAAGCAAAAGAGTCGATCTTCACTGCCGCCGCAAATGCAGCCATGATCACAGTGCCAAAGCTGTTTACCAGTCCCTGGACCATAAGGATTCCCAGATTCATCACCGACTGCTGCAGAGAAGTGAGGAAAGAGAACTGGGCAATCTCCTTTATCATTTCTTTTCTGGGTTTCAGATATTTTCCCCGGATGCGGAACTGAGGTGTCTTCACCCAGGTATATACAGCCAGGCCCACGCCTGATACATACTGGGATATCACAGTGGCAGAAGCTGCTCCCGCCACGCCCCATTTAAGCCCCAGAACAAACCACAGATCCAGCACTACATTCAGCAGTGCACAAACTGCAAGAAACAGCAGCGGTGTGACAGAATTCCCCACTGCCCTTAAAAGAGACGCAAAATAATTATACAAGAATGTGGCAGGGATTCCCCAGAAGATCACCCAGAGATATTCCCTCATCATTTCATAAATCTCTCCCGGAACCTGGAGCAGGATCATAATTTCATCCAACAGAAGAAAGACCAGTATATTTAAGATAACTGCAGTGATCAAGATCAGCAGAAAAGAGGCTCCCATACTCTCTTTGAGCCGTTCTTCATCCTTTTCTCCGTATCGGATGGAAAAGACTGCCCCGCTGCCCATGCAAAGCCCCAGCAATATAGATGTAAGAAAGGTCATCAGCGTATAGGAAGATCCAACTGCCGCCAATGCTCCCGAACCCAAAAATCTGCCCACAATCAGCGTATCTGCTATATTATAACACTGTTGGAGCAGATTTCCGGCAATCATAGGCAGAGAAAAAAGAAGAAGCGTTTTCGTAATGGGTCCTTCTGTCATATTATTCTGTAAATCTTTTTCCTTCATTCTTCTTTCTCCCATACACTGCCGCTCCCTTGCGAAACGGCAAAAACTTATTTTTATATCTCATCTTCATAGGGTACAGGAGTTGTGTCCTTTTTGTCAATATCATTCAGATATTTCTTTGTCTCTGCCACTACCACCGGAGACAGAAGAAGCACTGCCACCAGGTTAGGAATCGCCATAAGGGCATTTAATGTATCTGCGATCAGCCAGATCAGGTTTAAGGAAACCACCGGTGCTATCACTGCCACTGCGATGTATAAGATTCGATAAGGAATCAGAACCTTTTTTCCTGCAAAATATTCAATGCATCTCTCCCCGTAATATGCCCAGCCAAGAACTGTGGAAAAAGCGAAGGAAATGATGCCCAGAACCAGGATCACCGGTCCGAGAACCGGAATCTGTTCAAAAGCAAGACTGGTGAGCACACCGCCGTCGCTGATGTTTCCCACATCAATAGCATGATTTTTCATAATACTTGTCACCAGGACCAGGCCGGTCATAGCACAGACAACTACAGTATCCCAAAAAGTTCCTGTACTGGATACCAGCGCCTGGCGCACAGGATTCCTTGTCTGCGCTGCCGCTGCCGCAATAGGCGCAGAACCCATTCCAGATTCATTGGAGAAAAGTCCTCTGGCAACACCATAGTGGAGGGCCTGCATAATTCCGCCTCCGATCAGCCCGCCTGCAGCCGCTCCTGGTTTAAAGGCCAGCGTACAGATTGTCTGCAGAGCCGGGATCAGATAATCATAATTCAGAATCAGGATGATCAGACACCCTGCAACATAAAAAATTGCCATGATGGGAACCAGTTTTTCACAGACCTTCGCAATGGATTTAATTCCTCCGAAGATAACCAGCGCCACCAGGATTCCCACCACAATTCCCACGATCCAGCTGGGGATTCCCAGATTTTCTTTACACACGGAAGCAATCGCATTGACCTGGGTAGCACAGCCGATACCAAAAGAAGCAATACCGCCAAAAATTGCAAACAGCACTCCCAGCCACTTCATATGGAGTCCCCGTTCCAATGCATACATGGCGCCGCCCAGCATACGTCCGTCCCTGGTCTTTACCCTGTATTTTACAGAAATCAGTGACTCACTGTATTTTGTAGCAATGCCGAACACACCTGTAAGCCAGCACCACAGCACTGCGCCCGGTCCGCCCAGGGCAATGGCCGTACCCACGCCGATAATATTTCCCGTTCCTATGGTTGCCGCCAGAGCTGTAGTCAGCGCTCCGAACTGGCTGACTTCTCCCTCCGCTTCCGGATCCTTTGTCACAGACAGGCGGATTCCCTGGAATACCCTGCGCTGAATCCCCTTTGTCCGTATGGTCATGAAAACATGCGTTCCCAAAAGAAGCAGGATCATTGCCCAGCCCCATACAAAATTATTCACTGAGGTGACAATGGAGTTAATAACATCATACATATCGTTTTTCCCCTTCCTCTCTTCCTGTAATAAACTATAAAGCAAGGGTATATCCACACCAGTGTGCATACACCCTTGTATCGCTTTATTGTTTTAACATGTGAAATTTTTTTATAGTTTACCGCAGTTTGCAGAGAGTGTCAATTCTTTTAAGGGATTTTCTTTAGCCTTTTGTTTTTCAACTTCCACGATGCCGTCAGCGCCATCGATATCCCTGATAATCTCTCCTACAGAAGGTACCGCGATCCGCCCCTTTAAAGGATTTTTAATGCTTAATACCGGAGTGGTGATCACCGCATCCACTTCTGACCGTTCAAAAGCCAGATCTGTATCAATCATCTCACAGTCTGCCAGCCTCAGATTTTTGCAGTAGCACAGAGGCTGCGTACCTATAATTTTACAGTTTTCAAAGGTAACATTCTCACTGTACCATGCAAGATACTCTCCTTTGACCACGCTGTTGCGGACAACCACATTTTTAGCATGCCAGAACGCATCTTTTGTGTCAAACCGGCAATTTTCAAAGACTGCGTCCTGAATATACTGGAAAGAATATTTTCCCTTCATTTCTACATTTTGGAAATTCAGGTGTCCTGAGCGCATCATAAAATACTCACTCTCCACAGTGCAGTCCTTCATCTCAATTCCACTCACTGACCATCCAAACTCCGGTGAAAATATATGGCAATTCTCCATTTTTACATCACTGCACTCCCTGAGAACCT
>CALWHD010000014.1 GCA_944380235.1 uncultured Blautia sp.
CTCATAAGATAAAAGACCACTTCTGTCTTCTCGTGAAAAGTCAGCCCTTTTTCTTCTTTGCCTTCCCATATAAGAACCGTCACGCCGGTATAGACCTGGTGATGATTGCCCTGAAGATTTCCCAGCATCTCCTCTGCTTCTTTTTCTGATCCCGGTTTTCCGTAAATCTTTCCTTCAAAAGCCACCACAGTGTCTGCACCAATGACCAGTACGTCTCCTGAAATCTTTTCAAAAACATCTCTGCACTTTAATGCAGAAAGTGTCTCCACAGCCTGTGCCGGGTCTCTGGTATCAATTGCTTCTTCCACCTCGCTTACACAGACTTCAAAAGGAATACCCGCCTGGGCAAGAAGGTCTTTGCGCCTGGGTGAAGCACTTGCAAGTATAATATTTTTCATGACAACTCCTTTGTACCTTTCTGTGTTCTACTCCTTCAGTATAGACTCTCTGTCCTGTTCCTGCAACTGAAAAATCGAAGATCTTTCCTCTGCTTCGTTCAGCATCCCTATACAGACCGGCAGTAAAACAATTATGGGCGGAGAGCCTTTTTCCGGCATCTCCGCCCATTCTGATTTTTAGTCAATTATCTCTTTACTGCTGAGCCAGTGCCCTGCCCAGCCCTTTGCACGCCTCTTTCGCCTCATCATCCGGCTCCTCATTGCAGATCACGCCATTGTACACCAGCACAGCGCCGTCTTCTCTGCATTTTGCCTCCCAGTTTCTCATCCATTCGCCGTCACCCCATCCATAGGAACCAAACAAACCGATTTTCTTTCCGGAAAGAGCACTTTCGCAGGATTCAAATACCGGAGCAAATTCTGTATCCTCCAGTTCCTCGTCTCCCATAGAAGGGCAGCCGAAGGCAATGGCATCATAATCTCCCATTTGATCTGCAGAAAAAGAAGAAACTTCGATCATTTCCGCTTCAGCGCCTGCATCCTTCATGCCCTGCACTACTTCCTGTGCCATCATTTCTGTATTACCTGTTCCACTCCAGTATACAACTGCTGTTTTCATCTTACTCTACCTCTCTTTTTCTTGTCTTACTTTCTATGTTAAGCTGCTACGATCAGCTTTCTTACGGGTCTTCCCATTAAGAACAGCTTTTCATAAACTGCCTCACATTTCTTAAATCTGCGGAATGTTTCCCGGGCGTCACATTCATTGCAGTAAACTTTCCAGCATCCGCAGCATTTGCAGTTTCTTCCTTCATTTTCTATAAACCCTCTTACATCCTCTTCCGGATACCCCAGAAAAAGACCGATCTCATGGGGAAATACCCTGCACTGCATAATTCTCTGTCTTAAGATCTCCACTGCTTCCCGGGCAGTTTCATAAGTATATCCTTCCTCTGCCAGCATTTTTCTCGTCTCTGGTCTCTGGAGATCTGCCCTGAGCCTGCTTTTCCTGTATAAATACAGCAGGGCGCGCTTCCCATTGATTTTCATCACAGTAAGCTCCAGCCCCTTTTCTTTTAGTATTTCTCTCCACTTCTTTAAAATACTATGTAACTCTTCTTTCTTTTCCCACGGATACCAGAAAAGATTTGCTGTCTTCAGTCCCGCCAGGGTAGGGGCACTGTGCCGGATCAGAAATTCATCAAGCATAAACGGCTCCTCCTTTGATTTCTTCCAGGACAGACTGTAAAGCTGCCGTACTGCTTCTGTGGATACGCACAATAGGAATCTTATTTCTTTTGGCTTCCTGTGAAGCATTCATGACCATTTTATGGGATACGGTATTGGTAAATAAAAGAAGCAGATCCGGACATCCCATTTTCTTTCTGATCGATCCGTGCTCTTTCACGAAAACCTTTGCCTTACATCCATAGTCTTGACATAGATTTTCATATCTGGCAACCATTCTCTCATTCCCTCCGATAATAACAATACTCATAGCTGTATCTCCTTTCTGGTTAGTTTTTTCTAACCATGTGATTAAAAAAAACGACAGAATTCTTCTGTTCGCTGCTGTTGCTGTTTCTGTGATTTTGTCGATGTCATAAATTAGTTTTAACTAACTACTATAATACTCATTTTTTCTTATTTGTCAATAGGTTTTTGAAATTTTTTCCTTTCATGAGCCAATTGACCGGATTGACCCCATACAGCTTTTCTGTTAGAGTGTTTTTAAAATATAAAAGGAGATGAACCTATGAAACTGCTTTTTACTGATCTGGACGGAACACTGTTAAAAGATGATAAATCTATTTCCCCGGAAACTCTTTCCGCAATAAGACAGGCAGCAAAAAATGGAAATCTGACTGTCATCACCACCGGACGCTCCCTGTCCTCCGCGCTTCCCTACATCCGCCAGTTAAAAGAGATTCAGGATCCCTGTTATGCTATTACTTACAACGGCGGTCTGATCTACGACTGTACCAGAGAAGAGATTCTGTATAAAAGAACGATTCCCCTTCCCTATGTCAAATATATTTTCCAGCAGGCAGAAAAATTCGGCATCCACTGCCAAACATACGAAAACGGTATTGTCCTTGCACCAAGAGACCGGGAAGAACTCCGGGAGTATGAGGAACATTCCAGGATGCCGGTCAGGATTGATCCCCGCCTTCTGGATCATTTAAAAGAAGAGCCGGTGAAAGTCCTCACCTCCTGTCTGACAGACCGGGAACTCCATGACCGATACCGCCGTTCTCTGACCCAATGGGCTAAGGGAAAAGTCTCTGTCTTCTTCTCCAATGAACACTACATGGAACACGTCCCGGAAGGTACCTCCAAAGGTGCAGCAATCCTCTGGCTCTGTGACCGGCTTAGTGTCTCTGTAGAGAACACCGTAGCTGCCGGAGATGCAGAAAATGACATTGCCATGCTCTGTACCGCCCACATAGGTGTCTGTATGGCAAACGGTGCCTCAGAGGTCAAGAATCATGCGGACTACATTACTCTCTCTGACAACAATCACGATGGAATCCGGGAGATCATTGAAAAATTTATAGAAAATTCATGAAGAATCCCTTTATTCTTCTCATAAACTGGATTATAATGGAGAAAATATGAAAGAACAGCAGCAGGGAAGATTTTTCTTTCCAGACGGACATGTCTGCCTGCGCAGACATTACCAGCAATAGGCGGACTCTATATGCGAACCATCTATTGTCATGAATCATGAAAGGAATATGGATATGGGAAATTTTGGAAAAAAAATGATTGGTTTTGGTATTCTGGGCGCAGCTGCCGGCGCGGCAGTCTATTACTTCCAGAAGAAAAAAGAGGAAAATCCTGATCTGCAGGAAGAATTCGCAGATTTCCAGGACAATGTCAAAGAGACTGCGGCTTCCGCAGTAAACGTAGCGGTAAAATTAAAAGAGGCCGTGGAAAAATCCGTAGATGACGCGGTTTCCAAAGTAAAGGAACATACCGATGATTTCGTGGATGACGATATCTTTGAGGATGAAGATGCCAGCCTGGAGGATGATCTTTCAGACTTGGCTGAAGATGCCCAGAAGACAGCAGACGATCTTAAGGATAAAGCCAAAGATATGGTCTCTGACTTAAAAGATAAAGCTGAAGAGGCCGTGGAAGACATAAAAAAAGCTGCTGCAGATCCAGGCAACACACAGAGTTCTCAGGACAGCAGCAAGGAATAATCTCTTCTTCTGTACTTTCTTTTTGCAGGCGGTGTGCTGAAGTATACCCGTTCTTTTCAATGGCGGTCGTGCCGGGCAGATATCTGTCCGGCACGACCGCCTCTCTATTATCCTAAAACATTTCAGAAAACAACTTGTACCAGGATCATATAAAACACAGTTCCCCCTGCAATGGACAAAAGCATCTGCCGTTTCCATTTATGAAGAGCGATCACAAGGAGTACGGCCAACAGCTGAGGAATCCCGTGGTTTCCCGTAAGAACAGATACGTCCTTGAGAGAATAGACCACCAGCATGCCGAAAACAGCGGCGGGAAGTACTTTTCCCAAATAACGGACATATCCCGGTGTCTCTTTTCCCGGCGGAAATACCAGAAAAGGGAGGAACCGTGTAAGCAAAGTCCCCAGCACTACCATGGCAATAGTAACGATCTGCTGTGTCAGTGTCATTGTTTTTCCTCTCCTTTCCTTTCCTCCAGACAGGGACGAAGCAGCGTCAGTGCTGCCAGGATCATCAGCATGGCAGGAATGATAAAATTCTCACTGCCGAAAATCACCAGGCACAAAAGAGAGATCCCCAGCCCTGCCAGTGAGCTGGTATGACTCTTCTCTTTGAGCCACTGCTCCAGAAAGATCACTACAAACATGGCGGTCATGACAAACTCTAACCCTTCTGTATCAAACTGAATAAAAGAGCCAAAGATTCCGCCCAAAGCGGCGCCTGACACCCAGTAGATATGATTCAGGAGAGTGACAAAAAACATAAACCATCCCTTATCCACATCCTCAGGAATCTTAGCCGTATAATTGATGGAAAAAGTTTCATCACACATTCCAAAGATCAGATAAATCTTCTTTCTTCCCACGCCCCGAAAGCGATCCAGCATGGAAATTCCATAAAACAAATGCCTGGCATTGATCATCACTGTCATCACCAGCGCCTGAATGGGATTAAAACTTCCCAGCAGCATACTTACAGCCACAAACTCCACAGATCCGGCAAAGACCGTCATGCTCATCAGCAGAGGATACCAGAAGCTGAACCCGGATACATTCATATAGATCCCATAGGTCATCCCCAGAAACCAGAAACCGGCAAAGATGGGAATTGTATAGGGAAAGGCGCAGAGAAATGCTTTCTTTAAGATCAGGAATTTCCCCTTTTCTGAAATCCGCCTCATCTGCCTGTCTCCTGAACTTCACCGATTTTTTCCATGATCTGCCGTTTATACTCCAGGAAGTTTTCCGTCAGATTAAAATCCTCTCTTCTTGGCTTCGGCTCTGTGATCAGAATCTCTTCTGTGATCTTTCCGGGTTTTCCTGTCAGCAGATAAATCCTGTCAGCCAGAAGTATGGCCTCATCGATATCATGAGTGATAAAGATGGTAGACAGGTGAATCTGCTCCATAACCTTTAAATACCATTTGTGCATGGCGCTCTTTGTCAGTGTATCCAGGGCAGAAAAAGGTTCATCCAAAAGGGCGATCTTCTGGGAAAACATATATGTCCGCAAAAGAGCCGCCCGCTGCCGCATACCTCCGGAAAGCTGTGCCGGATACTGTTTCTGGGTGCCCTCCAGCCCGAACTCCTGAAAAAAAGGCTGTATCTTTTCTCGCGCTGCTTTTTTCTTTTCCCCTTTGATCAGCAGGGGCAGCGCCACATTATCCTCTATGGTCCTGTAGGGAAGGAGCAGGTCTTTCTGAAGCATATAGCTGACTTTTCCTGGCTTCCCTGTAATCTCCTCCCCGTCCAGAAACACCTTTCCTTCATCAGGCAGCAGCAATCCGGAGATCACATTAAAAAGGGTGGTCTTGCCTCCGCCGCTGACTCCCAGCAGCGCTACCAGTTCTTTTTCATGAAGCTGCAGGGAAATATTTTCAAGAACAGGGACACCGTCAAAAGATTTGCTCACCTGTTCCACTTTCAGTTCCGCCATTTTCTTTCCAGCCTTTCCCTGCCCTATTCCGGCAGATAATCATTGGAGAATCCTGTATTTTCCGGTATCTCTGTCTCTGACAGTCCGTTCTCATTCAGCCATGTATAAAACCCGTTCCATCTTTCCGGATCTATATATCCCCAGCGTTCTGCATCTGCCTGATACTGGTCCGCCAGATATTCCTGGCTAGCCTTTACCAGCTCTGCATCCAGCTCCGGAGAAGCCTCACATAATATCTGGGCTGCCCCGTCCGGATCCTCTATGGCAAATTCATATCCCTTTTTCAGTGCCCTTAAAAAAGCTTTTGCTGTGTCAGGTTCTTCTTCCAGGAAATCGTTATTGGCAATGATGACCGGGGTATAATAGTCAAAAGCCGGATTGATGTCCTTAAAAGCAAAATAATCGGTCTCCAGACCTGCCACTTCCGTGGCGATCCCCGCCCAGGCATAGAATACCCAGATCGCGTCCACAGACTTTGACTTTAGAGCAGATACTTCGTCTGTCACGGTGCTGGGGATCAGTTCTACCTTGCTGAAATCGCCGCCGTCTTGTTCCACCACATTTTCCACCATTGCTTTTTCAATCGGAGCGTCCCAGGTAGCATATTTTTTTCCTTCCATTCCTTTTGGCCTGTCCATGCCCTCTCCTTTTCTGGAGATAATCCCGGAAGTATTATGCTGTACCACTGCTGCAATGGCTGTGTTCGGAAGCTCATTTTCTCCCACAACTCCCGGCGCCATAGTATCCTGGAAGGAAACTCCCACCTGTGCCTTTCCGGAAGCCACCAGAGCATCCGCTCCGTCCTCAGGAGGCTGCACGATCTCTACCTCAAGTCCTTCCTCCGCAAAATATCCTTTTTCCTGCGCCACATACAGTCCTGTATGATTGGTGTTGGGCGTCCAGTCCAAAACGAAGGTCAGCTTCTCCAGCTCCTTTTCCTGGTCCGTGCCTTGCTCCTGTTTTCCGGTCCCCTGACATGCAGTCATGGAAAACAGCATACCAGCGGATAAAAATACTGCCAATAATTTCTTTTTCATTTGTCTGTTCTCTCCTATTTTTTGTTTTCCCAGGGCATGCATTTTTTCTGCAGAAGATCTACCAGCTTCATCAAAAGCAGGCTGATGACGGAGATAAGGAAGATCACCGCAAACATTTTATCAAAGGCAAACGCCTTCTTCACCCTTGTCATATACACGCCGAGTCCGTTAAAGCCTCCCAGCCATTCTGAGATCACCGCTCCCACTACAGAATAAGAAGCAGAGATTCTCAGGCTTGCAAAAAACTGCCCCATAGAACCCGGAAGTTTAATGCAGCGGAAAATCTGAAACTCTGAAGCTCCCATAGAGCGCATCAGATTCAGCATATCCTTATCTGCCGATTTAAATCCGTCCAGCAATCCCACCGTAACCGGAAAAAAAGTTACAATGACGATCAGGATCACCTTTGGCAGCATTTCATAGCCGAACCACAAAACCAAAAGAGGAGCTATGGCTACTGTGGGAACGGTCTGGGTCACTACGATCAGCGGATAAAAGGCCTTGTAGAGCCTGTCGAAACGATCCATGAGAACTGCCATGACAAATCCCACCAGAACACCGCAGAGAAGTCCCAGTGCCGCCTCTGTAAGGGTCACCCTGGAGTTTTCCATCAGCAGGGGAAACTCACTTACAAATGCCTGCAGCACCTCCACCGGGGAAGGAAGCATATAATTAGGTACCAGTCCTGCCATGGAGACTGCCTGCCAGAGGATCAGGATCAATCCCAGCGCAGCAGCAGCCCACAGCTTACTGGTGATGTTTTGAAACTTTTTTCTCAATGGTAAGCACATCTCCTTCTGGTTTATAGCTGACCTTGATATAAGCCGCAACAGAAGGCGCCCCTGCCTTGACGGCAATGTGCTGGCATTCCTTTACAATATCCATCAGCGCGTCATAGTCTCCTTCGATGGTGGTTTCAAACGGTCCTACATAATAATTAAAACCTGTACTCTTAATATAGGCGATCACCTCATCAACAATCCTGATCAGTTCCTCATCATTCTTTGCAGCCGGTAATGACTGAATTGCTACACTTGCGTTCATTTTCGTATTCTTCCTTTCTCTTGAAAATTATGAATAATTTCGTCCGCCGGTTTTCTCTTCTGACACCGTTTGTCCCGGTCATCTTTCACCAACGTTCCTATTTCTTCTGACAGAAAAAAACTGCCAGGTACATACCTGACAGAAGTATCTGCATTCCGGGATCCGATGCTTCCTCAGCACCTTCCCATCTGCACTATCGATTTTGCTTCCTACGCTGGCATTACCCAGATCAGGTATGTGGGTCTAAAACGAAACTGGTTTTATTCTCAGCCGGACTTTCTCCAGCTCCCCATTCCTTGTACAGTCTACTCTAATTTACAGGATGTGTCAATTGTTTCCTCTTTACAAAATGCTGGATTAATTCATTTTCCGAAATTCCAGGGGCGTCACTCCCACCATCTTCCTGAACATTGCCGTAAAATGACTGGCGTCCAGAAATCCCACCCTTACTGAAATTTCCTGCACTTCCATCCTGGGCGCGCACAGGAGCAGTTCTTTCGCCTTATTGATCCGGTAAGCGGTCAGATACTCATAAGCGGAACAGCCCATGAACCGACGGAACAGCCTGGAAAGATACTGGGGCGTCACATATACTTTCCCGCTTAACTCCTGTATGGAGATCTGCTCACCATAGTGAAGTTCCATTTCTTTTAATACGGGCTCCACATATCTTTTATACAAAGGATCCTGTGCCAGAGAATGGCTGTATACTCCGTTTACAAACTGCATCAGCAGTGTATAACAGTCAATGGAAAGCTCCTTGGCGTCAAGGGGCGGATTCTCATATTTCTTCAGGATTCCGGCGATCAGTTTTCCTATCCCGGCTCCCTGTTCCCTGTCCACAAAAATCACCTGACGGTTGTCCAGGATTCTGGCAATGCTGCTTTCTATGGTTCCTGTAAGTGTAAAAAATGCAGTTCTCCACCCTTCACTCCCGCTGTAGGCATGCCGGATAAAAGGCGCAATCAGCACTCCCTCACCCTGATTCAGCAGATATTCTTGTCCCTGTATAGTAATTTTTCCCACCCCTTCTTCGGTCTGGAGATAATGATAATGAGGATACCCTTTCGTTCTGGATACCGGGACCTGCTGCCAGTGATTTCCGATAGAATCCAGAGTGAACGGTTCTGTAAGAGGTGTATTTCTAAAATAAATGGGCATATTTTTCACCTATTTCAAAATGTTATAGTATTTAGCCTAACATATCATACAAACTTCCCTTTTTCAATGGTAAAATACAAATAGTTGCAATCAACAGAAAAACAGCGGATACTTTTATCCGGCATGACAGATCAGGAGGCAAACAATGAAAGAATTTGACTATTCTATGGTAAAAAATCCGGAATATTTCAAAGACAACTGTCTGGAAGCCCATTCCAGCCATAAATATTACGGTTCCCTTGCACAGATGGATGCCCAGGAAGAAACGTTCAAACACAGCTTAAACGGCATCTGGAAATTCCATTACGCAAAAAATTACAAAAGTACGATCCCCGGATTCGAAAAGGAGGATTACTGCTGCAGATCCTGGGACGACATCCGTGTCCCTGCCCATATCCAGATGGAAGGCTACGATGTACCTCAGTATGCCAATGTTCAGTATCCCTGGGAAGGCAAAGAAATGATAGTGCCAGGAGAAATCCCGGAAAAATTCAACCCTGTAGCAAGCTATGTAAAATATTTTGAAGTGCCGGAAAATATGAAAGGAAAGAGAGTTTTTGTCTCCTTCCAGGGTGCTGAAAGCGGACTTGCTCTGTGGCTCAACGGAACCTTCGTGGGATACAGTGAGGACAGCTTTACCCCCTCTGAATTTGAACTGACTCCTTATTTAAAAGAAGGAGAAAATAAACTTGCAGCACAGGTCTTCAAATGGACCAGCAGCAGCTGGTGTGAGGACCAGGACTTTTTCCGTTTCTCCGGTATTTACCGTGACGTATATTTATACACCATTCCGGAAGTCCATGTAAAGGATCTCCGGGTAAGAACACTTTTGGATGATACCTTTACGCAGGCAGATCTGGAGCTGGTGTTAAAAGCAGAAGGAAAAGGAAAGGCAAAGATCACTCTGCTTGATAAAGAAGAAGCTGTCTCCTCCTGTGAAACTGACCTGGACGGAGAGACCACCTGTGCAATGAAGGTGAAACATCCAAAGCTTTGGAGTGCTGAGGATCCTTATCTCTATCATCTTCTCATAGAAGTGCAGAATGAAAACGGAGAGCTTACCGAAGTCATTCCCCAGCATGTGGGCTTCCGCCGCTTTGAGATGAAAAACACCATCATGACCTTAAACGGAAAACGCATTGTCTTTAAAGGTGTCAACCGCCATGAGTTCAGCTCTCTCACCGGACGCCAGGTGAGACGGGAGGACGTGGTAAAAGATATCGTCACCATGAAACAAAATAATATCAACGCTATCCGTACCTCCCATTATCCTGATGATGTAATGATCTATGATCTGTGCGATGAGTACGGTCTTTACATGATCGCAGAAAACAATATGGAATCCCACGGTTCCTGGGATACAGTAAAGGAAAATTCCGGGGAATACGATGCTGTTGTTCCCTGTGACAAACCGGAATGGCTGGGCATGATGTTGGACCGTGTCAATTCCATGTACCAAAGAGACAAGAATCATCCGGCCATCCTTATCTGGTCCTGCGGAAATGAATCCTTCGGCGGAAAGGACATCTATGAAATGTCCCAGTTCTACCGGAAAAACGATCCCACCAGGCTGGTTCACTACGAGGGTGTATGCCATGACCGCCGCTACAACGACACCAGCGATATGGAAAGCCAGATGTACCCAAGCGTGGAGAGCATCAAGGCTTTTCTGGAAAAGGACAGGAGCAAACCCTTTATCTGCTGTGAATACACACACGCCATGGGAAATTCCTGCGGAGCCATGCACAAATACACGGATCTGACTGACACAGAGCCATTGTATCAGGGCGGTTTCATCTGGGACTACATCGACCAGTCCATTGACAAGAAAGACCGCTACGGAAATACCTACCAGGCATACGGCGGAGACTTCGACGACCATCCCTGTGATTATAATTTCAGCGGAAACGGCATTGTATACGGACAGCACAGAGATCCTTCTCCCAAAATGCAGGAAGTAAAGTTCAATTATCAGAACATCACCGCAGATGTTACGGAAGAAGTGGTAACAGTAATCAACAAAAACCTTTTTGTAAACACTGACTCCTTTGACTGTGCAGTAACACTGAAAAAAGACGGAATGCTGATAAAAACAGCCGTCCTTCCTACCCACACCGCACCTTTGAGCCGGGATGTCTATGACCTTCCCATTCCAGTGCAGACACTGCCGGGAGAATACACGGTTACCGTATCTTTCCGGTTAAAAGAAGATACCCTCTGGGCGGCAAGAGGGCATGAAGTAGCTTTCGGAGAGTATACTTATCAGGTATCCGGTAAAGAAGAAGCACACAAAGGAACTTTCGAAGTAATTGACAGCATCCACAACCTGGGCGTGAGAGGAGAAAACTTTGAAGTCATGTTCTCTTATTTAAACGGAGGTCTTGTTTCCTACCGCTTCGGCGGCGTGGAAATGATCAAGATGATCCCCAGGCCAAACTTCTGGAGAGCGCCTACCGACAACGACGACGGCAACCTGATGCCCATGCGCTATGCACAGTGGAAGATCGCCAGCATGTACCTCTCACACAAAAAGCCTGGGAATGCTCCAGCTCCAGATGTCATGCTCCCGGAAAAAGAAATCACAGACAACTATGTAAAAATCACCTTCACCTACTGTATGCCCACCACCCCGGCATCGGAATGCAGACTTTCCTATAAAGTATACGGAGACGGCTACATTGAGACTCAGCTTCACTACACACCGGTAGCGGAGCTTGGCGATATGCCGGAATTCGGGGTAATGTTCAAGCTGGACGCGGACTATGACCAGGTTTCCTGGTACGGCATGGGACCGGAGGAGACTTACGAAGACCGCTGCCAGGGTGCGAAGCTTGGCATATACAGCAATGAAGTGAACGACAATATGGCAAAATACTTAAATCCTCAGGAATGCGGCAACAAAACCGGCGTGCGCTGGGCAAAAGTAACGGATAAAAAAGGAAGAGGAATGCTTTTTGAAGGCGTCAAAATCAACTTCTCCGCACTGCCCTATACACCTCATGAACTGGAAAACGCAAGACATGACTTTGAACTTCCCGCCGTACACTACACCGTTGTGCGGGTCTCCAAACAACAGATGGGTGTAGGCGGTGATGACAGCTGGGGCGCAAAGACTCATAAAGAATACCTGCTTCCTGCAGATAAAGATGTGGACTTTGTATTCGGATTTAAAGGTATTTAGTCTTTGTAACCGTCTGATAAAAAGTTTATGAAACCTTCTATACTATACAAAAGCGCTGCTCCTGCCGACGTTTTTTCCGTCGGTCGGGAACAGCGTTTTCTCCTTTTAAAGAGTGCAGAAACCATTGTTTTTAAATTCCACTGGCTCCATAGTTCTTCAGTACTCTCGCAGAAGGATCATCCACCTGACATCCCTCCCAGTTTTTGTTAGGCATCCAGAAATCCACGATCATCCGGCTCTGTCCCGGATAATACTGTTCAAAGATCTCCCGGTACAGCAGAGATTCCTTGGTAAAGGGCACTGCATGGGAATATTTCTTTACTTTTTTTTCAAACTCTTCATCCGTATATTGCGTTTCTGCATATTCCTTCAGATCATCCACCATAGAATGCCCCACCGCATCAGAAAAAGCCGCCTTCTCTCTCATGAGAATATCGTAAGGCAGATAGTCACCCTCAAAAGCATGGCGCAGAAGGTATTTCCCCTTGTTGTACACATTCATTTTTTTTGCGGGATCCAGACTCATGACATAGGAAACAAAGTCCAGATCACCGAACGGCACTCTGGCTTCCATGGAATGTACGCTGATGCACCGGTCAGCCCGGAGAACATCGTACATATGCAGCTCATGGACACGTTTTACAGATTCTTTCTGAAATTCTTCCGGGGAAGGTGCAAAATCCGTGTATTTATATCCGAACAGCTCATCGGAAATCTCCCCTGTGAGGAGCACACGTACATCTGTAGTCTCATGAATGGCTTTGCACACCAGATACATGCCGATAGAAGCACGGATGGTGGTGATATCAAAAGTTCCCAGCGCCCGGATCACATGGGGAAGGGCTTCCAGTACCTGTTCTCTTGTAATGATTACTTCTGTGTGATCGCTTCCGATATAGTCTGCCACCTCTTTGGCATATTTCAGATCAATGGCGTCTTTTTCCATACCAATGGCAAAGGTGCGGATCGGTCTTTCTAAAATCCTGGCAGAAACCGCGCAGACCAGAGAAGAATCCAGACCTCCGCTTAACAAAAATCCCAGGGGTGCATCAGCGTCCAGACGTTTTTCAATACCATAAACCAGCTTTTCCCGGATTTTTTTACAGATGGTTTCCAGGTCATCTTCACACACTTCTTTTACCTCTGTGATATCTCTGTAGCAGATGAATTCTCCATCCTTATAATAATGTCCCGGCGGGAAGGGCATAATCTTATCTGTAAGTCCCACCAGGTTCTTTGCCTCACTGGCGAAGAGAATGGATCCGTCTGCAGCATAACCGTAATACAGCGGACGGATCCCGATAGGATCCCGGGCCGCCAGGTAAGACTCTGTCTCCCCGTCATAGAGGACCAGGGCATACTCTGCGTCCAGCATGGCAAACATTTTTGTCCCAAATTCTTCGTATAAAGGAATCAGGATCTCGCAGTCACTCTCGCTTTCAAAAAAATATCCCTTTCTTTCCAGTTTTTTCTTAATCTTCCGAAATCCATAGATTTCACCGTTGCAGATGATCTGTCTGTTCCCGCGGGTAAACGGCTGCATTCCTTCTTCTGTCATCCCCATAATGGCAAGGCGGTGAAAGCCCATGATCCCATGCCCGTTTTTCAATACTCTTGTACTGTCCGGTCCTCTGGATACCGTACGATCAAATCCTTCCATAAATTTCTCCATATCAGCGGCGTCTGAACACCATGCCATAATTGAGCACATATGCAATTTCCTCCCTGTTTCTGATTTTGTCTTATAAAAAAGAAAAAGGAACTGCAAGCCTTATTACGGCTGCAGCTCCTTTGCTGTCTGTCGATGTGCACATTATAAAACTAATCCGCCTGTGCTGTCAATGTCTTTTTTTATTGTTTCTGATTTTTCTCTGAAAGTCCCGTCTTTTTTACCTTTCCTTCTGCGTTTTCACTAATAAAATGCCTTAAAATATCGGAAGTAAAGTTTCCTGAAACCTCTTATCTCCCCTGTAAGCCATTCTCCTGTACAAAAATAAATTTTTCTTACAAAAGCATTTTCCTCTTCGTCTGCTCCCTTTTTTCCGTATGCAGCACAGCTGACAATCATGACCAGGCGCTCTGCTTCTTTCAGGGTAATACATGGAAGTTCCTCTGCCATTTTCTCTGAAAAATCTGCTTCTGTGCCGCTGCAGCCAGTAAGATATCCCGCAAAATGCACCATATCCATAAATCTTCCAAAAACTTTCCGGCAGGACATCTGCTCCAGTTTCTTTCTCCTGCGAAGTCTCCGGTAATCCAGAAACAGAGGAAGGAGCACCAGACTCTCTGCCAGGACAGTTCCTGCAACCAGGATGAAGTCATGATATCTTTCCCAGTCAACACGAAACTCCCAGGAATCTGCGGAAAATCCTTCCTGACGGTCTTTCCCTGTATCCTGTACAGTTTCCTCTGTTTCACCAGATTCTTCAGAAATATCCCGGTTCAGATTCATTGTGGAAATAAGTTCTTCCAATCCTTCTGTGTCAAGTCCTGGATAGGACGTACTGTAGCTGCCGTCTGAAGCCGGAGTGACTTCCACCGGTGTCCAGCCGTAATCCTCAAGGAAAATTTCTGTCCACGCATGGGCAGATTCATCTGTCACCTCAAGGGTCCATGTACCATCTTCCTGCTGTACAAAATCAGAGGGCTGCAGCGCATATCCGGAAGCATACCGGGCAGGAATCCCATAGAGACGGTACATCAATGCTGCCGCAGAAGCAAAATGTACACAGTATCCTTTATGACTGTCAAAAAGGAAATACTCCACAATATCCTCATTAAATGGAGCTCTTCCCGGCGTCAGGGTATAGGAAGCATGAGACTGAAGGACTGTAAGAATAAATGCGGTCACCTGATCCAATGAATCCAGAGGGTTGTTCCTGCACAGCTCCGTCAGTTTTGGAAGCTCTTCTTCAGACACCTGGACATAGGCATCGGGAATTTCCTCCATATATGCATTCTGGACCGCCCGATACCAGTCCCTCGCCATTTCATAGTCTTTCGGCACATTATCCCACCTGATATCCAGTTCCTCTTCCCTGTAATAATTAAAGCCATACCCTAGCCCGAAAGACTCTCTCTGGGTAATCCATCTGCTGTAGTACGGCACATACATCGTATGATATTCATTGCTGACATGTTTTAAAAATATAGTCCCCGGCTGAACCGGCTCTTCTGCTGTCATCTCATTCACAGAAAAATACAGACTGTAATACACGCTTCTGATCCAGGATTCCCATTTCTCCCAGTTCAGTGCAAGCGCCATCTCATGGAAAATACTCCTGTCATCTGCAGGCTCCCATTCTCCTCCAATATAATTTCCCCCTGTAAAGCCTTTCAGATACAGTGTTTCCGTAGGTTTCTCCTGCAGCGTCACTTCCAGCTGGGGTTCACCTGTACGGTAATTATTCCCGCTGCTTATACGGCCGTCTGCCGCAGGATCATTTGCCCTTCCCGCAATCTGCTGTGCATTCCGTAGAAAAAATCCCTCTCCGGCGTACACCAGCCTGGAAATCTCCTGTCCCCACACAGATGTAAGAACAAGAGAAACACACACCAGTATAGATAAAACCGTTCCCATAAAAGCAGATCCTCTGCCGGTCATCCGCCGTTTTATCTTTTTTCCGTGATTCATCTGTTTTCTCTGTCTCTCTGTCCCCTGCACAGTCCAGAGCAGAATCTGGAAAACCAGTCCCAAAAGTATGGGAGCTGCTCCCAGAGAGATGCCGAAAACCGGCGCCCCCGCCAGTACCCCCATAACCACAGCGCCCGGCAGCAAATGATGCTTCCACACAATTTCCAGAAGAAAGAAACAGACCGAAAGAACAGCTGTTATAAGCAGCATGACATAGGTCACATCTGTTTCTGTCTCTGCTGATGCATCTGCCAGGCTCATGAGCAGCGCACCTGCCTGTACCCGCACTGTCTCTATTCCTATAAATCCGGCAAGAACACAGGCCAGGCACGTGCCTGCCGCAGCTTTTAATACCCATTCCCTCTGAAAAAGAAACAGACTGCACAAAAAGGCACAGAGCAATCCTGCCTCTCCCAAAACCGCCTCCTCAGAAAATGAAATACCCGGTACAGCTCCAACGGCAAGAAGAATTCCCCAGATTCCTGCAAGTACAAGAACTGTTTTCAGCACTGTCATTTCCTTTCCTTGTATGGTTTTCTCTGATTTTTCACGTCTTAATCTCCCCATAATCTGTCTCCTGTCCAGATCCTGAAACTTTTATGTGTCAGCTCCTCTTCCAGTTTTTCCTCCGAAAACCGATAAATCAGCCTGTCTCCTGCATACCAGGAAAGATCCCGGGTAAGCCGCATGGCACCTTCCAGACCGCCATAATCTGTGTTTCTCTTACTTTTCTTTTCCTCCGGCAGCCCATCTTCTGTCTGATACAGAAAGAAAAAAAGTTCGCGGCACTGTCTGTCATCCCTTACCTCTTTTTTGAGAATCTTTGTATCTCCCTTTCCTGCCCAGTACACCTGCACTGCAGACACTTGCTCCAGAAGCCCTGAAACTATCCCATAGAGTAAAGTATAAAAGCTATCCCCGGAAGCGTCCCCTGATGACTGATCCTTCGGCTCCAGGTACAGACTGACTTGACCTTTTGTTTCTTCTTCGTATTCTTTTACCCACATCTGCCCTGTCCTTGCAGTCTGGTTCCAGTGGATACAGCGGACAGAATCTCCATCCCGGTATTCCCGGACCTGCCGGATCTCAGAGTAATCATTTCCCGAAAGGGTGGAAGTTTTCTGGTATGCTTCCTCTCTGCCGGAAAAAGCAGGCGCCGGTTCAGCCTGCGCTTGATATTTCTTAGGAAACACAATCACTCTCATCTCATTCTCTGTCTTCTTTTTTCCTGAAAACAGAGCAAGATAATCATATACTCTCAGATTTTCCGACCGAAAAATATAAATCCCGCAGTGGACAGCCGTATCTTCAAAGAAAAGCGTACTCTCCGGGTCCGGGCAGTCCCCATACACTTTCCTTTTTTTCCCTGCTTTTTTCTTCTCATACACCCGGAAGCTCATACAGAACCTGCTGATTGGAAGCCTGCCGCTGTTCTCTGCCCTGAGAGACCAGGTGAAAGGACAGTCTTTTTCCGCCCAGACCAATTCTTCCCCAAAAGATACCAGCAAATGGTTTTTCAGATAGACAGCAAGAACCCCCATTACTGCCATAAGAAAAATCTGTGTCAGGAACAGCACCATCAGCGCCGGACTTTCGTACATCCCTGCAATATAAAAAATGAAAAAAAGAAGGGCAAGAAAAGCAAACTTCTTCATCTGCCTCCCTCCCCCATAGGCGGTACTTCAACGGTTTCTATTATTTTCTGTAAAATCTGTTTCTTTGTCTTTCTCTCCATCTGCGACCTTCCCGATAAAAGGACCCTGTGTGCTGCCACATAAGAAAACTGGCTGCTCACATCCCATGGTGTCACATAATTCCTTCCGCTCATCCATGCAGATGCCTTCGCCATTTTCACCAGAGCGATCGTTGCCCGGGGACTGGCACCCCTGGACAGATCTTCATGGCTCCGGGCAGCGCGTACCATTTGTAAAAGATAATCGTAGATCACATCTTTCATATATACCTGATATACTTCTCTTTGTATCTTCGAAAGCATACTGCCTGTCAGTACCGGCTGTACTTCCTTATATTTTTCCTCCGGCCCAATTTCCTTTGCCATGGACAGTTCGCTTTCATAATCCGGATACCCCAGACTCATGCTGATCATAAACCGGTCCATCTGGGCTTCCGGAAGATACTGGGTTCCTGCAGTTCCCGCCGGATTCTGGGTGGCAATGACCAGAAAGGGATCCGGAACATCTCTTGTCACTCCGTCCACCGTTACTTTCCGCTCCTCCATGACTTCCAGAAGCGCAGACTGAGTTTTCGGTGAAGTCCTGTTAATCTCATCTGCCAGCAGGAGATTACAGAAAACACTTCCCGGCTGGTAGACAAATTTCTCATTCTCTCTGCGATAAACAGAGAATCCTGTCAGATCCGACGGAAGAACATCCGGCGTAAACTGAACCCGCCGGTAATCCAGCTGCATAGCTCTTGAAAACGCTACTGCCAGCGTTGTCTTTCCCACACCGGGAATATCTTCCAGGAGAACATGTCCGTTTGCCAGAAACGCTGTCATGATCTCTTTAATTTCTTCCTTTTTTCCTAAAATAACATGGTTCACCTGCTCTAAAACCTGCAGGATCGCCGGATATAAAGTTTGTTCTGTTTTTGTTCTCAATGAAGCTCCTTTACTCACTCTGAACGGGAAACTGTCCCCGCATTCTTCCTCACTCCAAAAATTGAGATCAGCAGCAGCACGAAAGCATCCACTGCCATCCAGAAAAAGGATACATTCATACCGTGCATCAGGGCATGATCTCCGTAAACTGCCGCAGATTCTTCACTCACCGCTGTCATTTTTGTCATAAATTTTTCCTGCAAACGAACTGACTACCGCAGTTGCCAGAGAGTATTCCACATAAAACTGCTGCCCCCATCCGATCTCAAACTGGGACAGGCAATGGTCATAGTACGGGCGCAACTATTTACATCATCCACTTTTGCCTGTCTCAGACCGGAATAAATATTTACAGTTTTATCATACAGTCTGGAGTTAACTTTAAGTCAAGAGTTTTTTTCTTTTCCTGCTTAATGCAAAAAATCCGGGAAACTAAGAATTTCATTCATAGTTCTCCCGGATATCCCATATTTTTTTTAATTTCCTCACTGCCTCTCTGATCTCCTCTTCTCTCAGACAGGCATAACCTAAAACTACTGTACTTTCCTGTATCTTTTTCTTCCTGCTGATCTGGTATTCCGACAGTCCATAGACTCGTATACCTGCTTTTCCTGCCCTCTGAACTGCCTCTTGCTCACTAAGACCGTTTTTCAGCCTTACCAGGAGATGGACTCCTGCGTTTTCTCCCGAGACTTCGGCAATGTCTCCCAGTTCTTTTAATTCCCGCAGCATCAGGTCATGTTTATTCTTATACACAGCACGCATACGGTTCAGATGTCTTTCATAGTTTCCTTCTTTTAAAAACAGCTCCAGAATCTTCTGGTCTGCTCTGGAAACTGTCACAGCAAAAAGTCCTCCTCTGTTCTGATACCGCTGCATCAGCCTGACAGGAAGCACCATATAGCTGACACGGACCGAAGGTGCTAAGGATTTGGAAAAAGTCCCCATATAGATCACACAGTCATTTCCGTCAAACCCCTGAAGAGCAGGCACAGGCTTTCCCTTGTACCGGAATTCACTGTCGTAATCATCCTCAATGATGTAACGCTCCTCTCCCCTGGCCGCCCAGGCAAGGAGTTCCATCCTTCTTTTTAAAGGCATCACCATTCCCATGGGAAACTGGTGGGACGGCATCACATAGGCAGTATCCGCCCCGGAAGCTTCCAGATCCTCTGTCTTCATTCCCTGACTGTCCTGCCCCACTGCCTCGATCCTAAATCCAGTATACCGAAAGTCATAATAAGCGCTTAAATAAGTAGGATTCTCCATACCCATCTTTCTTCCGCTTCCAAGAATGGTCCCAAGAAGCAAAAGCAGATAGTCATTTCCCGCGCCTACCAGAATCTGTTCCGGAATGCACCGGACGCCTCTTGCCTGATAGAGGTATCCTGCAAGGGCTTCTCTTAATCCCGGCTCCCCGCAGGGATCTCCGGGCTTATACAGCTGATCTTCCCCCTCTGCCAGGGCACGTCGCGCCAGTTTTCTCCACAGATTGTGGGGAAAACCGCCGGGGGCAATCCCATCCAGAGCAAAGTCTGTCTCATAGTCTTCCTTTTCTCCTGCAGCCAGCCTTTCTCTCTTTGCTGTATCCTCCTGCTCATCCGCTTTCCTGGCCTCTCCTGGAAAATACATCCCGTCAATCTCACAGACATAATAGCCTTTGCAAGGCAAAGACTCAATATACCCTTCCGACACCAGCTGGCCATAAGCCAGATCCACTGTGCTTCTGCTGACTCCCAGATTTTGCGCCATCCCCCTGGCTGAGGGGAGCTTTTCTCCCGGCTTCAGCCTTCCTTTGCGGATCTGTACTTTCAGATACTCACAAATCTGCTGATAGACTGGATCTCTGCTCCTGGAATCCAGGGGAATTAAAAAGGTACTCACGGATTTAATTTAAAGGAACTTTTCAGAGAAACGATCCTGTTAAATACTGGCTTTTCAGATGTGGTATCATGGCAGTCCACACAGAAGAATCCATTCCTCACAAACTGGAATCTGTCATATGGCTGTGCCTTGCCAAGCTCCGGCTCCACATAGCATTTTTCCATCAAAGTAAGAGAATTTGGATTTAAATTCAGACTTCCGTCCTCTTTGTTATATACGCCTTTTTCCTCATCCACAATATTTTCATACAGACGGCACTCCGCTTCCACTGCTGTCTGTGCACATACCCAGTGAATCGTTCCTTTTACCTTTCTTCCGTCCGGAGAATTTCCGCCTTTAGAAGCCGGATCGTAGGTGCAGTGGATCACAGTCACATTACCGTCCTGGTCTTTTTCACAGCTGGTGCATGTAACAAAATAAGCGTTCATCAGGCGCACTTCATTTCCCGGATAAAGACGTTTATATTTCTTTACAGGAACTTCCATAAAGTCTTCTCTTTCAATATAAAGCTCTTTTCCAAAAGGAACCATGCGGGAACCCAATTCAGGATTTTCCATGTTGTTTGGCACTTCCAGTTCCTCTGTCTGGCCTTCCGGATAATTGTCTATCACCAGTTTCACCGGATCTAAAACCGCCATCATACGGGGCGCTTTCATCTTCAGGTCTTCCCTGATGCAGTATTCCAGCATAGCATAGTCCACAGAGCTGTTTGCCTTGGATACACCGCACAGTTCTACAAATTTCTGGATAGACTCCGGAGTAAAACCTCTTCTCCTCAGAGCTGCGATGGACACCAGACGGGGATCATCCCAGCCGTCTACGATTCCGTCCTCCACCAGTTTTTTAATATATCTTTTTCCTGTTACCACATTGGTCAGATACAGTTTGGCAAATTCAATCTGTTTGGGAGGATGCGGATATTCCAGTTCTGTCACTACCCAGTCGTAGAGAGGTCTGTGATACTCAAATTCCAGAGTACAGATGGAGTGTGTCACACCCTCGATAGCATCCTCAATGGGATGGGCAAAATCGTACATAGGATAGATGCACCACTTATCTCCTGTGTTATGGTGTGTCATATGCGCCACACGGTAGATGACCGGATCTCTCATATTAATATTAGGAGACGCCATGTCGATCTTTGCACGGAGTACTTTAGTCCCATCCTCAAATTCCCCGTTTTTCATTTTCTCAAATAACTCCAGATTTTCCTCCACACTTCTGTTTCGGTAAGGGCTTTCCTTTCCCGGCTCTGTGAGAGTTCCTCTGTACTCACGTATCTCCTCTGCACTCAGATCACAGACAAAGGCTTTGCCTTTTTTGATCAGCTTTACTGCTGCCTCATACATCTGGTCAAAATAGTCAGATGCAAAGTACAGACGGTCTCCCCAGTCTGCTCCCAGCCATTTGATATCTTCCTTGATGGACTCTACAAACTCCACCCTTTCCTTTGTAGGATTGGTATCATCAAAACGCATATTGAATTTTCCATGATATTTCTGTGCCAGTCCATAGTTCAACAGAATGGACTTTGCATGTCCTATATGCAGGTATCCGTTTGGCTCCGGGGGAAATCTGGTGCAGATTTCCTCATACTTTCCTTCTGCCAGGTCTTTTTCTATAATCTGTTCAATAAAATTTTTTGAAACGGTTTCTTTTACTGTTTCGTTTTCCACTTGTTTCTCCTCCATCTATCCTGATTTTCCGCAGAAAACTGCAGAATCCTGTATGTTTTTTGGCTTAAGGAATATACTACCATAAATTTCTTTATTTTCAAAGGCTTTGCTTTACTTTTTTGCCGGATTTGCCCCTGTCATTCCATCACCATAAAGTTTGCCGTTGCCGTAGCAATGAGTTTTCCTGTTTTCTCTGACCGGCATGTCACATGGACATTGCATACATGCCTTCCTGCACGGTCCACACAAGCAGTGACAAGAAGAGCATCCTGGGCAAGCCCCGGAGACAGATAGTTTATGTTTAAGTTAATAGTAGGTGTCTGCACACTTCCTCCTCTGACTGCTCGGACTGCTGTCCCGCATGCCGTATCAATAGCTGTGGCGATCATGCCTCCATGCATGGTAGACATGTGATTCAGTTCCCATCTTTGAATGGGAAAACGCAGGGTAACACTTTTTTTCTCATAACTGCAGGAATAAAATTCCACCTGCATTCTTGCGTATAAATGATCCGCATCCTTTGGGTACAACTTCTCCATGGTAGCTCTTACTTCTCTCTCCATTGCCTGCTGCATGGTTTCTTCCATTTTTTTCCTCCTGTTCTTCTCGTTGTTTCTATTCTCCTAATACCGTACTTCCAGCAGGGTAAGTCCTCTTGCCGGAGCTGTAAATCCTGCCGCTTCTCTGTTTTTCCTTTCCAGGATCTCTTTCATCTCTTCCGGGTTTCTTTTTCCTCTCCCCACTTCAATCAGGGTTCCTGTAAGAATCCGGACCATATTATAGAGGAAACCGTTTCCTGTATAGGTAATGACAATTTCCTGGGCAAATTTCTCCACCTGGACTGCATATAAAGTCCTGACTGAAGATTTTTTCATCTTTTTATTAGAACAAAAACTTTTAAAATCATGAGTGCCTATAAGAAATCCGGCAGCTTTCTTCATTGCCTCTGTATCCAGATACTCGTGGAGAGGACACTGATATTTTCTTTCAAACACATTTTTATGATGCCCGGCAGCGATTCTGTACTGATATACTTTCTCTCTGGCATTTAAGCGGCTGTGGAATCGTTCTTCCGCCTGGGATACCTGCACGATCTCTATATCCTCAGGAAGATAATGGTTCATGTACCGGCAGATTTCCTCACAGGATTTTTCAGTATCCATCCGGGCGTTTGCCACCTGTCCTCTGGCATGTACACCTGCGTCTGTCCTCCCTGCTCCCTGTATGGAAACTTCTTTTTCTGTCATTTTTCTAAGGACCTCTTCAATCTTGCCCTGGATGGTGTTCTCTGTGTCTTTCTGCTTCTGCCAGCCTCCGTATCTGGTTCCGTCATACTGAATATCAAAACGGTAATTCATAGTTTTTCTGGATCTTCCTTTCCGGCTTATCTCTCCGTACAGACAAAAAAGAGGCGCTGTTCCTAATCTCAGCACCTCTTTTTCTCTTTGTATCAGAGCTGCGCCTCCGTGCATCATACACTGCTGAGGCTTCTGCCTTTTATTTATTTCATGAGGTATACATCTGCATAATTTACACCAAGAGCGTTTGCTCTGTCATGGTCGTCGACATAGATATCAATCCGGTTGCCCTGGATCGCTCCGCCGCAGTCTTCTGCAGTAAATACGTGGCCATTAATGATAACCTGGGTTCCGTATGGGATCACATCCGGATCTACTGCTATGGTCTGACCCTCTATTACCGGAGTTCCTGTAGCCGTAATTCCTGTCTCTATATCACAGCAGAGCTCGCAGGAGCAATAGTAAGTGAGCTTAAAGTTGCCGAGGTAATCTCCATACATGTCTTCTGTAGCATTCACCTCTGCAATATCACCACTTCCGTATACAGTCTGAGTATCATCCAAAATCCTGGTTGCCCACACTGCATTGTCATAATTTACATTTCCCTGTACAATACCGTAATTTGTTCCCATTGCTTCTACGGTCTTACCGTCTCCGGCATAAATAACTACATGGTAAATGTATCCATCTCTTGCATAAAAGATCAGATCTCCCGGCTGCGCATCTTCCACAGCAATCTTGGTACCGTACTGCGCCTGATCCTCTGCCACACGGGGAAGCTCATATCCATACTGTCTGTATACACTCTGTACAAAACCTGAGCAGTCAGCACCGTCTGTCAGACTGGTTCCTCCCCATACATACGGATTTCCGATAAACTGAGAAGCAAACTCTACCACAGAGCTTCTCATCTCTCCTCCCGGAACACCGGATTTAATGGACGTCAGGGTATAATAGCATGCTCCGTTTTCTTCCGGCTCAATGAGCTTGTCCGCTTTTGTAAAGTTATCCTCTCCTATGGTCTCCACATACTGTGTAGTTTCTTCTCCGTACTGGATATACTCTCTGCTGACAAATCCCCGTACATCTCCAGATTCAATATATACCCAGTCTGTATCTTTGTCTGCCAGGATATAACACAGACTGTTGTAAGGCAGAGTACCTACGATCCTGCTGTCTGTGCCTTTTCCTTCCCGGACATTTAACAGGCTTGCGGTAGTAACTGCATAATCTTTGTCCACAACCGTCCGGTTGACCGTAGATCGCGTATGCAGAAATGCCCCGTTTTCTGTCCGCAGTACCAGTTCCTCTGCAATGGGAGCAACGGTCTCAATACCTGTATATTCTGTCTGTTCCTTTTCTGCTTTTTCTTTCGCCGCTTTCTGGTAAGCCTCTAAAATTTCCTGGGCTTCTCCTCCGGTAAAGACTTCTTCCGCCTTTACAAAACCTCTGACTGTTCCTGACTCCACATACAGCCATCCATTTTCTTCTTCTTGGAGAATGTAGCACAAGCCCTGAGTCTTCAGACTTCCCACTGCTCTTGCTTCGTCTGTCATATCTTCTCTGACAGAAATATCATATTTGGAAAAAGCATATTTTCTTGCAACAGTCCAGAAGCGGAAATCCTCTACAATAACAGGAATCTCGTATATCTGCTGCTGTGCAATCAATTCTTCATTGCTTGCCGGAACACTTTCGCTTACTTCTTCTATAGCTTCAGTAAGAGGTGACCCATTTTCCATCAGTACTACAAAACCATTTTCCAGTACGTACTGTCTGCCGTCCGGAAGCTGATAGCCGGTTCTTGCCTCGTATTCTTCCGGTGTTTCCTGTGCAGGAATCTCTTCCTGAGACTCTTCTGTTGTTTCTGGTGTCTCTTCCTCGGAAGCTTCCGGTGTCTCTTCCTCGGAAGCTTCCGGTGTCTCCGGGGTTTCTTCTTCCGGAGTTTCCGGTGTCTCTTCCTCGGAAGCTTCCGGTGTCTCCGGCGTTTCTTCTTCCGGTGCTTCCGGCGTCTCCGGCGTTTCTTCTTCCGGAGTTTCCGGTGTCTCCGGCGTTTCTTCTTCCGGTGCTTCCGGTGTCTCCGGCGTTTCTTCTTCCGGAGTCTCCGGTGTTTCCGGCGTCTCGGGCGTCTCCGGCGTTTCTGGTGTCTCCGGAGTCTCGGGCGTCTCCGGTGTTTCCGGTGTTTCCGGTGTCTCCGGTGTTTCGGGTGTCTCTGGCGTCTCCGGTGTTTCCGGTGTTTCCGGTGTCTCGGGCGTCTCCGGTGTTTCCGGTGTCTCTGGGGTTTCCGGCGTTTCTTCTTCCGGTGCTTCCGGCGTCTCTGGGGTTTCCGGCGTTTCTTCTTCCGGTGCTTCCGGCGTCTCTCCTTCTGTGCCTTCGGGTAAATCCTGTCCTTCTATTATCTGCCCTTCACCCGAAACAATATCTGTTCCGGCTGCCAGGGCATTCACAGGCGCTGCCAGGGTAATCGCCATAGAAAGCGCCAATACTCTTTTTACTTCCTTTGCCTTCAATTTATCCAACCCTCCATGATGCTGATCCTATATACCTGCGGGGTATAAAATTACATACTATACTTCCTTTACTTTAGCACAATTTCCTTTTTGTTACAACCATTACTTTCCTTCTCATTTTTGTGCAAATCAGCTGTTTTCTTAATGTACTTCACTTCATTTCCCAGAAAAAACAACGCCACAAGATTCGGCATTGCCATCATGCCGTTCAGAGCATCCGACAGCTCCCAGATCAGCTGAGGTGCGGCGATACATCCCGGAAGTGTCAGCAGAATATAGACCAGCCGGTAAACTGCCGTCCCCTTCTCCTTTCCCAGATACGCGGCTGTCTGCTCTCCAAAATAAGACCACCCTACAATCGTAGCAAAAGCAAACAAGACGGTCGCAGCAGCCAGAAACTGCTCCCCGAAGGGGATTACCGTACCAAATGCCATTCCGGTCAGAGTGGTGCCGTCTACAGGTTCCATTCCCCCATGGATTTTTTCGAGAAATACAGAAGGTTCATAGACACCGCTTACCAGGATTACCAATGCAGTAATCGTGCATACTACCACGCTGTCAATAAAAATTTCTGCCATTGCCCACATTCCCTGGATTTCTGGTTTTTTCACATCCGCCTGAGCATGAGCCATAACAGAAGACCCCAGACCCGCTTCATTTGAAAATATACCTCTGGCGATTCCCATCCGCACTGCCTGCATCATCGTATAGCCCGTGGCCCCTCCTGCTGCTGCCCGAAGCTGGAATGCCTCCCGGAAAATCATGCCAAAGGCCTCCGCTGTCATACTAAGATTTGTCCCCAGCACTATCAGAGCACCTCCAAGATAAGCCACAGATATCACCGGCACCAGTTTCTCTGTAAAAGCTGCGATTCTTTTCATCCCCCCTGTCACTACTACTGCCACGAGAAGCATGCAGACAGTTCCCGTAACAAAAGACGGAATATGGAATGCGGCCTCCAGCCCTTTTGCCATGGAATTTCCCTGTACCATATTTCCCATCCCCAGAGATGCTCCCATACAGCACAGCGCAAAAACTACAGCAAGCGGTCTGCATTTCAGTCCACGTTCCATATACACCATAGCTCCGCCTATCCATTTTCCCTCGGAATTCCGATATCGGTACTTGATACCCAGATAGTTTTCCGCGTAACCTGTCATCATCCCCAAAAAAGCAGATACCCACAGCCAAAAAATTGATCCCGGTCCGCCGAATACCAGAGCTGTGGCAACTCCTGTGATGTTGCCGGTTCCCAGTGTTGCCGCAAGCGCCGTACAGAAAGACTGAAACTGAGAGATCGAATGTTCATCACCGCTTCTTCTCATCTCCCGGTCTTTTCTCAGAGCTCCTATGGTCTTTCCCATCCAGATGGGAATTTTCGTAAACTGAAAAAAACCTGACTGTACTGTAAAACGAATCCCCGTTGCCAGAAAAAACACCAGCATTCCGGGTCCCCATACAAATCTCTGCAGTGTATGAACAATCTGCTCCATATACAGTACCATCTCTTTTTTCTTCAATTTATGCACACAGAAAAATAAAAATACCCCGCCCAAAACCTCAGAATTTTCTTTCTGACGGTTTCGGGCAGGGCAATCTTCTGTTTTCTCTTTTTCCCACAGGTTTTCCGGCTATTCCTGTTTCCCGTACCTGCCTTCTAAAAATTTCTCCACTGCCAAAGCAGCCTCTGCTTCATCCCCTCCCTCTGCCTCGATCTCCACAGCCATACCTCTCTCCAGATTCATGACCATAAGACCCATAATACTTTTTGCATTAAATTCTTTGCTGCCTGTTTTCAGCATAATTCTACTTTTAAACTGACAGGCGATATGAACCAGTTCGGCAAGAGGGGTGTCGCAGTTATCTTCAATATCAGCTACGATGATCTTTCTTTTGTCCATATTCAACTCTCTCCTTTAATACAATGGAAAACCCGACCAGGGCAGTTTCCTTTTGTCATGAATATCATTTTAACAGAAAGGGCTGCCGAAGCAGCCCCTCCCTTCATTTTCAATTTTATTCAAACGCTTTTCCAACAGAACCGAACAGTTCCATTTTTTCTTTAATGGTTGCACAGATCGCTTCGAATCCTGGTTTCAATAATTTACGAGGATCATAGCCTTTACCTTCATTATCTTTTCCAGCTTCAATATATTCACGGGTAGCTGCTGCGAAAGATAACTGGCACTCTGTATTTACATTAATTTTTGATACGCCTAAGTCAATGGCTTTTTTGATCATATCAGCAGGAATTCCTGTGCCGCCGTGAAGAACCAGAGGCATTTCTCCTGTCAATTTCTGGATATCATCCAGTACGTCAAAACGAAGTCCCTGCCAGTTTTCCGGATATTTTCCATGGATATTTCCGATACCTGCTGCCAGCATGTCTACACCCAGATCTGCAATCATCTTGCATTCCTTAGGATCAGCGCATTCGCCCATACCTACAACACCGTCTTCTTCTCCGCCGATGGAACCAACTTCTGCTTCCAGGGAAAGTCCCAGACCTTTGCAGACGCCAGCCAGCTCTTTTGTCTTTTCTACATTCTCTTCGATAGGATAGTGAGAACCATCGAACATAATGGAAGAGAATCCGGCTTTGATGCATTTGTAGCATCCGTCATAAGTACCATGGTCCAGGTGCAGAGCAACCGGAACTGTGATGTTCAGTTCTTCCATCATGGCTTTTACCATGTCTGCAACTGTTTTAAAACCGCACATATATTTTCCTGCGCCTTCAGAAACACCCAGGATGATTGGGGATTTGCATTCCTCCGCTGTTAAGAGGGCAGCCTTTGTCCATTCCAGATTGTTGATATTAAACTGACCTACTGCATAATGTCCTGCTTTTGCTTTCTTTAACATTTCTGCTGCTGATACTAACATAACTTTATGACCTCCATATCATTAATTTCCGTTTTCCGTCTTTAAGGCTCCCTGACACAGACACAGGGGGCAGAAAAACCTAAATTCATTATATCACATTTTTATTTCCAGGCAAGTATTTCTTAATGCAAATTTACCAAGGTCATGCTATAATGGGTCATGAATACAGGAAAAAACACAAGAAAGGAGCGTATGGCGCTGCTTCTGCCGCCATACACCACAAATGTTATGAATAAGAAAAATATGATCGTAGGACAGTCCGGCGGTCCCACAGCTGTGATCAACAGCAGCCTTTACGGCGTGGTTTCAGAGGGAATCCGCCAGGAGGCTGTCGGACATGTATACGGAATGATCAACGGGATCCAGGGCTTCCTTGAAGGAAGATTCCTTGACTTTGAAGAAACTCTTTCCATGGAAGATATGGAAAAATTAAAAACCACTCCAGGTGCTTATCTGGGTTCCTGCAGGTATAAACTTCCGGAAAGTCTGGAAGACCCTGTCTACCCCCTTCTGTTTCAAAAATTTGAAGAACTGGATATCGGGTACTTTTTTTACATCGGCGGAAATGATTCCATGGATACTGTAAGTAAACTTTCCCGCTACGCTGAAAAGGTGAACAGTCCTATCCGGGTCATCGGAGAGCCCAAGACCATTGACAATGACCTGGTGCTCACAGACCATACACCCGGGTTTGGAAGCGCTGCCAGATACGTTGCATCCACAGTGAGAGAAATCGTCACCGATGCTAATGTATATGAAACAAAATCTGTCACCATTGTGGAGATCATGGGAAGACACGCCGGCTGGCTGACTGCTGCCGCAGCCCTGGCAAGGAAGTCCGTAGGCGACAACCCTCTTCTTATCTATCTTCCGGAAACTGACTTTGACCAGGAAGCATTTCTGCAGAAAATAGAAGCCTGCTTTGAAAAAAATCCCAATGTGATCGTCTGTGTATCAGAAGGGATCCATGACAAAGAAGGAACCTTTCTCTGTGAATATGACAACAGCGTCGGCACAGACACCTTTGGTCACAAGATGCTGGCAGGCTGCGGAAAATACCTGGAAAACCTGGTACGGAACCGCCTGGGTGTAAAAGCGCGTTCCGTGGAATTAAATGTAAGCCAGCGCTGCTCTGCTTCTATGATGTCAGCTGCAGATCAGAAGGAAGCCGTGGCAGCAGGAGAATTCGGCGTCCGCGCTGCATTAAAAGGTGAGACAGGCAAAATGGTCTCCTATATAAGAACCAGCAGCGTGCCCTACCGCATGACTTTCGGACTTGAAGATGTAAATAAAATCTGTAATCAGGAAAAAACCGTTCCTCTCTCCTGGATCACTGAGGACGGTTCTGATGTGACAGAGGATTTCCTGCTTTATGCCCTTCCTCTGATCCAGGGAACTGTGAGCATCCCTCTGGGCGCAGACGGTCTCCCTGACTTTGTATCCAGAAAATAAAGCTGTAAATAGCAAAAGAGCATATCAGTGTTCTGTCAGGAACTGCCGCTGCATCCCTGAACCCTGCCCTGATATGCTCTTTTTACAGCTGTACAGACTGCCGGATTCTCCGGCAGCTATACAGTCTTCCTGCCGTCTGTGCTTTCTTCCTTATCTTCCCTGCTCTGCAATTTTCTCCGCCAGATCATTTAAATACACCCAGCGGTCCATTTTTTCCTCCAGTTCTGTCTCCGTCTCTTCTTTTTCTCTGGTCAGTTCCGACAGTTTTGCAGAATTAGTTGCATTTGCCATCATATCCCCATCCAGCTTCTCCAGTTTTGCCTCCAGAGCCTCGATTTCGCTGTCAATGGTCTCATATTCCCTTTGTTCCTTATAAGTAAATTTCAGTTTTACCGGACGGTTCTGCTTCCAGTTCTTGGAATTTTCCTGCTTTGACTCTGCTTCTTTTTTCACAGGTATCTCCTTGTCCCTGTCATCCCCGTTTCTTTTTTTCGTCTCCAGATAATCGGAATATCCGCCTTCATACTGCTGCAGATGTCCCTGCCCGTCAAATTCAAAAATACGGTCTGCCACATTATCCAGGAAATACCTGTCATGAGATACTGTGATCACAATACCGCCAAAGGAATTGAGAAAATCCTCCAGGATCGTCATGGTTGGAATATCAAGGGCATTTCCGATCTCATCCAGAATCAGCACATTAATGGGACTTGAAAGAATTCCCAGCAGATACAGCCGGCGCTTTTCCCCGCCGGACAGCTTCCCTATAGGAGAATACTGCATATCCGGAGTGAAAAGGAAACGCTCCAGCATCTGAGAGGCGCTGATCCTTCCCTCGGAAGTATTGATGTATTCTGCAATATCCTTTACATAATCGATCACCCTCTGACTGCTGTCCATATTCTGCTCTTCCTGGGCAAAATATCCAATCTTAATGGTCTCTCCTTTTTCAATACTTCCCGAATCTGGCTTTATGATCCCGGCAAGCATCTTCATCAGAGTAGACTTTCCGCAGCCATTGGGTCCGATAAATCCCACGGTCTGATTTTTCAGAAAAATATAGCTGAAATCCTCCAGGATCTTTTTGTCACCATAGCTCTTGCTTACATGGGAAAGCTCTATGGTCTTTCTTCCCATCCTTGCATTCACACTGTCCAGCTCTACTGCAGAATCCCGGACAGGCGCTGCCGCATTTTTCAGATCTTCCAGCCTCTGAAGCCTGGCTTTCTGCTTGGTACTTCTTGCCCGGCAGCCTCTCTTTGCCCATTCCAGCTCCATGCGCAGGATACTCTGACGCTTTCTTAAAGAAGCAAGCTCCATCTCTTCCCGCTCTGCTTTCAGCTCCAGGAAGCCGGAATAATCTGCCTGGTATTCATAAACAGATCCATGGCTGATCTCCAGGATCTTGTTGGATACCTGATCCAGGAAATAACGGTCATGGGTCACCATAAGGATCGCCCCTTTAAATGCGCGAAGATATTTCTCCAGCCACTCCAGCATCTCTTCATCCATATGATTGGTAGGCTCATCCAGGAGAAGAACATCCGCTTCCCCGGAAAATGTCTTTGCCATTGCTACTCTGCGTTTCTGTCCGCCGGACAGTTCACTGATCTTTGCCTCAGGATTTCCAATCCCCAGTTTATTTAAAGTGCTCTGCACTTTCCAGTCTGTCTCCTGCACACCGTCCAGGGCATAGGATGCTACTGTGGCATCTTCCGGAAATTCCGGATCCTGGGGCAGATAAGCAAGTTTCAGCCCGTTTTGTCTGGTAATCTGTCCTGTGTCCGGATTTTCCAGTCCTGCTGCCATTTTCAGAAGCGTCGATTTTCCGGTTCCGTTGATTCCGATGATCCCTATTTTATCCCCTTCCTGGAGCCCGAAAGAAGCATCCTCAAATATAACTTTGTCTCCGTAAATTTTGCTGATATGTTCCATGTTCAGTATATTCATTCTTCTACTCCTCTTTCCTCCCGGAAAGTCTTTCTATCTGATAAAAAATATGTAGACTGCATCCGCTGCCAGCAAAACTGCCAGAATCCCTGTCACAGCTCCCAGAACTCTGCTGCTCATGGATTTTGCCAGTTTCTCAAATAAAGGCTGCAGCAGATATAAAAATACCATTCCTCCGATACCGAATCGGATACTGGGGTTCAGCGCAATCCTTCCCTGAAAATTAAAGGAAAACCTGGTGTAATCCCACAGCCATTCTCCCCTGGTATATTCCATGATATAGCTTGCGACCAATTCTACTCCTGTAGTGATCACCACAATCGCCAAAAATACCAGCACCGGTGTGATACTGAAATTACCCACCCTGATTTTCCTTTCCTTAAATTTTCCAAGGGACAGAAGCAAGATCAGCGCACCAAACCCATATACCACACAGTAGGGTCCAAACAAAACTCCCCTGTTGGAAAATCCCCACCGGTAAACAACCACTTCCAGAAACACTTCGTAACACCAGCCCAGAATGGAGTACAGCATAAAGTAAAGAAAATATTCCTGTATTTTTCTCATAAATTTCTCCTTCATTCTACTTTGCCCCAACACCTTATAAATTTCTCTATATCCTCTTTATTTCTGGTCAGAGAGCCCTGGATCATAGGCGGTCTTCCTCCTCCTTTTCCTGCAAATACCTGATTCAGTTCCCTGCCTGCGGCAAGGATATCTCTTCCTGACGTCCCAAGCACATAGCGGTAACCTTTCCGGTCATTTCCAACAAAAGCTCCGCAGATGCCTTCTGTCAGTTTCATGGCACCATTGACAAAATTTCTCATCGCCGCCGGATCGAGCTCATCTTCAAATAAAAGCAGAGCCGTATCCTTCTTTTGGTCCTGTTCTCTTCCTGCTGCTTCCAGACACCCTTCCACATACTGCAGCTGCAGCCGTTTGATTTTTTCTTTACAGCCTGATATTTCCTCCAGCAGACGGTTCACCGCCTCTGCCGTATCTTCCTGTTTCACAGAAAGCAAGGTGGAAATCTTCTGCACATTTGCTTCCTTCCGGTTATAATCTGCCAGAGCGCGAAATCCGCAGAGCATGGATACACGCATGCCTCCTTTGTAATGTATGGCACCTGTGATCTTAATAAGCCCGATGCTCCCTGTTTCCTTTACATGAGGAGCACAGCAGGCACAGGAATCATATCCCGGAATCTGGACAATACGGATCTGTCCTTCGATTTCAATCTTACTTCTGTAGGTAATACTTTCCAGTTCTTCCCGGGTAGGGTACAACACTTTGACAGGGATGTTCTCCGCCACAGCATGGTTGGCCTCAGCCTCTATCTTCCGCAGATCATCCTCTGTCAGAGTCCCGTCATAATCCATTGTGACAGCTTCTTTTCCCAGATGGAATCCCACATTTCTGTATCCGAAATATTGATTTACAAGCCCGGATATGATATGTTCTCCTGTGTGCTGCTGCATTTTGGAAAACCGTTCCTCAAAATCCAGTTCGCCTTTCACAGCTGCTCCCTGGGGAACCTCTCCGTCTGTATAGTGAACCACCGTGCCTTCTGTCTCCTGCACATCCAGCACCTTTACACTGCCTCCCTCAAAGAAAATCGCTCCTGTATCCGCGCTCTGTCCTCCTCCTTCAGGAAAAAAGGCAGTTCTGTCAAGAACTACCTGATAAAATCCGCCTTTTTTTCCACAGGAGAGGACATGGGCATCAAATTCCCGGATACAGCTGTCTCGGTAAAATAATTTCTCTGTCATGTTTATTCTCCATATACTCGAATTACAGATGAAACTTTATGTACTACGTTCATACCTTCGATGATCAGCATGGCATCGTTGAAATCTCCCTCTCTTACACCGGAAGTCACCACTACGATCTCCGCCAGGTCTTCGTCCTTCTGTTTCTGGATCATCTGTGCGATACTCACATTGTTATTGCCAAGAACACTTGCAATACTTGCCAGCACACCCGGCCGGTCATCCACATGCAGCCTCAGGAAGAATCTGCTCTCCATATCCTCAGGATCCTTGATAGGCAGCTGCTTATAACAGGTACAGCCGATCCTTCCGGTGGCTCCGGCAATGATATTTCTCACAATGTCAAATACATCTCCCACAATGGCGCTTGCTGTGGGCATTTCCCCCGCACCTCTTCCGTAGAACATGGCATCGTCCACCGCATCGCCGTGGACAAATACCGCGTTAAAAGAATCATTGACTGATGCAAGAGGATGGGTATCAGAGATCAGCATAGGCTGCACTCTTACCTCAATTCCTGTATCTGTATTTCTCGCCACGCCCAGCAGCTTGATCACACATCCCAGTTCTTTTGCATAGCGGATGTCTTTTGAAGAAATCTGGGTAATTCCCTCTGTACTCACATCCTGAAAAGTCACCCTGGAGTTAAAAGCAATGGACGCCATGATCGCCATCTTCCTTCCGGCATCATGCCCCTGGATATCCGCAGTGGGATCCGCCTCCGCATAGCCCAGTTTTGTGGCAAGAGCCAGGGCTTCCGCAAATTCCATGTCTTCCTGAGCCATTTTCGTTAAGATGAAATTGGTGGTGCCGTTGACGATCCCCACTACTTCCGTGATATGGTTTCCTGCCAGACACTGTTTTAAAGGCCGTATGATGGGGATTCCTCCTGCAACAGAAGCTTCGAAAAGGAAATCCCTTCTGTATTCAGCCGCGCTGTCCAGAAGCTCGCTTCCATAAGAAGCCACCAGATCTTTATTGGCTGTCACCACATGTTTTCCTGCCTGAAGTGCTTCCAGGATCCAGGTCTTTGCAGGCTCAATGCCGCCCATAACCTCAATGACAATATCAATGGAATCGTCTTCTATGATTTCGTTCCAGTTGTTGGTGAGAAGTTCC
>CALWHD010000015.1 GCA_944380235.1 uncultured Blautia sp.
AGGACTGAAAATCCTCGTGTCGCTGGTTCGATTCCGGCTCTGGGCATTTTCTATGGAGCATTAGCTCAGTCGGTAGAGCACTTGACTTTTAATCAAGTTGTCCGGGGTTCGAATCCCCGATGCTTCACTAATTTATTTTGAAAGACTGAAATCCTTATGATTAATTGTTTAAGGATTTCAGTCTTTTTTTATGAAAAATAAAGATTTTACTCATAATACGGACAAATTTTCCTGATAAAATGGTTATTGTCAGGAGAATGATCAGGAGGTAAGCCGTATGGAAGAAATGCAGCAGACAGAAGAAGATTACTTTAAATTTATAAAGCCATATGAAGAAGCTATGGAAAACCTTTTAGTCCGTATCAAAAGTTTAAATGAGGATTACAGATTAAAATATAAGAATTATCCCATACATAATATACAGTCCAGAATTAAGACGGAAAAGAGCATTGAAGAGAAACTAAAACGTGAGAACAGGGATACATCTCTGGTCTGTGCTAAAAATTATCTGACTGATATAGCCGGGATAAGAATTATATGTTATTTTGAAGAAGATGTATATCGTGTGACAAAGCAGATAAAAAAGTATTCGGATATGATCTGTATAAAAGAAAAGGATTATATTCTAGAGCCAAAGAAAAACGGATATAGGAGCTTTCATCTGGTGATGGGGGTTCCTGTTTATCATACAGACGGTAAAGAGTATTATCCTGTAGAGATACAGATCAGAACGCTTACTATGGACTTATGGGCAAGTATGGAGCATCGGATTATCTATAAGGGGGAACAGATACAGGAAGAACATTCAAAAGAGATTTTCCTGGAATTTGCCGAAACACTTCGAAAAAGTGAGTCCGAACTTTACAGACTCATAAATCATGAAGGACAGGACCGATGAACGGTCCTGTCCTGAAAAATTAACAAAAAAGAAACCAGAATCAATGAGGGGGGAAGGTTGATTCTGGTCTCTTTTTTAATATAAAAATATTAAAAAGAAGGAGAGTCGGTTTTTATACCGACATATGAAAAAGAAAAAGATTTTTGAAAAAGTCTTATCGGCTTTTACAAGTAATAATATACAGGGTAAATGTGATGATTTTGTGATGAAATCGTAAAAGAAATATGAAGTTTGGAAACATTTTAGAAAAGAGCAAAAAGAGAAGAATACAGGAATGATAGAAGAATGGAATATACAAAACGGGCAGGAAAGAGATAGAAGAACAGGCAAAACAGGCAGAAACGAAACAGGAGCAGAAATCAGAGGGGGATGATTTCTGCTCCTGTTTGTTATCATAAAAAAGAAGGAGTATACTGATAATCGCTATCAGTATATGAAAAGAAAAAGATTTTGAAAAAGTCTTATTGGCTTTTACAAGTAATAATATACAGGGTAAATAAAGATAAATTATGACTAAACACTAAAAGAAAAATGAAAATAGCCCTGAATAGCTTTATTCTTTTTTTAGAAATATTACTTGTCGGCTTTATAAGGCGGATCAGCAGGATAACTGCCGGCAGCTTTCTGCATGCCTCTTTGAATGGCATCTCTGGAGTTTTTCCAGTCAGCATCTTTATTTTTATAGTCGAATTTATCACAGAACCATTCCAGATCATCAGAAACGCGTTGGAGGTTATCTGTCATCAGACGGAACAGTTCAGGATAAAAGGTATTTTTTTCTTTGTCTGACAGAACAATCTCTCCTGTTTCTACTAAGTCACCGAAGTGGGGAAGGCAGAATCCCTTACTGCTTTTAAATAATTCACGAAACTCAGGGTTTTTCCTGTACAGTTCAAAGAAGGTATCCAGATATCTGTTGTAGGTGTTTTTATAGTAATCGCAGATAAAACAGCTGGAAGTCTGCTCTTTTACCCATTGTCCGATACTGGTCTTTGGGGAAGATTCATCAAGCTTTACTTTTTTGAAATGACCAAGCATGGATGCTTTTCCAGGAGAGAACATTTTTAACTGCTGTTTCAGCTCCTCGTTTTTCTTTTTAAAATGAGTGTTGAGAATCAGACCTGTACCCAGGCGGTTTCCATAATCGAAAATTTTTTTGTAGTGGACTCTGCAGAACCCCATTTTGTCTGTCTCAGCCCGGATGTCATCTTCCATATAGGAAGCACCGGAACCCAGAGTAAAATCCAGAGCATGCTGTTCCAGACTGCGTTCAATATAGCAAAAAGGGCATTCATCATCTGCCCGGAAAGCATCCATTAAAGGGATGGTATATATTTTTTCCTTCATTTTCATTTCCTCACTTTACTGCTTTTCTTTAGATTAACACAAATAGAAGGTGAAAAGAAGCAGTTTGTTGATAATACAGATAAAAAAGTGGAAAAGTTTCTATAGTGTGGATAAATAAGAGAAAAAGAATTGAAATTGTTGATAAGAAATGTTTGCAGGTTTCCTGTTAGTCTGATAGACTAGTAATTATAAACGAAATAAACAGAGAAAGTTATGGGAAAAACAATGAAGAGAAAGATTGACTTACTGGAGGGACCGATTGTCAGTACACTGGCGCGGCTGGCGTTTCCTGTTATGGGAACTTCTCTGATACAGATGGGATATAACCTTGTGGATATGATATGGATCGGGCGTCTGGGAAGCGGTGCAGTGGCTGCAGTAGGTGCAGCGGGAATGTTTATGTGGCTTGCCAATGGATTTACCACAATTCCCCGTATTGGGGGACAGGTGAATATCGGTCAGAGCCTGGGTGCAGACAGACCAGAGGCTGCCGCAGAGTATGCCAGAGGGGCATTGAGAATGGGTGCTTTTCTGGGAATCCTTTACGGGATCATCAGTGTAGTGTTTCACAGGCAGCTGATTGATTTTTTTATGCTGAACAGTCCCGAAGTTATAAGAGATGCAAGAATTTATCTTTTGATTACCTGCGGTCTGATTGTGTTCTCTTTTCTTGACCAGGTGCTGGGAGGTATTCTGGCGGCAATGGGAAATACAGTGACTACTTTCCGTGTGACCACTATAGGTCTTGTACTGAATTTTATTCTGGATCCTGTTCTGATCTTTGGAATCGGACCGATACCAAGGATGGGGGTGGCAGGAGCAGCCTTGGCGACAGTATTTGCACAAATCATCGTATTTGTACTATACTTGATAAGTGTATGGCATGAACCGGTAATTTTCAGAAATCTTCACCTGATGAAGCGGACCAGAAGAAGCTATGTTAAGGATATTGCAGTCATTGGTTTTCCTCCGGCAATTCAGGATGCCTTGTTTTCCGCAATCTCTATGGTAATCGCCAGACTGATCGCTGGCTGGGGGGATGCGGCAGTTGCCGTGCAGAAGGTAGGAAGCCAGATTGAGTCCATTTCATGGATGACTGCAGGAGGTTTCTCAACAGCGGTAAATGCTTTTGTGGCTCAGAACTATGGAGCCGGCAAACCTGAGAGGATTAAGAAGGGTGTGCAGACAGCAGCAGGCATTATGGCGGCCTGGGGATTGTTTACCAGTTTTCTGCTTCTGGCGTTTCCGGAATTTTTCTTTCGGATTTTTATTACAGAGAAAGATGTTATTCCTATGGGAGTTGATTATCTCAGGATTATTGGTATCTCAGAAATATTTATGTGTCTGGAGGGAGCAGCGACAGGGGCTTTCCAGGGAATGGGAAAGACAGTGCCGCCTTCTGTAACTGGGGTTTTATTCAATACCCTGAGGATACCGGTGGCAATGTTATTGTCCTCCACAGTGTTGGAACTAAACGGTGTTTGGTGGACATTGACTCTTTCCTGTGTGCTGAAGGGAACTGTGCTTCCAGTATGGTTTATTATTGTATTTATGAAATATTATAAAAATGCCAGAAAAAGAACCGCAGAAATATAGAAAGAAACTGCAGCTAAGGAGATGCAGGGAGTTCTTGAGTAAGGAATACGGAGGAGAAATATGGCAAGAGATGAAGTATTGGTAATAATTGCGTGCATTATTATTTTATTTGGAATTTTTATGGCTGTAAAAGGGAAAACATCCATGATAAGAGAAAGATTTGGCAGTGGAGTTTCTCCGGAAAATGAAAGAAAATTTATGATAACCATCGGAGGAGCCATAGGTGTTATCGGGCTGGATCTTCTGGTATTGGGACTTCTGGCATTGTATCACCCCGTAGCGGAAGAAACCGTTCTGATCATTTTAGGAATCGGTGTTGCTTTGTTTGTTGCTGTGCTTCTGATAGGACAGAAATATTTCAGAAGATAAGAGGCCGGTGAGATGATAAATTGTTTATTTGTGGGTATGGGGGGATTCCTGGGAGCTGTATTCAGATATCTTATGGGAATGATTCCCGTGCCTGATAAATCAGGATTTCCGTGGATTACTCTCTCAGTCAATGTTATCGGAGCTTTTGTCATTGGTGTGATCGCAGCTGCGGCGGCAAAAAACGGCTGGGGAAATAATCATATGGTTTTGTTTTTAAAGACCGGAGTATGCGGAGGATTTACCACATTTTCTACCTTTGCTCTGGAGAGTTCTTCTCTTTTGGAAAAAGGGCAGACAGGAATGGCTGGGATTTATATGGTATGCAGCCTGGCTCTGTGTCTGCTGGCAGTATGGGCAGGTCAGAAAATAGCAGGTATCATGTAGGATAATGAAAATAAAACATAAAAGAGAACACAGGAGGATAAGAGATGAGTAAAGAATATAGGATTGAAACAAAATGTATCCAGTCAGGCTGGAAGCCAAAAAAAGGCGAACCGAGAATGATGCCGATTTATCAGAGTACGACTTTTAAGTATGATACAACAGATGAAATGGGAAGACTGTTTGATCTGAAGGATAATGGTTATTTCTATACCAGATGCCAGAATCCGACGAATGACCTGGTTGCGGAAAAGATTGCGGATCTGGAGGGAGGCGTTGCTGCTGTGCTGACTTCTTCCGGACAGGCTGCAAATTTTTATGCGGTGTTTAATATCTGTGAGGCAGGGGACCATGTGATCTGTGCATCTGCTATCTATGGAGGAACATTAAATGTTCTTGGTGTGACAGCAAAGAAAATGGGGATTGAGTGTACTTTCATCGATGTAGACGCACCCAGGGAGGAGCTGGAAAAAGCATTTAAAGAAAACACCAAAGCAGTGATCGCGGAGACTATCGCAAACCCCGCCCTGGTGGTACTGGATATTGAGAAAATGGCAGAGCTTGCCCACAGCCACGGAGTTCCTCTGATCGTGGACAATACTTTTGCAACACCTGTGAACTGTAATCCCTTTAAATGGGGAGCTGATATTGTGACCCATTCCACTACAAAATATATGGACGGACATGCGGCTCAGGTAGGGGGCGCTATTGTGGACAGCGGAAATTTTGACTGGGAAGCACACGGGGATAAGTTCCCGGGACTGACACAGCCGGATGAGTCTTATCATGGCGTGGTATACACAAAACAGTTTGGAAAGGCTGCTTATATTACAAAGATCAATGCGCAGCTCATGAGAGATTTAGGATCTGTTCCCTCTCCTATGAACAGCTTTATTCTGAATCTTGGGCTGGAATCTCTGGTTCTGAGAGTGGAGAGACACTGCTACAATGCACAGAAAGTTGCTGAATTTTTAAATGAGCATCCTTTAGTGGGAAAAGTAAACTATCCGGGACTGCCTGGAGATAAATACTATGAACTGGCACAAAAGTATATGCCGAAGGGAACCTGCGGAGTTATTTCCTTTGAGCTGAAGGCGGGAAGAGAAGCTGCAGTAAAATTTATGGACAGCCTGAAACTGGCTTCTATCGTAACTCATGTGGCTGATGCCAAGACCAGTGTGCTGCATCCGGCAAGCCATACCCATCGTCAGTTAAATGATGAACAGCTGGTGGCAGCAGGGGTATCCCCGGGTATGATCCGGCTTTCTGTGGGAATCGAGCATGTAGATGATATTATTGAGGATCTGGCGCAGGCACTGGAAGCCAGCAAACAGATCTGAAGTAGAAGAAAAACTGTTTGATCACTGACAAATGGAATGGAAATCAGAATGAAAACATACCAGATTACAGAATTCAGCCACGAGATGTTTCGTCTCCAGGCAAAGAAAGGCGGGACTTATATAGATGCTACCATGGGAAACGGGTACGATACGCTGTTTCTCTGTGATATGGCAGGAGAGACAGGAAAGGTGATCGCCTTTGATATCCAGGAACAGGCGCTTGAGGCAACAAAAGCACGTCTGGAGAAAAATCATATGCAGGAAAAGGCAGAACTGATCCTGGACAGCCATGTGAATATGGGAAAATATGCTGAGAAAGACAGCATAGACGGAATATATTTTAATTTTGGTTATCTGCCGGGCGGGGACCATACTTTTGCCACAAAAGCCAGTACCAGTGTTGAGGCAGTGCGGCAGGGGCTGGAACTTTTGAAAAGAGGCGGAGTCATGGCGCTGTGTATTTACAGCGGCGGCGATACAGGATTTGAGGAGAAGGACACAATCCTGGAGTTTTTAAAGGGACTGGATGAAAAAAAGTATCTGGTGATCCTCAGTTCTTATTTCAACAGAAAAAATAATCCGCCCATACCTGCATTTATTGTAAAAAGATAAGTTCAATAAGATCATATTTATCAGAGAACTGCCGCTGTACGGAATATACTGTACAGCGGCAGTTCTCTGCAGATCAGTATAAAAATATTCATAATTATTTCACAAGTCTTTTTCACGCTCTATTGACGAAAAAGAAAGAAAGGAATAAGATAAGCATGCAGAGTCTAATGGGAGGAATCCGACGTTGAAAAATAATAAATATGAAATAGATATGTGTAATGGATCAATTATGGATAAATTGATCTCTTTTTCGCTTCCGCTGATGCTTTCAAGTATCCTGCAGCTTATGTTTAATGCTGTGGATATTGTGGTAGTGGGCAGATTCAGCGGCAGTCAGGCGCTTGCGGCAGTAGGCTCCACTACTGCACTGATCAATATTTTTACGAATCTCTTTATCGGTATCTCTCTGGGAGCCAATGTTCTGGCAGCCAGATATTATGCGGCAGAGAGTGATAAAGAAATGTCAGAAGCAGTGCACACGGCGATAGCACTTGCGCTGGTCAGCGGGATTATCATGGCGTTTGTAGGAGTTGGAACCTCCAGAGCAGCTCTTGAACTGATGGCAACGCCGGCGGATGTAATCGATCAGTCTGCGGTTTATATGAGAATTTATTTCATCGGAATGCCCTTTTTTATGCTTTACAACTATGGTGCCGCAATTTTGAGAGCTGTAGGAGATACAAAACGGCCGCTGATTTTCCTTGCTGCTGCGGGAATGGTCAATGTGGTACTGGATCTTCTTCTGGTCATCGTGATTCCTCTGGGTGTTGCCGGCGTGGCAGTCGGGACAGTGGCATCTCAGATGATTTCATGTATTCTTATACTCCGGTGTCTTTATAAGACAGAGGGAAGCTATCAGCTTCGATTTTCAAAACTAAAGATTAAAGCTGTTTATCTGAAGCGTATCTTTCAGGTAGGAATACCTGCCGGAATTCAGAGTACAGTGATTAATTTTTCAAATGCCCTGCTCCAGTCTTCCGTGAATTCCTTTGGTTCCACGGCAATGGCGGGATATACGGCGGCAAACAATATCCTGGGATTTTTATATGTGGCAGTGAATGCTGTTACGCAGGCATGTATGAGTTTTACCAGCCAGAATTACAGTGTGGGGAAGACAAAGCGTATGGACAGGGTCCTTGCGGACTGTATGATTCTGTCGTCCGGTGCGGCAGTTTTGCTGGGTGTAGGAGCTTATGTGTTTGGTTCACAGATTTTGAGAATTTATACAGCGGATGCGGATGTGATTCAGTGTGGGCTTGAGATTCTTTCAATCACTACAGTTCCTTATTTTCTGTGCGGCATTATGGATTTGATACCTGGCGCTTTAAGGGGTATGGGACATTCTGCAGTACCGATGGTATTATCTGTGATTGGTACAGTAGGTACCAGAATTTTATGGATTTATGGTTTCTTTCCGCAAAACAGATCTCTGCATTTTCTGTTTATTTCCTATCCCGCATCCTGGATCATCACCATTCTTATGCAGGCAGTGTGTTTCTATTTTGTAAGGAAACATTGCAGGAGACAGTTGACAGGAAAAGAATAGGACAGGGGGAAAAAGACATATACTATCAGTAAAAAGCCCGGGTTTTGAAAGATTTATGAAAAGAGAAGATGAATCCATTGGTTTTATACTGATTTTGTTCCTGATACTTCCCTGGCTGCTGACTGTGATCATTCAGGGGCGTCAGGCATGTCCTGTGGAGAGAGAAATTTCCATAGAAGAATACATACCGGCTGTAACAGCATCTCAGATTTCCTGGGATTACGATAAGGAAGCGATTAAGGCGCAGACGGTTCTTGTAAGAAATTTACTGTATATATCGCAGGAAAAGGGAGAAGAGCAGGAACTGATATCTCAGGCTTCTGACTTTTTGAAGAGAAAAAAGATGAGCGCGCAGGATCTGGTCAGATTCCAGGAATTTCAAAAGGCGGCAGAGGAGACAAAAGGGGAATTGCTTACTCTGGATGGTGAGATCAAAGAAATTCCCTACCATGCTTTAAGCCAGGGAAAGACCAGGGATGGAAAGGAAATCCTGGGAGATGCCTTTTCTTATCTGCCCTCTGTAGATACGTCAAAGGATATTGACAGCCCTCTGTATGTGGAGGGCTGTTATTTTACTTTGGAGGAACTGACAGAGAAACTCAGAAAGGAGTATACAGGATTTTCCATGGATGAGGGAAAAACAGCAGAGGTAAAAGAGGTAGATTCTGTGGGATATGTGATGGAGATACAGATAGGGACACAGGTTTTTCAAGGAGAAAAGATAAAAGAACTCCTTGAGCTTCCTTCTTCCTGCTTTACAGTACAGGAACTGGAAGGACAGATCAGGTTTCTGTGCAGAGGCATCGGACATGGAATGGGAATGAGCCAGTATACAGCACAGAAGCTGGCCCTGGAAGGAAAAAATTACAGGGATATCCTGAAATACTTCTTTCCCGATCTGGAAATTGTGGATAACTCATGAGAAAGGCGATATTTTTGTGTATAAGTTTTCATATTCTGGCAATCCTATAGTTGAAAACAAGAAGGGGCGGATTGCTCCACTATAGGTAGAGGTGAAGAATATGAGTAGAAAAGGTAAATTGCGTGTAGCACTTGGAAGTTTGTTGACTCTGGTTCTGATTGTAACATGTGCAGCTGTATATCAGTCCGGGAGTAAGAGCACGCCGAATGAGAAAGAGTTTGTTAAGGAGAATGAAGAGGATTCTGTTGACCAGGCAATAAGGACAGAAGAAAGAGAAGAGGAAGAAGAAACACAGGATGCCAATACTTCCAGTGTGGAAGGAGAAAAAGAAGTAGAGACAGAGGTGCAGGAAGACACTTCTGACAGTGAAGGTACTCAAGAGGCGGATACGGAAGCGTCAGATGCGGCAGGAAACACAGTCCAGGATGCCGCAGCAGAGCAGCAGGATACACAGGAGACAGTCAATACAGAGGCAGCCATGGCGCCTGATATGAATTTTACGGAAAGTTCCCTGATGGAGTGGCCGGTAAACGGACAGGTGATCATTGACTACAACATGGAACATACCGTATATTTTCCTACTTTGAATGTATATAAACTGAATCCTGCTATTGTGATCTCTTCAGAAGCAGGAGCTCCGGTGGCAGCAGTGGCCAACGGAAAGATTGTGTCCATTGTGGAAAATGAAGAGACAGGAACAACAGTGACCGTAGATATGGGAAATGGATACCAGGCAGTTTACGGACAGTTAAAAGATGTGCCTTTTGCAGCAGAACAGTATGTGACAGCAGGCAGTGTTCTTGGATATGTAAATGAACCTACGAAATATTACAGTAAAGAAGGGGCAAATCTTTATTTTGCTCTTCAGAAAGACGGAAGTCCATTAGATCCGCTGCAGTATCTGCCGTAAAGGGCTGCAGAGTACAGGGAAAAGAAAACATTCACAAGTCCAGACTGTAAGAGTATAATAAAGTATGCGGAAACAGAAAATCCGCAGCCGATTAGCTCTTACAGTTTTTCTTTTGGAAGGCAGGCGTTTCTGTTCTGCCTTTCTCATGGGTAAGGTACTTTTGGAATCGGCAGCTTGATATAAAGGGCGTCCTGTCTTGCCTTTATGCAGATGAGGCGTCCATTACATAGACAGTCATTATCATAAAGGAAGAAAAAACATATGAATTATACATATATAGTAAAATGCAGTGACGGAACTTATTATACAGGCTGGACAAACAATCTGGAGAAACGCATTGCCTGTCATAATGCAGGAAAAGGAGCAAAATACACCAAGGCAAGGCTGCCGGTGGAACTTGCCTATTATGAGGCATTTGAATCGAAACAGGAGGCTATGAAAAGAGAGTGGGAGATCAAACAGATGACAAGGCGGGAGAAGATGGGGTTGATTAGGTAATTTGTCAAATATATATCGTTCGAAATAATAGAGGGATCAGTGTAAAATTTTTAAATGTTTCCAGTTATTGGAAATATCATGATTTTTAGAAAAAGTATAGGTCATCAAAGCATTTTCCTGTTTTTCCACTTCTAGTATATATTCTATTGTAATAATCCGTAATTTACGATCAAAATTATACAAAGCATAATTTCTTTTAAAGTTGTATCTGGAAGATAAGTTTCATAAGTTGAACCTGTCTGTAAA
>CALWHD010000016.1 GCA_944380235.1 uncultured Blautia sp.
TCCCGGATGTCCACTGTCGTTTCCCAGTTTCCATCCGCATTTTTATGGCCTGTATACCACACAAGGTCATCCTGGCCGCCTGTTTCACTCCAGGTCGCAAACATCACATTCTTCAACACTCCAAGCAGGCCTACATTTGCCGCCTGTAATCTGTATGTCAGCTCCTCGCCTGTTGTATCCTCAGCAGTGATCTTCATATCCGGCAGCGTCACCTTCTGTGTCCCCGCTACCACTCCCTGTGTCAGCCCGTTCTTGGTCGTCAGATAGACATGGACTTGATATGTACCCACAGAAAAGTTATGGTTTGCTATACTTACTTTTACCTTATATGTACCATCGTTCTGCTTTTCTGCACCATACCATCTGATATCACTCTGGTCTGCCGCACACCATACCGGCACCTGTACCTGTTCTACTCCTGACGCTGATACTATGTTGCTTACTACTACTTCAAAGGTTCCCTTTTCTTCATCGTAGTTCTGTATACTTGTAGTAAAGCTGGGTCTGTTCACCTCAAAGAAAGTAGAACCCAGGCCCTTCATTGTCCCGTTCGCCAGTGTATAATATACATCCACTTCATACTTACCAGCTGTCTTATGGTCCCGGATGTCCACTGTCGTTTCCCAGTTTCCATCCGCATTTTTATGGCCTGTATACCACACAAGGTCATCTTGTCCACCCGTTTCGCTCCAGGTTGCAAACATCACGTTCTGGATCTTGCCAAGCAGTCCTACATTGGTCACTTGCAGCTTGTATTGCAGTTCTTTATTGCCTATACTTTCCGCCGTAATTTCCGTATCAGGCAGAACCACTTCCTGGATACCGAAATTTTTCCCAATCACAATTCCATTGCCGGCTGTCAGATAGACATTCACTTTATAATTTCCGATAGAATAGTTATGATCTGCAATACTTACTTTTACTTTATAGCTCCCATCGGCCTGCTTTTCCGCATTATACCAGATCAGATCACTTTGGTCTTCAGCGCACCATACCGGCACCTGTATTACATCAATTCCTGATGGAGAAATAACTTTGTCAATTACAACCTCAAATGTACCTTTCTCTTCATCATAATTCTGGATATGACCATCCACAGAGGGCTGGGTCACTTCCATTGTCGTACTTGCAATCCCTCTTTGTTCTCCATCCTCCAATGTCGCATATACATGTACATTGTAAGTACCTGCTGCTTTGTAATCTTTAATATTAATGATCGCCTGCCAATTTCCTGCTGAAGTCTGTGTCGCATTTAACCATCTAAGATCACTCTGGTCCGCTTTAGTCCACACCGGCACCTGAATCCCAGTAATCTCAGATGGCATATCGGCAAATTTAATATTTACAGTGAATGCTTTTTCTGTTCCATCTGAATTGATCGTAATCTCACTGCTCGTATCCTTTGAAACATAGAACTCCTCTTTTAACAAGGACTGCCCTGACGAATTCAACGTTTCTACATAATAAGTTCCACGCGCCCCGTTGTAATCTGAAACGTTGAAATCTATCGTCTGTTTACCTGTCACTAACGTATATTCTTTAGAAATATTTGTGCTTTCATTCCAGACTTTTACGATACCATTATTTCCTATGCCGGATACATTGATCTGGGCAGTTCCGTCAAAATCATTCTTATGCTCTATATTAATATTAGGCCCTTTCGTCAAGCCATACGCATTCGCTATTCCTGTAGCGTCAGCAATACCCAACTGCCGCAAGAAACTATCCTGTGCCAGCTTTGCCGCATCACTTGGATTAGAGATGAAAGCATGTTCTACGATGATCCCTGGGAAACCATGCAGTTTACTATAACGGATAATCCCATAGTAGTCCTGTTTGGAGCCATCCGGGTAAATATCATTGATCGTATTCCGCACTTTTATCCCTCTGTCAGTCAACCCAAGGGCAATCAACTGATTTTGGATCTGCTGGGCCAGATTTCTCCCCGGCTCACTGACAGATGGATTATAGTTGGCATTCGGATAGTAAACTTCGGCGCCGTTTGCTGCTGCGGACGCAGAATTGATATGTATGCTGACAAGAACATCTGCATGGTATGTATCAGCAGCTATATTGACACGCTCGTCAATATCCAGGTATCGGTCATCGTTTCTCGTCATATAGACAGTGACCCCATTATACTGCTCAAGTTCCGCTTTGCAATACTGCGCAATCTTCAAAGTCAGATCCTTCTCAACCAGTCCATTAGCAGAGGCCCCTCCGTCATATCCTCCATGTCCCGGGTCGAGAACAACAACAAGATCATCTGATCTCTGCACAGCTGCACGGCTGCGTCTGCTCTCCTTTGCAGCACTAATCTGATCCTCCGTTGCAGTGATCGCATCTTCAATATCATCTGTTGACTCTTCAACTTCTCCTGTCTCTACATCGACAACCGACATTTCCAGCTCCTGAGCTGTAAGTTCCTCAGAACCTTCTTCAGACGTCTGTCCATACCCCGGATATTCTTCATTCACTCCAAACATAGACTCTATGCCTATATCAGCAAGATGTATCACCTGTTCTACTCCATCCTGCGTATAGATAAAGTCTGTCAGCTTATACACTCCTGACGCTGTCCCGTCAAAACTATATGTAAAAAGGTACAATCCGCCTTCCTTTTTAGACAGTCCTATCTCAAGAGTATTCCCGTCATCTTTTTGAACGGCAAGTCTCGCATCGCTTACATTTTCGCTCCCGTCGCCATAAGAGATGACAATATTCTGCTCTGCGGGCGTTTCCAGATAAGGATAATCAATTCCTACATAGTTGATCAACCCCTGCTCTGCCAGAACCGGATCTACCTCTTCTCTCCCCCCCTGTTCCAGGGCCTCCGATGTCTGCGTAGATTGAGCTGTTTCTTCTCCATCCTCAACTTGTCCATCCTGCTCTTTATCCTCTAAATTGCTGTCAGGAGTCGTCTCCTCAGCAGCCTGTCCTGTTTCTGCAGAAATACTTCCCTGTGATAAATCTGCATTTGTGTTATCTGCCGCATAGACATTCCCACTGAACAGAACGCTTAAAAGCATCATCACTGAAAGAGCCCAAGCGGTTTTCCTTTTTCCTCTCTTCATCGTCCTTTGCATCCTCCCTAAGCCATAATCCTCTCTAAAAGCACTGTCAATATAGCAAATTTCTACTAAGTTTTCAATCTGTTTCCTTATTTTCCCTCTCATGCAGAGCCAATTCCTGGGTCAAATCCTTGATCCGTATAGACATCCTTGAAACCGCAACAGTGAGGATAAATATGATCACAAGTGAAAAACAAAAACCCAGGAAAAACAACATATTCATAGGCGAATAAATGCCCAACATTGCCGCCAGTCTCGTCATCAATACCGGAAAAATGTCCAGTATCAGGACTCCTATTCCCACTACCAACCAGGCCAGTGCATATCGAAGTTCAAGAGCTTTTTTCCGTATCATATTAATAATAAAACCCAACGCCACTAGAATGATAATCGCTATGATGACTTGTAAACGAAAATTCATTACAACTTTCCTCCTCTCAGTCGAATTTTTTCAATCAATATAGCCAGAGAAACCTTTACCATATAGTAGACTGATTTCTTTAGGGAAATCGAAGAAACTCCTCCGTTTCTTTCCCGCATGACCACCGGAATCTCTTTTACTTTTTTTCCTCTGCGCAGTACAGCTACCACACTTTCCGGCTCCGGGTAATCTTTCGGATAGTCCTGGGCAAACATTTCCATCACATCCCGGTTTACCATCCGAAGCCCGGATGTGGGGTCTGTAACAGTTTTACCAGTCAAAAGTCTTATCAGGAAAGTAAAATATTTAATACCTGCCCTCCTGGCTCCAGAAGACTGAAAGCCTTCTTTCTCAATAAACCTCGAGCCGATCACCATATCCGCATCTGTTTTCAAAAGATATTCCGCCATTTTTCCTAGAAATACTGGATCGTGCTGTCCGTCTCCGTCCACCTGAACCGCAAGGTTGTAACCATTTCTCACTCCATATTTATAGCCTGTCTGAACTGCTCCGCCAATCCCCAGATTGACAGGAAGATTAACAATATTATACCGCATCTCCTCGCATATCTTTCTAGTATCATCTGTAGAACAGTCATTAATCACAACATAATCAAAATCCTTGGCCTTTTCCCTAATTTCTTCTACTGTCGCCTTAATGCTTGCACTTTCGTTATATGCCGGAATTATAATTAATTTCTTCATCATTGTCATTTTCTCTCCACCGCAAATGATTTTAACTTACTTTTTACTTCATGTTTCCTGATTAGTGCGCTATCAACACCTTCACTAAGAATTTTAACTTTACACCTACATAGCTTGTATAAAAATAATGGAAGCCACCACTAGGTCATCAGTCAAAATTCTTGAAAACAATTTTACTCTCATAGAATACAACAGAATTAATGCCACTTGACATCATATTCCAAAAAACACTGCTTTTCTGAATATTCTTTTCTTTAACCTTCCAAATCTTTTCAAGCATAGCTATTTCTTCTCCAAAACCATTTTCCTTGTCACAAAATTATACACCATCACCACCGCTGTAGCCCCAATCTTGGATATCATATAGAAAATTCCCAGTATATCCACACAGAACCACATCAGCAGCTGGTTGATCCCCAGTCCGATCACACTGAGCACCA
>CALWHD010000017.1 GCA_944380235.1 uncultured Blautia sp.
ATTACAGGAAAGCCGGTAAAATTTTATAAAGCAGATATTCTGGACAGAGAAGCATTGAATGATATATTTGAAAAGGAAGCCATTGATTCCTGTATTCATTTCGCAGGGCTGAAAGCAGTAGGGGAATCAGTACAGAAGCCATGGGAATATTATGAAAACAACATTGCGGGAACACTTACTCTGGTAGATGTGATGAGAAAGCACGGCGTGAAGAATATTATCTTTTCTTCTTCCGCAACAGTATACGGAGATCCGGCATTTGTGCCTATCACAGAAGAATGCCCAAAGGGACAGTGCACGAACCCCTATGGATGGACAAAGTCTATGCTGGAGCAGATTCTTACAGATATCCAGAAAGCAGATCCTGAATGGAATGTAGTACTTCTGAGATACTTTAACCCCATCGGAGCTCACCAGAGCGGTACCATCGGGGAAAATCCAAATGGTATTCCCAATAACCTGATGCCGTATATTACTCAGGTGGCAGTAGGAAAACTGAAGGAACTGGGTGTATTCGGAAATGATTATGACACTCCGGACGGAACAGGCGTGAGAGACTACATCCATGTGGTAGATCTGGCAAAGGGACATGTAAAGGCACTGAAAAAGATTGAAGAGAAAGCAGGTCTTAAGATCTACAATCTGGGTACGGGAAATGGATACAGTGTTCTTGACATTGTAAAGAATTTTGAAGAGGCTACAGGAGTAAAAATTCCATATGTAATCAAACCTCGCCGTGCGGGCGATATTGCTACCTGCTATGCAAGCGCAGAAAAAGCAGAAAAAGAGCTGGGCTGGAAAGCGGAGTACGGAATCAAAGAGATGTGTGCAGATTCCTGGAGATGGCAGTCACAGAATCCTAACGGATACGATGACTGATCCTGATGAACAGATGAATAGGAAGAATGAAAAACAGGCATATACCGTTTGGGGTATATGCCTGTTTTTGCATGTTCTGTAGGGAAAGTCCTGCCGGCAGGAGGCGTGCGCCGCAATAGGGGATTTTACCCTCTCTTGCGGTATTGCGGCGTCCTTTCATATTCTGCAGGATTAATACAGTTTTTTATGTTCGTAGACAGGTTCGCAGGTAAGCTGTACGCCTAATTTTTTGAATGTCTTTTTATCTACAGAGGAAAGCATCACAGAGGAATGAACCTGGCACCCCTTTAATTTGGGAAGCTGTTCCAGAGCAAGTTTGGCAACGTCACTGGTAGCGGCGCTGCTGGAAAGGGCGATCAGGACTTCATCTGTGTGAAGCCGCGGATTTTTGCTGCCCAGATACTCTGTTTTCAGTTTCTGGATGGGTTCAATAGCAACCGGAGAAATTACATGGATCTTGTGCTGGATTCCTGCCAGCTCTTTCAGTGTATTCAGAAGAAGAGCGGCGGAAGCGCCTAAAAGGTCGGATGTCTTTCCGGTGATGATGCGTCCGTCTTCCAGTTCTATAGCAGCGGCAGGGCTGCCGGTCTTTTCAGCTCTTTCTTTTGCGGCAACTGTAACCTTGCGGTTTTCCGGTGAGATGCCTGCCTGCTTCATCAGAAGCTCCAATTTAAAGACTTCCTCATCTGTGCTTGTCTCTTCCAAACGTCCGGCGAGGGCCTGGTAGTAACGCCGGATGATTTCCTGTTTGGAAGCCTCTCTGCACACCTCATCATCTACAATGCAGTTTCCTGCCATATTTACGCCCATGTCCGTAGGTGACTGATAGGGGCATTTTCCGAAAATGCGTTCAAAGATAGCGCTGAGTACAGGGAAAATTTCCACATCTCTGTTGTAGTTTACAGTCGTTTCTCCGTAGGCTTCCAGATGGAAGGGGTCGATCATATTGATGTCATTGAGGTCAGCGGTAGCTGCTTCGTATGCCAGGTTTACCGGATGCTTCAGAGGAATATTCCAGATAGGGAATGTTTCAAATTTAGCATAGCCTGCATGGATGCCTCTCTTATGTTCGTGGTACAGCTGGGAGAGACAGGTTGCCATTTTTCCGCTTCCGGGTCCGGGAGCAGTGATGACTACCAGAGGACGTGAGGTTTCAATATATTGATTTTTTCCGTATCCTTCATCGCTTACAATAAGAGGGATATTGCTTGGGTAGCCTTCGATGGGGTAGTGAAGATAAACTTTGATGCCCAGATCCTCAAGCTTTTTCTTGAAGACATCCGCACTGTGCTGGCCGGAATACTGGGTAATTACAACGCTTCCTACAAATAAACCTCTTTCCTTAAAGGAATCGATCAGGCGGAGTACGTCGATGTCATAGGTGATGCCCAGATCGCCGCGTACTTTATTTTTTTCAATGTCACCTGCGCTGATGACAATAACGATCTCAGCATGGTCAGAAAGCTGCATAAGCATTCTCAGCTTACTGTCCGGGGCGAAACCAGGTAAAACTCTGGATGCGTGGTAATCATCAAAGAGTTTCCCGCCGAATTCCAGATACAGCTTATTGTCGAACTGGTTGATCCGTTCTTTGATATGCTCTGACTGCATGGATAAATATTTGTTGTTATCAAATCCTATTTTCATTCTTTATGCCCCTTTATCTATATTTTTGTGAGTCGGAATAATCCGATAAGATCTATTACTGCGTTAGTATACTACAAAAACCGGGGAGAATTCCAGAGGAACAGAAAAAAATATTTTATTTTGTACACATTCAACATAAATTTACAAAACTTTAATAAATGTGTCCAGTTTTTCACAATGTTGTTATTGATTTATAACCGGGTAATCTTTATAATAGAAGAGATAGTATGAGGAGGAGAAAAATGGATCAAAATCAGAACAAAGGTCCCAATGGTGAAGGACCTAAAAATAAACAGTCGCTGTTGATTCTGCTGATCTGCATCATGGTTGTTCTGGTATGCGTGAATATGCTGACAAGAATGACCAGAGGTGTTTCGAATGAGATTGCATACAGCGAATTTATTGAAATGCTGGAAGAAGGCGAAGTGGAGAGTGTTGTTATCCAGTCGAGTTCTCTTGAAATTACGCCAAGAGTACAGCAGAGCATGGGGATACAGACCACATTGTATACAGTTCCCACGGAAGACGGAAATGAGGTTACCAAGCGTCTGGAGGAGGCCGGTGTAGAATTTAAGGAAGAGAAGCCTGATGTCATGGGACAGCTTCTGTACGGGCTTCTGAGCATTATTATACCGGTTGCCATCATGGTGGGATTTTTAAGTTTTCTGTTCCGCCGTATGAATAAAGGCGGCGGTATGATGGGAGGTGTAGGAAAGAGCCGGGCAAAGGCATATGTACAGAAAGAAACCGGGATCACATTCAAAGATGTGGCAGGACAGGATGAAGCCAAAGAGTCCCTGCAGGAAGTGGTGGATTTCCTTCATAATCCCGGTAAATATACAGCTATCGGGGCAAAGCTTCCGAAAGGAGCCCTTCTTGTGGGACCTCCGGGAACAGGAAAGACATTGCTTGCCAAGGCAGTGGCAGGAGAAGCACATGTGCCTTTCTTTTCCCTGTCAGGTTCTGACTTTGTGGAAATGTTTGTGGGTGTGGGAGCCTCACGAGTAAGAGATTTGTTTGAAGAGGCGAAGAAAAATGCACCCTGCATTATCTTTATCGATGAAGTAGATGCTATTGGAAAGACCCGCGACACCAGATACGGCGGAAACGATGAAAGGGAGCAGACGCTGAACCAGCTTCTGGCAGAGATGGACGGTTTTGACACTTCCAAAGGGCTTTTAATTCTGGCGGCTACCAACCGTCCTGAAGTCCTTGATCCGGCGCTTCTTCGTCCGGGACGTTTCGACCGCCGTGTGATTGTGGATCGCCCGGACCTGAAGGGGCGTGTAAGTATTCTGAAGGTTCACGCTCAGAATGTGTCTCTTGATGAGACAGTAGATTTGGAAGGGATTGCGCTGGCTACTTCCGGAGCAGTGGGATCAGACCTGGCCAACATGATCAATGAGGCAGCTATTCTTGCGGTCAAGAATGGGAGAAAGGCAGTTTCTCAGAAAGATCTTTTAGAGGCTGTGGAAGTGGTCCTGGTGGGGAAAGAGAAAAAAGACAGGATATTAAGTGCGGAAGAGCGCAGGATTGTTTCCTACCATGAGGTGGGACATGCATTGGTAAGCGCTCTTCAGAAAGACGCGGAACCTGTGCAGAAGATTACGATTGTTCCCAGAACAATGGGAGCTCTGGGATATGTTATGCATGTTCCGGAAGAAGAGAAATATTTAAATACAAGAAAAGAGCTGGAAGCTATGCTGGTAGGATATCTGGGTGGACGAGCAGCAGAAGAGATTGTATTTGATACTGTTACTACAGGGGCTGCCAATGATATTGAACAGGCAACTAAGGTAGCGAGAGCAATGATCACTCAGTATGGTATGTCTGACCGTTTCGGTCTTATGGGACTTGCAGAAACACAGAGTCAGTATCTGGACGGCAGAGCTATGCTGAACTGTGGTGATTCCACTGCCACGGAGATTGACCATGAGGTGATGAAGCTTCTGAAGAAATCTTACGATGAGGCAAAACGCCTGCTTAGTGAAAACAGGGATGTTTTGGACAAGATCGCAGAGTTCCTGATCCAGAAAGAGACTATCACAGGAAAAGAATTTATGAAGATCTTCCGTGAGGCAAAAGGGATCCAGGAACCGGAGACAAAGCAGCGTGTGGAGGAAAAGGCGCGTCAGCAGACAGTTGCTGAAAAAACTGCGCCAGAGCTCCCGGTATCGAATCCTGCGGAAACACAGGATGGCACGGCTTCCCGGGAACCTGTGCAGAGCGGAACAGAAAGCTATCCGGAAAGCAGCCTTTGAATTGTAGAAACAAGAGGAATATGTAAAGATAAGGGGTTGTCGCATTAGTCATATATAAGGAATATTTATACATTTTATGCGAATTTGTCGCGCATAGCTTTGAGACTATAGGCTCAAAGCGGTACAGACTGAGCAATAAAATGTATAAATATTTTTGGATTTGATTAATGTGGCAGCTCCTTTTATACCTTCTGTTAAAACAGAGCGCACAGGAAAGGAAAATCGAAAGAAAACAGGTGGAAAAATGTTTGATATAGAAGAAGAGTTAAAGAAGCTTCCTTCCCGTCCCGGCGTTTATATTATGCATGATAAAAATGATACTATTATCTATGTGGGAAAAGCGATCAGCCTGAAAAACAGAGTGCGGCAGTATTTTCAGAGCAGCCGGAATCTTGGGATTAAAAAGGAGCAGATGGTGGAGCAGATTGCCCGTTTTGAGTATATCATTACAGACTCAGAACTGGAGGCACTGGTACTGGAGTGTAATCTGATAAAAGAGCACCGCCCCAAGTATAATACCATGCTTAAGGATGATAAAACTTATCCCTTTATTAAAGTGACTGTGGGAGAAGAATTTCCACGGGTACTTTTTGCCAGGAGGATGAAAAAAGATAAGTCCAAATACTATGGTCCCTATACCAGTTCCGGTGCGGTAAAGGATGTCATTGAGCTGACCAGGAAGCTGTATCGTCTGCGCTCCTGCGCCAGGGTTCTCCCAAGAGATATTGGAAAGGAGCGCCCCTGTCTGTATTATCACATCAAACAGTGCGATGCTCCCTGCCAGGGATATATTTCCAAAGAAGCCTACAGAGAGCAGGTAAACCAGGTATTGGACTTTTTAAACGGCAATCACAAAGTAATTTTGAAAGAACTGGAAGAGAAAATGTATAAGGCTTCCGAAGAAATGAACTTTGAGGAAGCTGCCCAGTACCGGGATCTGATGCAGAGCGTAGAGAAGATCAGCGAACGGCAGAAGATTACGGACCAGCACGGGGATGACAGGGATGTAGCAGCTATAGCCGCGGATCAGGAGGATGCAGTTGCCCAGGTATTCTTTATCCGGGATGGAAAGCTGATCGGCAGGGATCATTTTTATATGAAAATCGCCCAGGGAGACAGCCGCAGCAGTATACTTTCCAGTTTTCTGAAACAGTTTTATGCGGGTACTCCATTCATTCCCCGGGAGATTATGGTGCAGGAGGAGATTGAGGATCAGGAATTGATCGAGGAATGGCTGGAAAAGCGCAGAGGCAGAAAGGTAAAGATCCTGGTGCCTAAGAAGGGTACAAAGGAAAAACTGGTGGAACTGGCTTATCAGAATGCTCAGATGGTACTCAGGCAGGATAAGGAAAAGATCAAGAGAGAAGAAGGAAGGACCATCGGAGCTGTGAAGGAGATTGCAGATCTTCTGGGCATAAAAGATATTTACCGTATGGAGGCGTATGATATCTCCAATATCAGTGGTTTTCAGTCAGTGGGATCTATGGTGGTTTATGAAAAAGGGAAACCAAAACGCAGTGACTACAGGAAATTCAGGATCAAGTGGGTTAAGGGCCCGAATGATTATGCCAGCATGGAAGAGGTGCTTACCCGCCGTTTTGTTCACGGGCTGGATGAACAGGAGGCGCGAGAGAAAGAAAACCTGGAGCAGGATTACGGCAGTTTTAACAGATTTCCAGATCTGATCCTTATGGACGGAGGAAGAGGACAAGTGAATATTGCCCTGGATGTTCTGCAAAAACTGAACCTGAAGATCCCGGTATGTGGTATGGTAAAAGACGATCATCACAGGACCCGGGGACTTTATTTTAATAATCAGGAGATTTCGATTGATAAGGACAGCGAAGGCTTTAAGCTGATTACCAGGGTTCAGGACGAAGCACACAGATTTGCAATTGAGTATCACCGTTCCTTGCGGAGCAAAGGGCAGGTCCATTCCCTTTTGGAAGATATTCCGGGTGTGGGACCGGCCCGTAGAAAAGCACTGATGAAACATTATAAAGGGCTTGAAGGAATCCGGGATGCGACAGTGGAAGAACTTTCTCAGATTGAATCCATGAATGAAAGGGCAGCACGTCAGGTCTACGACTTTTTTCATAAAGAGAAGGAAGAAAAGGAAGACCCGGCTGTTGAACTGCCGGATACCATGTGATAAAATGAAGCTAATTAAGACTGAAAGAAGGAGATTACAGCATGAAAGGTGTAGAACTGAAAAAAATGATACAGGAACTGAACCTGTTTAACAAAACACCGGATATTGATATTTCTGCAAAAAGAATCAACACTCCAGAGATCAACCGTCCGGCGCTGCAGCTGACCGGATATCTGGAGCATTTTGCCAATGAGCGCGTTCAGATCATCGGTTATGTGGAGTACAGCTACCTGATGAATCTGGAAAGAGATGAAAAGAATAAAGCTTTTGAGCGGTTTGTATCCAGCAAGATTCCCTGCGTGGTCTTTACTACCATGACAGAGCCGGATAATGATATGCTGCAGTTAGCGCGGAAATATGATGTTCCTGTGCTGGTGACCAGAAATACTACTTCCGCTTTTATGGCAGAGATCATCCGATGGCTGAACGTACAGCTGGCTCCCTGCATTTCTATTCATGGAGTCCTGGTGGATGTGTATGGTGAAGGTGTATTGATCATGGGTGAGAGCGGTATCGGAAAGAGTGAGGCTGCTCTGGAGCTTATTAAAAGAGGGCATCGTCTTGTCAGTGATGATGTGGTGGAGATCCGCCGTGTCAGCGATGTAACTCTGGTGGGTTCTGCACCGGATATCACCCGTCACTTTATTGAACTGAGAGGTATCGGCATTATTGATGTAAAGACTCTGTTTGGTGTGGAAAGTGTAAAAGACACTCAGTCCATTGATCTGGTCATTAAGCTGGAAGAATGGAATAGAGACAAAGAGTATGATCGTCTTGGAATGGAAGAGGAATATACAGAATTTCTTGGAAACAAAGTTGTCTGCCATTCTCTGCCCATCCGTCCGGGAAGAAATCTGGCAGTTATTGTAGAATCTGCAGCAGTCAACCACAGACAGAAAAAGATGGGATATAACGCTGCACAGGAGCTTTACCGCCGTGTGCAGGAAAATATGGCAAGAAAAAGAAGCGAAGGAGAGGATTGATTCTTATGGAAAAGTATTGTTTTGGAATTGATGTGGGAGGTACTACTGTAAAATGTGCCTTGTTTTATAATGATGGAACGATTGTAGATAAATGGGAGATACCAACCCGTACAGAGGACTGCGGTAAAGAGATCCTTCCAGATATCGCAGCTGCGGTGCAGGGAAAAATGGAAGAAAAGGGAATTGCGAAAACGGAAGTTGCCGGTATCGGCATCGGTCTTCCGGGCCCCATTGAAGAAAATGGAGAGATTGCCTGTGCAGTAAACCTCCACTGGGGAAGAAAAAATATTGAGAAAGAACTGGGAGATATGACAGGACTTCCGGTAAAGGCGGGAAATGATGCTAATGTAGCTGCCCTGGGTGAAATGTGGAAAGGCGGCGGACAGGGAGCAAAAAACCTGATTCTCGCTACCCTTGGCACCGGTGTGGGCGGAGGAATCATTATCAATGAAAAGATTGTCACAGGAGCTCACGGGGCCGGAGGAGAGATCGGACATGCTGCGGTAAATCCGCATGAGACGGTTGCCTGCAACTGCGGAAACAAAGGCTGTCTGGAGCAGTATGCATCTGCCACCGGTATCGCGAATCTGGCGAACAAAGCTCTGGAAGCTTCTGAAGAAGCTTCCGTGCTGAGAGGAAGGAATAACATAACAGCAAAAGAGGTTTTTGATGCGTATAAAGAAGGCGACGTACTGGCAGGAAAAGTTGTGGCTAAATTTGCGGGATATCTGGGAAGAGCACTGTCTGTTTTTTCCTGTGTAGTGGATCCTGATGTAATTGTCCTGGGAGGAGGAGTTTCCAAAGCAGGACAGATACTCATTGACTGCGTGGAAAAGGAGTTTAAAGAACATGCATTCAAGGGATGCAAAGATACACCGATCAAACTGGCTACGCTGGGAAATGACGCTGGAATTTACGGTGCGGCAAAATTGATATTAAGCAAATAAAGACAAAAAAACGCTTCTGTCTGATCAAACTCAGACAGAAGCGTTTTTTATGCAATGAAACATTTTATACAGCATACGTTCTGATGCCTGTTCTTTGAAATTATTCATCAGGAGCGGTAATTTCTTCGCCGCCGTCAGCAGAACCCTCCTCAGACGGCTGTTCTTCTGTACCGGGAGTTTCACCTTCTGCCGGCTGCTGGGCATCCTGATTTTCTTCAGTTCCTTCTGCTGCAGAACCTTCCTCGGAGGTGGATTCTTCTGTGCTGCTGCTTTCCGGAACAGTCTCTTCCGGAACGGTTTCCTCAGGAACATATTCATCAGGACTCCACTCCGGTTCATAGTAGGTGTAAGTCTCATGTCCGCTGCAGTATCTGGTCGGAACATTCTCTGTATCGTAGACCTTGGTCTCGGACGGACAGCTGGAAGTGGCAAGAAGACCTGTTTCTGTACAGATGGACACTTCCTGTACGGTAGAAGGTATTTTAAACTCTGTAGAGGGAAGATCGTTGTGCAGCCTCTGCATGATCTTCTGCCACAGTGTCTGGTGGTAAGTCCTCATAGTCCCTGACTGCAGTACAGTATTATCATCGTAACCAGACCAGATGGAACAGGTATAATAAGGGGTAAAGCCTGCAAACCACAGATTGCGGTAGTCATCCGTTGTACCTGTTTTTCCTGCTACAGGCATATTGCTTAACTGAAGACGGTAGCCAGTCCCTTCGTTGACAACCCCCTGCAGCGCGGTAGTGAGAAGGTATGCGGTGCTGGCCTTTACAGCGGTAGATTTCTCCGGTGTGTTGTCAATGACAACGTTTCCGTCGGAATCCAGGATCTTTGTATAAAATACAGGTTTGATATAAGTTCCGTTGTTGGCGATGGCAGCATAGGCTGCTGTCAGTTCCAGATTGCTCACACCCTGGGTGATGCCGCCCAGCACAGTGGGAAGGTTCACATCGGAATAAATCTTATCTCCTATGGTAGTAGGCTGGTCCAGAATGGAGGTGAAACCGAATTTTTTCAGATATTCAACACCTACTTCCGGTGTAACCTCTTCCATGCATTTAACAGCAGGAATGTTGTAAGACTGAATGATAGCTTCATACATGGACACGGTTCCGTGATATTGGTGGTCATAGTTGTACAGGGGTTCACCGTTTGCATAATTGTATGGTTCATCTTCAAAAGTAGTGTCCAGAGTCATTTCTCCGGAATCAAGGGCTGCTGCATAGGCTGACAGCGGTTTGAAGGTAGAACCAGGCTGGCGCAGTGTGTTTGTAGCGCGGTTTAAAGTAAGGCTGCTGGTCTTTTCTCCTCTGCCTCCCACAATCGCTTTTACATAACCGGTATGCTGATCCATGATAACAATAGAAGACTGAGGCTGGGGAGTAAAAGTTGCCTGCTCAGCCACTACTTCACTTCCGTCTGACAGAATTGTCTGTTTGTACTGATCCACATATGCCTGAGCGGTCTCCTGGCTGTCAAACAAAAGAGAGAAGTCAGAACGTTCATTCTGCTGGAAATAAGTCTTCAGCATTTCATCGCTGTAGCTTTCTTCTTCTCCGTTGGGATGCTTAACCGTCAGTGCGTAATCCAGAAGGACCTGAGTCCCGGAAGGGAAGTTCGAAGGATTTTGGTATTCCTCATCACAAATCTGCTGGATAGAAGGATCCTGTGTAGTGTAAATCCTTAAACCGCCGCTGTATAGAGCATTATATGCCTGAGCTTCTGTATAGCCTCTTTTTTCCTGAAGATCTGCAATTACCTGTTCTGTCAGTTCATCGATAAAGTAACTGTAGGTATTGTCGGTCTGTTCTTCCTGCTGCTCCACAGACTGAATGCGTTCGTATACATTATCTGCAAGACATTCATCATACTGCTCTTTTGTAATGTATTCCTGCTCCAGCATTTTATCCAGTACGTCTTTGCGGCGTTCCGCATTTTTATCCGGATTCAGGACAGGGTTATACATAGTAGGGTTCTGACTGATACCGGCAATGACAGTACATTCCGAAAGGTTCAGATCCTTTACGTCTTTGCCGAAATAATCCTGTGCGGCTGCCTGTACGCCGTAGTTCCCGTTTCCAAGATTAATGGTGTTCAGATAGTTCTCCAGAATTACTTCTTTGCTTACCTGTTTCTCCAGCTGAAGCGCCAGGTACTGTTCCTGGAATTTACGCTTAAAACGCTCGATGACAGATTCGTTGGTCCAGCCTGTGAAAACATTATTTTTCAGAAGCTGCTGGGTAATGGTACTGGCTCCTTCTGAAAAGTGTCCGGTCGTCAGACCTCTGACACCTGCGCGGAGAATACCTTTTATATCAATACCATTATGTTCATAAAAACGTTCGTCTTCAATGGCGATAACTGCATGCTGCAGATCCAGAGGGATTTGTTCCAGTTCCACCGGCATACGGTTGGAGTTGGGAGAGGTCAGCTTCTGCATCTGGTCGCCGTTGGCGTCGTAGACGAAGGTGGCTTCACCCACAGGAACGATGTTGATTTCTGAGATATCAGGGGCGTCATCAAGGAGTCCTTTGAATGCTCCGATGCCCATACAACCGCCGATTACAAACAGAGCAATCAGGGAGATGAAAATAATACGCAGAAAAGACACATTCGCCTTTTTTCCCATCATGGTAGAATGGGAAGACAGGGCATTGCGCTTTTTTTCCGTTGCCCGTTTTCCAAAGTTCATTTAGCGTTTCCTCCTTTTCCCGTCCATTATAACAAATGAGACTTTCTAATTCAAGAAACTTATGTTTTGCCCGGGGATTTTCCGTTTTTCTGTTTTTCTTTTAGAAATGTTCCCCACTTTGGGAAAAATATGCTAAAATGCTAAAAGAGCATACAAGAAACGGAGAAAATTATGTTAGAGAGCTATAAAACTATTTATGAAGGCGGAGAAGGTGAGATCATAGAGAAAAAATCCAGATTTATTGCCACTACCCGCCTGGTAAAAACAGAAGAAGATGCAGCGGCTTTTATAGAAGAGATGCGGAAAAAATATTGGGACGCCACCCACAACTGCTTTGCCTATGTTATCGGAGAAAGAAGAGAGATCGTCCGCTGCAGCGATGACGGGGAACCGTCGGGTACTGCAGGAAGACCTATGCTGGATGTACTTTTAGGAGAAGAACTGTATGATACCGCAGTGGTAGTCACCAGATATTTCGGCGGGACGCTTCTGGGTACAGGAGGGCTGGTGCGCGCCTATTCAAAAGCGGTTCAGGAAGGGCTTGCCTGCAGCAGAGTGATCACTAAATATCACGGAGTTCTGGCAGAGGTAGATACGGATTACAACGGCGTGGGAAAACTTCAGTATCTTTTCGCCCAAAGGGAGATCCCTGTCATGGATTCTCAGTATACGGAGGCTGTAAAGATGCAGATCCTGATTCCCAAAGGAAAAGAAGAGGAGATAAAAAAAGCAGTAACAGAGGCCACCAGTGCAAGAGCACAGGTGAAGAAGGTTCGCGAGCTGTATTATGCAGTATCTCAGGGGGAGTATCTGCTGTTTGACGACTGATCCTGCTTTTGGAAGGGGGGATCCAGGCGATTTTTTATAAAATTTTGTATAAAAAAGAGGGACGCTGCAGTTTTAAATGCCAGCGTCCCTTTGGCTGTCATCAGCACTTTTCAGGTTCCGGATAGTCTGTTCCGAAAGTTTCTACTGTCATAGACTGAATCTTCTGCTCTTCCAGAGGGCGATCTCTGAAATCAGTACGTGTCTCAGCGATTTTATTCACAATATCCATGCCTTCAATCACTTTTCCAAAAGCTGCATAGGCACCGTCTAAGTGTGGAGCTGCCTCATGCATAAGGAAGAACTGGCTTCCTGCGGAGTCTGGATGCATAGCCCGCGCCATGGATAACACGCCTGGTGTATGGGCAAGGTCGTTTTTAAAACCATTCTGGGCAAACTCGCCTTTGATAGAATAGCCGGGACCGCCCATACCGGTTCCGTCAGGACAGCCGCCCTGGATCATAAATCCGCGGATGACTCTGTGAAAGATCAGACCGTCGTAAAATCCTTTTTTTACCAGACTGATAAAATTATTGACTGTATTCGGGGCAATTTCAGGATATAATTCAGCTTTCATTACATCCCCATTTGCCATGGTAATGGTAACAATAGGATTTGCCATATTAAAATCTCCTTTTAAAATTTTGATAAAATATTGTCGCTTTCATTATAAGCAGAAAAAATAAAAGGTGCAAGCCGGAAATTTCTGTGCTATACTTTGGCTGTAACAAATTGAAAAGGACAGGCAAGAGGTTATTCATGATTATAGAGACAAACAGTGCCCGGGAGACATTTGCCCTGGGTGAAAAAATAGGAAAAAGCGCCCTTCCGGGGCAGATTTATACCCTCAGCGGGGACCTGGGCGTGGGAAAAACGGTCTTCACTCAAGGGGTGGCAAAAGGAATCGGCATTTCGGAGCCGGTGAGCAGCCCCACTTTTACTATTGTACAGGAGTATGAGGAAGGAAGAATGCCGTTTTATCATTTTGATGTTTACCGTATCGGTGATATCGAAGAGATGGAGGAAATCGGATACGATGACTATTTCTTCGGAGAGGGCATCTGCCTGATTGAATGGGCGGAACTGATCCAGGATATCCTTCCTGAAAAAAGAATCCGTGTCACCATTGAGAAAGAACCGGAGAGGGGATTTGATTACAGGAAAATTACCATTGAAGGTCTGGATGACAGTCGGGACATACTTTGAAAAGGAGCGATTTACCATGAAAATACTGGCGATAGACAGTTCAGGGCTGGTAGCTTCCGTGGCTGTAGTGGAGGACGACACCCTGATTGCTGAATTTACGATGAATTATAAAAAAACACATTCTCAGACGCTTCTTCCCATGCTGGATGAAGTAAAAAAGGCGATCCAGCTGGATCTGGAATCCTTAGATGCCATTGCGGTTGCGGCAGGTCCGGGATCGTTTACCGGACTGCGGATTGGTTCCGCTACAGCGAAAGGGCTGGGACTGGCGCTGGATAAGCCGCTGATCGGTGTTCCTACAGTAGATGCCCTTGCTTATAATTTATATGAGACAGACAGCAATGCTGTGATCTGTCCCATCATGGACGCAAGACGAAATCAGGTCTATACAGGGATCTACCGTTTTCGGGAACACAAATTGGAAACCATAAGGCAGCAGGACGCTGTCCCAATGGAGGAACTTCTTGAGGAACTGAAAAGTTTGGGAAAAGAAGTAATCTTTCTTGGAGACGGTGTGCCTGTGTATAAAAAGATGATAGAAGAAAAATGCCAGGTGCCCTGCACCTTTGCACCTGCACATCTTAACCGTCAGCGCGCAGGGGCAGTTGCGGCTTTGGGGGCGATCTATTACAGAGAAGGAAAGATCCAGACAGCGGCAGAGCATGCGCCGGATTATCTGAGGGTATCCCAGGCAGAAAGAGAGAGGGCCCAGAGACTTGGAAAGTCTGACAATGAATAAAGTGCAAGAGGATGAAATCTGTATCAGAGCATTTACAGAAGAAGACGCTGAGGCCGCGGCGGTCATTGAGGCAGAGAATTTTTCAAAGCCATGGACGAGAGAAGGATTTGCCAAGGCAGTTCAGAATAAGAATGCTGTTTACCTTGTAGCGGAGTCAAAAGGGGAAATCCTGGGATATGCAGGTATGTGGTGTGCTCTGGACGAAGGTGAGATTACCAATGTGTCCGTGAAAAAGTCAGCGCAGGGCAGAGGGATTGGAAAGCTTTTGATGCAGGCGCTGGAAGGAAAAGGGAAGGAAGAAGGGGTTTCCTCTTACTTTCTTGAGGTAAGGTGCAGCAATGAGAGAGCCATCCGGCTGTATGAGGGCTGCGGTTTCCGGCGGCTCGGGATACGGAAAAATTTTTATGAAGCGCCCGTGGAGGATGCCTGTATTATGGGAAAACAGTAGCTGTTATCTTTTACTAGGTTTAACTGTAATTCCCACTGTGCCTGCGGAATTTCATCGTGTATAATGACACAGGAAACTACAGTGATGGAAGTTGCACAGGAGGATGAAAATGAGAAAATACAAAGATGAACTGAAAAACCAGCTTGCACAGCTTTACTGTAATTGCTGCGGGAAAGAGATCAAGGTAGAGGACGGCATGATCATGGAAGGGGTTTTCCCTGCCCATGTTGTTTGGGGATATTTTTCTGAAAAAGACGGAGAAAGCCACAAGTTTGATCTGTGTGAAGCCTGCTATGATAAATGGATCTCTTCTTTCAGAATCCCTCCGGAAAAAGAAATTGAGAATGAATTCTTGTAGTTTGATAGAAATGAGGAAATGAATATGCTGGACGTATGTCTGCTGGGAACAGGGGGAATGATGCCTCTGCCCAGAAGAAAACTGACATCTTTAATGACAAGATATAATGGAAGCAACCTGATGATCGACTGTGGAGAAGGAACCCAGGTGGCAGTAAAAGAAAAAGGCTGGAGTTTTAAGCCCATTGATGTAATCTGCTTTACTCATTATCATGCAGATCACATCAGCGGTCTGCCCGGTCTCCTTCTGACCATGGGAAATGCGGAGCGGACAGAGCCTCTGACACTTATCGGGCCTAAAGGCCTGGTACGGGTAGTGTCTGCCCTTCGGGTCATTGCGCCGGAGCTGCCCTTTGAAATTCAATGCATAGAGCTGACAAAACCGGAAGAAACTTTTGAGATATATGGTTATCATATTACGGCTTTTCGGGTAAACCACAATGTGACTTGCTATGGTTATACACTGGAGATCAAAAGAGGCGGAAAGTTTGACGCTGTCCGGGCAAAGGAACAGAATATCCCTTTGAAATTCTGGAATTCCCTTCAGAAAGGGGAGACAGTTACTGCAGAAGGAATCACTTATACGCCGGATATGGTTCTTGGACCGGCGCGGAAAGGAATCAAGCTGACCTATACTACAGATACCCGTCCGATAAAGGCAATTTCTGAAAACGCCAGAAAGTCGGATCTGTTTATCTGTGAAGGCATGTACGGAGAACAGGATAAGGAACAGAAGGCAAAAGCATATAAGCATATGACTTTTGCAGAGGCTGCCTCACTGGCGAAGGAAGCGGAAGTGAAGGAGCTGTGGCTGACTCATTACAGCCCGTCTCTGGTACGGCCGGAGGAAGCTTTGCAGGAAGCCCAGAAAATTTTCCCTAATACCATTGCGGCGCGGGACAGGCAGTCTGTGGAACTGCAGTTTGAGGAAGAATAAGTTTTCCGGAAAAGAAAGGGAGAGGAAATATGGAAAATAATAAAGATATTTTAATTCTGGCAATCGAGAGCTCCTGTGATGAGACAGCTGCTTCTGTGGTGAAAAACGGACGGACGATCCTGTCTAATATTATTTCTTCCCAGATCGACCTGCATAAGCTGTATGGCGGTGTCGTGCCGGAAATCGCTTCCAGAAAACACATTGAGAAGATTAATCAGGTAATAGAGGAAGCAATGGAGACAGCAGGAGTTACCCTGGATGACCTGGATGCCATTGGAGTCACTTATGGACCAGGGCTTGTGGGAGCGCTGCTTGTAGGAGTTGCGGAAGCGAAAGCGATCAGTTTTGCTAAAAATCTGCCTCTGGTGGGGGTCCACCATATCGAAGGGCATATTTCAGCAAATTATATTGAAAATCCGGATCTGGAACCGCCGTTTTTATGTCTGGTAGTTTCCGGAGGTCATACGCATTTGGTGATTGTAAAGGATTATGGAGAATTCGAAATATTGGGCAGGACCAGAGACGATGCTGCCGGGGAGGCATTTGATAAAGTGGCGCGCGCCATTGGTCTTGGATATCCTGGCGGACCGAAGATTGATAAACTCTCAAAAGAGGGAAATCCTTACGCCATTGATTTTCCTAAGGCGAAAGTAGACGAAGCGCCTTATGATTTCAGTTTCAGCGGAGTGAAATCAGCAGTTCTGAATCATTTGAATAAATGCAGAATGCAGGGGATTCCCATACAGGAAGCTGATATTGCGGCATCCTTTCAGCGGTGTGTGGTAGAGGTCCTGACAGAACATGCCATTGCAGCAGCGAAGGATTATCATATAAACAAGCTGGCAATCGCAGGAGGTGTGGCGTCCAACAGCACTTTGCGCGGAGCTATGGAAAAAGCGTGCAGAGAAAACCATATAGAGTTCTATCATCCGTCACCGATTTTCTGTACAGATAATGCGGCGATGATCGGCGTAGCTGCATATTATGAATATCTGAAAGGAACCAGACATGGACTGGATCTGAATGCAGTGCCTAATTTAAAGCTGGGAGAAAGATAGGGAAGGAGAGCAGGCAGGATGAAATGTACAGCTATCGTTCTGGCAGCAGGACAGGGGAAGAGAATGAACAGCAAAGTTCAGAAGCAGTTTCTTCTTTTGAAAGGGAAACCGCTGCTGTATTACAGCCTCGCCTGTTTCCAGAAAAGCAGAGAAATTGATGATATTATTATAGTGACAGGAAAAGAAAGTATAGAATTCTGTAAAAAGGAAATTGTAGAATTATACGGATTTACGAAAGTGAGAACTGTGACAGCCGGAGGGAAAGAGCGGTATGATTCTGTATATGCCGGACTTTGTGCCTGTGAAGATACAGACTATGTTTTCATCCATGACGGAGCGCGTCCTTTTGTTACAGAAGATATGATACAGAGGGTCAAGACAGCGGCGGTGGAGTATCAGGCATGTACCGTTGGGATGCCCTCTAAAGATACCATAAAAATCGCAGATAAAAACAATATGGTATCAGAGACTCCGGAAAGAAGCAGGGTATGGATGATCCAGACACCCCAGGCATTTGGGTATGATCTGCTTAAAAAAGCGCATGACAGGGCAAGGCAGGGAGATATGAGTGGGGTTACAGATGATGCTATGGTTGTGGAGACTTATACTGACCGGAAAATCAAGCTGGTAGAAGGTTCCTACGAGAATATAAAAATTACCACACCGGAGGATATTTTTATCGCAGAAAAATTTCTGGAAAAAATTTAAAAAGAAGTATTGACAACATCTGACAATAATGCTAGAATATCACTTGTCGCTGACTGAGCGGTACAAAGTTGGAGAGATATCGAAGTGGTCATAACGAGGCGGTCTTGAAAACCGTTTGTCCGCAAGGGCGCGTGGGTTCGAATCCCACTCTCTCCGTTTTCGGAAGTGAGATTCCGAACTGTAAACAGAGATTTATAAAATCAGGCTATGGAGAAATACCCAAGAGGCTGAAGGGGCTCCCCTGGAAAGGGAGTAGGTCGTTAATAGCGGCGCGAGGGTTCAAATCCCTCTTTCTCCGCTGACAGTGAAAG
>CALWHD010000018.1 GCA_944380235.1 uncultured Blautia sp.
TTATCATCAAAGTATTTTGTTGTAAAGATTTTAACAAAGATTCCAACTGTACTGTCTGTACTTTTGTATAAATTTTGTTTTTATTGCAGGAAAAACTTGTGCATTTTTCATACTTCAAGTATAATAGAAGGAACAGGAAGACAGATGATTTCTCCTGTCACCAAAAGAGGAGGTATAAAAACATGCTTGAAAAAAGCTACTATGAGAAAACCGATAAGATCATCGAATTTTACGGCAGAAAAGCAAGTTCCCTGATCCCCATTATGCAGGATATTCAGGCAGAATACCGTTATCTGCCAGGTGAACTGCTCACCTATGTTGCAAAAGAAATCGGGGTAAAAGAAGCGAAAGCTTACAGTGTAGCAACTTTCTACGAAAACTTCTCCTTTGAACCAAAGGGAAAGTACATTATCAAGGTTTGTGACGGAACCGCCTGTCATGTCCGGAAATCCATTCCTATTCTGGAAGCGCTCCAGAAAGAACTGGGACTGAGCAAGAAGAAACATACCACAGACGATATGCTTTTCACTGTTGAAACCGTTTCCTGCCTGGGAGCCTGCGGTCTTGCCCCCACCATGACGGTGAACAATGAAGTTTATCCGTCCATGACGCCGGAGAAAGCTCTTGCACTGCTGGCAGAACTGAGAGGTGATAACGTATGATAATTGAAAACAGAGAGTCCTTATTAAAAGAGAGAGAACTTGCCCAAAAAGAAATTGATTCTTATACCTGCCGTATTCTTGTCTGCGCAGGTACCGGCTGCGTGGCTTCCGGTTCTGAAAAAATTTACAAAAAAATGTGTGAACTGTGCAAAGATATGGAAGGAGTATCTGTAGAATTCCAAAATGAAGTCCCCCACATCGGTACAGTTAAAACCGGCTGCCAGGGTGTGTGCGAGCTTGGACCCCTGGTTCGTATCGAGCCTTATCATTATCAGTATGTAAAAGTACAGGAAGATGACTGCATGGAAATTTTCCAGCGTACTGTCTTAAAGAAAGAGCCTGTAGAAAGACTCTTTTATACTAAAAATGAAAAATCTTATGCCACTCCTGATGATATTCCGTTCATTGCAAAACAGACCAGGATCGTTCTGGAAAACTGCGGCAAGTTTGATGCGGAATCCTTAGACGAGTACATAGCTTCCGGAGGTTACGATGCTTTAGCAAAAGCACTCTTTGATATGACTCCCGAGAAAGTCATTGATGAAGTAGATAGATCCGGTCTGCGCGGAAGAGGCGGCGGCGGTTTCCCCTGCGGGCGTAAATGGAAACAAGTAGCTGCCCACAAAGAAGAACCTGTTCGTTACGTAGTCTGTAACGGAGATGAAGGTGATCCCGGCGCTTTCATGGACGGCAGTGTTATGGAAGGCGACCCATACCGTCTGATCGAAGGCATGACTATTGCCGCTTATGCGGTAGGGTCCAGTGATGGATATATCTATGTACGTGCAGAATATCCTCTTTCTGTAGCACGTCTTCGTCATGCGATCCGCCAGGCAGAAGAAAAAGGTCTTCTGGGCGACAACATTCTGGGTACCGGATTCAATTTCCACATGCACATTAACCGTGGTGCCGGCGCTTTCGTCTGTGGTGAAGGTTCCGCTCTGACCGCCTCCATTGAAGGTGACAGAGGAATGCCCCGTGTAAAACCCCCCAGAACCGTTGATAAAGGTCTCTGGGCAAAGCCCACCGTACTGAACAACGTAGAAACTTTTGCCAATGTCCCAGGAATCGTGCTGAAAGGTTCTGACTGGTTCCGCACGATCGGAACAGAAAAAAGCCCGGGAACAAAAACCTTCTCTCTCACCGGAGCCATTGAGAACACCGGCTTGATCGAAGTTCCCATGGGAACTACTTTAAGAGAAATCATCTATGACATTGGCGGCGGTATCAAGGGCGGCGGAGATTTTAAAGCAATTCAGATCGGCGGACCTTCCGGTGGATGTCTGACAAAAGAACATCTGGATGTAGGTCTGGATTTTGATAATGTAAAAAAATACAATGCCATCATGGGATCCGGGGGACTGGTTGTCATGGACGAGAACACCTGTATGGTGGAAGTGGCGCGCTTCTTCATGAGCTTTACCCAGCGGGAATCCTGCGGAAAATGTGTTCCCTGCCGTGAAGGTACTAAACGTATGCTGGAAATTCTGGAACGTATCGTAAACGGAGAAGGAAAACTGGAAGACCTTGACACTCTGGAAGAGCTTGCGGCTATGGTAAAAAATATGGCGCTGTGCGGTCTTGGAAAGAGCGCTCCGCTTCCGGTTATCAGCACACTGAAAACCTTCCGCAAAGAATATGAAGAACATATCCTGGAACATAAATGTGCTGCAAAGAGCTGTACGGCAATGAGAAAGTATGTCATCAATCCTGAATTCTGCAAGGGCTGCGGAAAATGCGCGAAGAACTGTCCTGTTGGGGCGATCACAGGCGTCCGCAAGGAAGCATACCACATCAATCCATCACTTTGTATCAAGTGTGACGCCTGCCGTGATAACTGTGCTTTCGATGCAGTTTATGTTGAATATTAGGAGGGAATCAATATGGGATTTATGACAATTGACGGCAGAAAAGTAGAATTTACAGATGAAAAAAATGTACTTTCTGTCATAAGACATGCAGGGATCAACCTGCCTACCCTTTGCTACCATTCTGAGGTTTCCACCTTCGGTGCCTGTCGTTTATGTACCGTGGAGGATGACAGAGGCCGCACCTTTGCCTCCTGTTCGGAAGAGCCCAGAGACGGAATGGTAATCTACACCAATTCAGGAAGAATTAAAAAATACAGAAAATTAATTGTAGAGCTGCTTCTTGCCGCACATTGCCGCGACTGCACCACTTGTGTAAAAAGCGGTGAATGTGTACTCCAGAATCTTGCGCACAGAATGAATATCAACATGGTTCGTTTCCAGAACACAAGAGAGCTCCGTCCCCTGGACACCAGCTCTCCCGCTCTGATCCGCGACCCAAATAAATGTATCCTCTGCGGTGACTGTGTACGTGCCTGCAGCGAGATTCAGGGACTGGGCGTTTTAGGATTTGCTTACCGCGGAACAGATGCCATGGTAATGCCTGCTTTCGACAAACCAATTTCTGAAACCAACTGTGTCAGCTGCGGACAGTGCCGCGTATTCTGCCCCACAGGTGCCATCAGTATCAAACAGCATATTGACGAAGTCTGGGATGCTATCTCAGATCCTGATACCAGAGTAATTGCCCAGATTGCACCGGCAGTCCGGGTTGCCGTAGGAGATGCTTTCGGTCTCACCAAAGGACATAGTGTCATGGGCAAACTGGTTGCTGTGCTGCACCGCATGGGCTTTGATGAAGTTTACGATACTGCTTTTGCTGCCGATCTGACCATCATGGAAGAATCCAAAGAATTTCTGGAAAGACTTGGAAAGGGAGAACATCTTCCTCTGTTCACCTCCTGCTGTCCTGCATGGGTACAGTTTTTGTGTAATGAGTATCCCGAATTTAAGGATAATCTTTCCACCTGCCGTTCTCCTCAGGGAATGTTCTCAGCAGTTACTAAAGAGTACTACAGAGGCTATGAGAAAAACCAGGGCAAAAAAACTTTCATGGTATCCATCATGCCGTGTACAGCAAAAAAAGCGGAGATCCTCCGCCCCAACAACTTTACTAAAGGTGAGCAGGATACTGATGCAGTCATCACTACTACTGAGCTGATCCGTATGATCCAGAACTCCGGTATCGAATTCCAGACACTGGTTCCTGAAGCCTGTGATATGCCTTTTGGTTTCGGATCAGGAGCAGGTGTGATCTTCGGCGTCACCGGAGGTGTAACAGAAGCTATGCTCCGCCGTTTTGCGGACAAACATGACAAAGCTACCATGGATACAGTAGCCGAAGCAGGCGCAAGAGGTGATGAGGGAATCAAAGAATTTTCTGTCACCTACCAGGGAATCCCCTTAAATGTCTGTGTAGCCAGCGGACTTGCCAACGCCAGAACTGTTATGGAAAACATCAAAAGCGGCAAAAAGCATTATCATATCGTAGAGATCATGGCATGCCGCAGAGGCTGTATCATGGGAGGCGGACAGCCGCCCAAAGCCGGTGACCGTACCAAGGCAGCCAGACGTGACGGTCTGTATCAGGCAGACAATGTTACCAGCATCCGTAAAGCAGACGAAAACCCATTGATCCTATCACTGTACGATGGTCTGTTAAAAGGAAAAACTCATGAGCTTCTCCATGTAGACAGCTATTGATCCTAAATCATTTATAAATGCAGCGGTTTCATTCGTGCAGGTGAGCCGCTGCAAAAAGAAAGGCTCCGCTGTCCCAACTACGGGAAAACGGAGCTTTCTTTTTGTCCACTGTATGTTTTATAAAACAGAAAATATTCAGACTAACTGAATATCTCCTGGGGCAAATAACCATTCAATCATTATTTTTTTTCCGCTCTTCTTTCACGAAGGATTTCCACATTGCGGGTTACTTTCTTCTTGCTCAGCGGGTATACAAAGAACAGCATCAGGGCCACTATCACGAACAAAACTCCTGGTACAAAAGTTCCCAGATTGTATACCCCGTTCAGAACTTCCTGCGTCTGTACTTTCACTGAAGAATCAAAACCAATGAATGCCAGCGCATAACCGCCCAGACCTCCTGCAAGTGCCTGACCTAATTTTCTTGCAAAAGAATATACCGCATAAATAGTTCCGTCTTCTCTCTTTCCAGATCTTACTTCTACATCATCAATAACGTCGATGATATTTGCCCAGACAATCAGATTAAAGTAGTTAACACCAATGTATCCGATAGCTGCAATGATAACAAATACCCATACGTTTTCTATGTGCAGGAATCCCAGAAGGAGGAATACAACACCGTTGAATAAGGTAGCCACTGCAGCAGATTCTTTTTTACCGAATTTTGCTGAAATTGTTCCGGCAACAGTAGCAAGAAGCAGTGAGCAAGCCATAGTGATCAGGTTATAAGTAGATAACGCGCCTGCATTTTTAAAATAATCTGTGTACAGGTACTGGTTTACACTGCTTAACATCAGCTGACTTAACAGGAGGAACAGAGCAGCTCCTACAATACCCAGAAGAGCTCTGTTGGAAAAGATTGCCTTGAAGCTCTGACCAAGAGATACTCTCGGAGCGTTTGGATCCGGCTCGATCTTAATACGTTCTGTAGTACATTTATAGCAGATAAAGTAGCAGATCACCGCACATACGGAAAAGATACCTGCAACAATAGGGAAGATCGTACCGCCGCCGCGGATGATCTGATTTCCTTCTGCATCTGCAGTATAGATGATCATCGGACCGCCTACGCCTACGATCAGGTTTGCCAGTGTGGCTCCTACACTTCTGAAAGTGGAAAGTGCTGTACGTTCTTCCGGAACATCTGTGATGGCAGATGCCATGGAACCATAGGGAATATTGATACCTGTGTAGCAGATACTTCCCCATAAAATATAAGTAACATACATATAAACCATCTTAAGCGCCATAGGAGCATCTGCAAGACCTGACTGGTACATCAGGAAACTGGCAATTGCCACGGGACCTGCCATAATACGGATCCAGCGTTTAAATCTGCCGTCCTTACCAGGCTTTACA
>CALWHD010000019.1 GCA_944380235.1 uncultured Blautia sp.
TTCGGTATAGGCATCAATCTTATCCAGCTCCTCCAGCATGCTTTCGTCATAGTATTCCCGGTTGTTTTCTACCAGCAGCTTTCCAGTGGCAATGGGCAGTTTAATTTCATGGACCCAGAGTTCGATAAACTCTTTGTACTCTTTTCTCTCTTTCTCATAGGCACTGATTCTCTCTGCCATGGAGCGTTCCATTGCTTTCATTGCACTGTAGACCAGTTTTCCTTCCAAAAAATCCGGCTGTTTTAAAAGTTCCGGCAAAAGCCAGGTCTTATCCAGGTCTTCCCCGCTTTTCTCCATAACCTCAAAAAACTCTTTCTTCCTGAAAAAATCCCACAGGCTGGCCGCCAGACCTGCTCCGATGGACGCTGCTGCCACCCAGACCAGATAATAACCCGGAATCTGCGCAAGGAACCCAAAAGCCAGAAGGGCAGCCAAAAAGGCACCTGCCAGTAAAATCTGCATCCACCGGTCCGCTATATAATCCCTGTATCTCATTTCAGCAAATATCCCTGTCCTCTCTTTGTCTGGATCACATCAGCCATACCAATAGTTTCCAGCTTGGCCCTCAGCCTTGTCATATTCACAGTAAGAGTATTGTCATCTACAAACAGCTCACTGTCCCATAAGTCACTGATAATCTTATCCCTGGATACGATCTTTCCTCTCTCCCTTGCCAGGCTGTAAAGGATTCTGCTTTCATTCTTTGTAAGTTCGATTTCCTGTCCTCCCGATGCTGCCGTCCCTCTGGAAATGTCCAGATAGAAGTCACCGCAGCTGATCCTGCTTCCTTCTTCTTTACTCTGATAGGTTCGTTTCAGAATCGCCTCCACATGAGCAAGAAGGATCTGTGGATGGAAGGGCTTTGCAATAAAATCATCTGCCCCGTAATTCATGCACAGAAGTTCATCCATTTCCGTATTCTGGCTTGTGATCATCACAATGGGAATAGAAGTTTTTTTCCTCAGTTCTCTGCACAGATGGCTGCCGTTCATCACAGGGAGATTGATATCCAAAAGCAGCAGGTGACCTTCTGCCCTCAGCACCTCTTCCTCCATATGCTGATAGTCCGTGATCTCACAAGTCTCATAACCCTGCATGGCAAAAAAGCGCTGCAGCTCCTGTCTCAGTTTATCATCGTCTTCAATAAACAGTATTTTCATAAATTGCTCCCTTTTTTCATTGTTCTCCAAAATTGAGCAGATATGGATTTTCTGGCACTTTTCTCCCGCCGCCGGTACAGAAAGGGGTTCCGTACAGCTTTTCTGTACGGAACCCCGGTTTGTTTTTTATCCGGCAAATCCAAATCTGCCCTGTCTATCAATATCCAATCAGCCAGTTGTACATTTCTTCGTACTGTCTTGCAGAGTTCGACCAGGAGAAATCTTTTGCCATGGCGCGGTCAATCATCTTATTCCATTCACGCTTTTTGTCATAATATACGCCTTCTGCGTAACGGATCGTTGCCAGCATCTCATGGGCATTATAATTGGTAAAGCTGAATCCTGTTCCTGTACTTTCAAATTCATTGTACGGCTCTACCGTGTCCTTCAGTCCTCCTGTCTCACGGACAATCGGAAGTGTTCCATAGCGCAGACTCATCAACTGGCTCAGTCCGCACGGTTCGAACAAGGACGGCATCAGAAACGCGTCGCAGGAAGCATAAATCCTGTGGGACAGTGCATTGTCATAGAAAATATTTGCCGATACTTTGCCCTGATATTTCCATGCGAAATGACGGAACATATTCTCATAGCGTTCTTCTCCTGTACCAAGAACAACAATCTGTACATTGTCCTGGCACAGCTCATCCATTACATAGGCAACCAGGTCGAATCCCTTCTGATCTGTCAGACGTGAAACCACGCCGATCATCATTGCTTTCGGATCCTCATTTAATCCCAGTTCCTTCTGTAACGCAACTTTATTTTTCACTTTTTCTTTCCGGAAATTCTTTGCATTGTAATTCTTTGTGATCAGTTTATCTGTTTCCGGATTATATTCATCGTAATCAATACCGTTTACGATTCCTCTCAAATCATGGGTGCGGGCTCTCATAAGACCGTCTAAGTGTTCTCCGTAGAATTCGGTCTTGATTTCTTCCGCATAAGTATTGCTTACTGTGGTGATGGCGTCTGCATAAACCAGACCGCCCTTTAACAGATTTGCATCTTTATAAGCTTCCAGTTTATCCGGTGTAAAGAAATAAGCAGGAAGTCCTGACAGCTCCCGGATCGTCTTGATGTCCCAAGTTCCCTGGAATTTCAGATTGTGTATAGTCATAACTGTCTTGATTCCCTGGTAAAACGGGCTGTCCTGGAAACCGGCTTTCAAATATACCGGTATCAGTCCAGTCTGCCAGTCATGACAGTGGATCAGATCCGGTCTGAAGTCAATCGTGGGCAGTATGGATAACGCTGCCTTTGAGAAAAATATAAATTTTTCAATATCGAAGCGGATATCGCCGTATGGCTGATAACCAGAAAAATAATATTCATTATCAATAAAATAAAATTTAATGCCTTCATACTCCAGCTGCATGATGCCTACATACTCTCTCCGGTATCCGATATCCATATAAAAATGGGTCACATACTGAAGCTGATTCTTATACTCTTCTTTCATGCACAAATATTTGGGAATAATCACCCGCACGTCAAAGTTGTTTTTGTCAAAGCATTTCGGAAGCGCACCCACAACATCTGCCAATCCCCCGGTTTTAATAAATGGTACCGCTTCTGACGCCACAAACAAGATCTTCTTCACTTTTAAATACCCTCCTTGACGGATAAAAAACATTTTTTATCCTTTAAAATGTCTCTGAGACAGTATTTATCCTATGTACTGCCTGGTTTTTATTATACCCCATTTTTTATGCAAAAGAAAGTTATTTTTTGTATTCCAGCCTGATTTTATCTGCAATCAGTGCAATAAATTCTGAATTTGTAGGTTTTCCTTTCCCAGTGCTGACGGTATATCCGAACAATGCGTCAATAGTATCCATCTTTCCCCTGCTCCAGGCAACCTCAATGGCATGGCGGATTGCCCGCTCCACACGGCTGGGTGTTGTCTGGTGCTTTTTGGCAATGGTGGGGTATAAAATCTTTGTAATGGAATTCAGCATCTCCATATCATTCACAGAAAGAATGATGGCGTCCCTTAAATACTGATACCCTTTGATGTGAGCGGGAACTCCGATCTCATGAATAATATTGGTCACATCACTTTCCAGATTTCTCTCATAATAGGTGTTGCTGTCTTCATAGGGGTTTACCTTGCGCAGTTCTCTCTTCTTTCCCTCCGCTTCCTGACGGATATGCTTGATTCTGGAGAGCAGCATCTCGTTATCAAAGGGTTTCAGGATGTAATAATTGGCACCAAGGGAAAATGCGTCCTCTGTAATCTTTTCCTGTCCTACTGCGGATACGACAATAAAAGCAGGGCGTTTTTTCAGATCCGCATCTTTTCCCACCCGTTCCATTACACTCAGTCCGTCCACTTTCGGCATAATAATATCCAAAAGCACCACGTCAGGTTCTTTTTCCCTGATAATATCGTATATTTCGGCGCCGTTGCTGGCATGTCCTACCAGTTCCAGTTCCTGGTCCGCACTAATAAGATTCCCCAGCAAATCAAGCATTTTCTCGTTATCATCTGCAATAGCGACATTTAACTTCTCCATTTCTTATCCTCCATCTTTTTCTGCTCTGCGGCAAATCTGCCCTTATTTCTTTATTCCTCACAAAATGACGGGCGCCCTGATGAATCGCCATTCCCGGAGGCTATTAGTATTATATTATCAGTTCTTTTCAGAATCAAGTTAAATTTTCTTACAATTAAACCTTGTTTTCGATTAATTATATACAATTTCGACATTTTTCTTTTTCCCTCAGCTGTATTATGCGGCTTACCACAGCATATTTTCAATAAAAATCCCATATCCTTTGGTTGAATCCTGGACAAACACATGGGTGACAGCTCCTATAAGTTTTCCATTCTGCAAAATAGGGCTTCCGCTCATTCCCTGGACAATACCTCCTGTCTTTGCCAGAAGTTCCGGGTCTGTGACACAGATTTCAAATGCTTTGTTGGTATCAGCCCGGTCCATATAGATTTCTGTAATCTCGATCTCATAGGTTCCCACTTCCCCGTCAAGTTCTGTGACAATTTCTGCCTTTCCGGGAATCACCTCCTGTTTATATCCCACCTCTGTAAGTGATAAAGGAAGTTTATTTTTTGCTGTATCAGAAATAGTGCCGAAAATTCCGATTTCTGTATTTCTGTCAATAAGACCGATCTTTTTGCTTTCCTGATAATCAATATAACCGGAAAGCTCTCCCGGTATCCCTTTGGTCCCTTTCACTACCGATACAATCTGAGCTTCATAAAGCTCTCCGCCCTCTACATCCAACAGTTCTCCGGTATCCGTATCGCTGATGCCATGGCCCAGAGCGCCGAACTTTCCCTCCTGATCCACATAGGTCATAGTACCTATTCCCTGGGTATTATCCCTGACCCAGATGCCCAGCTTATAGCTTCCGTCACTGCTCATCACAGGATTAATGGAAATAGGAATGTTCTCTCCTTCTCTGTTTACCAAAAGCTGTACAGGCTCTCCGCTGCTCTCTTCGATTCTTTCGATCAGATCTTTTTTCCCGCTGACTTTTTCCCCGTCCGCCTCCAGAATGTAATCTCCCGCCCGGGCAATGTTCAGGGCCGGCTCCACGACCTGTCCGCCCGGCACCGTGATCTCCCCGGTATCTACGATCAGGACGCCCTGGGTTTCCATGTACAGTCCTATGGGTTTTCCGCATACAGAAACCCATTTATCCTCTACGGTTTTTACTTCCACCTCTTTTAAAGGAATGATCCCCAGAAAAGAACATGGTAACCGATAGCTTCCATTATCCGAAACATCTATGGTTTCCGGATAAGAAACCATAGGCAGATCCAGAATATTCTCCAGGCTGTCCTGTGTTCCCCGCCGCAGGTAGACAGTGTCCGGAAGAGAATTTTTCAAATGCGCCAGCCCCAGATATCCGGCGGCAAAAAGATCCACTACTAATAATACGAAAAGAAAGAGGCGATAATAACACTTTTTAGACAAAAAAGTCACTTCCTTTCTCTTTTTCTTCTCTTTTGCGTCATTCCGTACGGAACAGATGAAACTGTCGGGAATTTCCCCTGTCTCATGCCTGCACGCAAAAAAAGGATACACTGTTGTGTACCCTTTTAGTATGTAACCTTTTGTCTATTTCAGTCTTGTATTTTTTTGTTGCTGTGCCAAATCTTTCATTTCTGCTGCATTTTTTCGGACTGCTTCTGTGATCTGGGCGCCGCTGAGCATCCGCGCCAGTTCTTCCACAGATTCCTGATAGGAAAGTTCTCGTATCCTGGTGGATGTTTCCATATTTTCCACATTTTTTTCATTAAGGAAATGCACATTTGCCTGTGAGGCAATCTGAGGCAGATGAGTGATGCAGAGCACCTGATGACTTTTTCCGATGACGCTCATCTTCTCCGCCACTTTCTGCGCAGTCCTGCCGCTGATACCTGTATCAATTTCATCGAAAATCAGCGTCTCTGTCTCATCCTTATCTGCAAGGAGTGTCTTGATGGCCAGCATGATCCTGGAGAGTTCACCGCCTGAAACTACTTTAGAAAGCTCACGCACCGGTTCTCCGGGATTAGTGGAAATCAGAAAACAGATACCGTCTCTTCCCTGTGCTGTATACTGTTCCCTTTCTCGAAACGAAATATCAAATTCTACATTGAGGAAATTCAGATCTGTCAGCCCCTGGGTAATCTCCTCTTTTAATTTCTGTGCCCATTTTTTTCGAAGGGCGGTAAGTTTTTCACAGGCTTTTCCGAGAGATTCTTCCCTAAGCCTTAATTCTGTCTGGAGGGAAGCTTTTTTCTCCTCAAAATTTTGGAGACGCAGCAGTTCCTCTTCTTTTTCCTTTTCATAGCCAAAGATGTCCTCTATAGTCTTTCCGTATTTCGCTTTTAAATGATTAAGAAGATCAAGACGAGTTTCCACCTGGGAGAATTCCTCCTCCGAATAGGTAAATTCAGACAAATAAGAGGACAACTCCCGGTTAAAATCATTCAGCAGGCTGTCAATATCAGAAAGAGAGCTGTAGAGATTATCCAGATTTTCATCCAGGGAAGAAACTGAGGAAAGATTCTGAAGGGCTCTTCCAATCTGAGCCGCACCGCCCTCTTCTTCATATCCTGAAAGTACCTTTGCCGCGCCCAGCGCATCGGTGATTTTTCTTCCGTTTGCCAGCTTTTTGTACACCTTTTCCAGCTCTTCATCTTCTCCGGTGCGAAGTTCCGCTTCCTGTATTTCCTGGATCTCATATTCCAGGAAACTGATTTCTCTTTTCCTCTGTTCCTCATCTATTTCATAGGTTTCCAGCTCTTTTTTCACTTCCCGGTAGGCACGGTAATGCTTTCCGGTCTCTTCTTTGGCCTTCCCGATTTCCGCGCCTCCGAAATTATCCAGAATCTCCATCTGTCTTTCGGGATATAGCAAGGACTGGTGTTCATGCTGTCCGTGTATATCAAGAAGGAGGGCCGCGATTTTTCGGATGGCAGCCGCAGTGCAGGTTTCCCCGTTGACCTTGCAGATACTCCTGTTCTCCGAGATCTTTCTTGTTATGATCACCTGTCCGTCTTCAGGATATACGTCCAGCTCCTTTAATTTTTCTTCTGTATTTTTATTTACCTGGAATACAAGTTCTGCCAGGGCACTGCTTTCTCCTTCACGTATCATGTCTCTTGACATTTTCTGACCCAGGGCAAGGTTTACAGAACCAATCAGAATCGATTTTCCGGCTCCTGTCTCACCAGTAAGGATATTTAATCCCTCGCCGAAATCCACCTCTGCCTCTTCAATAAGAGCCAGATTCTTCACGTGTAAATGAATTAACATACTTTCCTGTGCTCCATCTAACTATTCGTTGACATTAATAATTTTTCTGATTTTTCCCATCAGCAGGATGGCATCGTCTGTATGCTTGGTAAAGCAGGCAATGGTATCATCTCCTGCAATACAGCCTACTACCTCACTCCAGTTAATGTGATCCAGCGCAGCAGCAGCAGCATTCGCCATACCTGACGAGGTCTTGATGATCAGTACATTCTGAGCCAGATCCATGGACAGAAATGCCTCCTTCAAAACCCTTATAAATTTCTCGCTGTCCTGTCTGTCCTGTGCTGTCATCACCGTATACTTAGAACCGCCGTCCGGTTTTGCAATTTTCATCAGTTTTAATTCCCGGATATCCCTGGACACAGTAGCCTGTGTCACCTGAAATCCCGCCGCATTCAGCCGCGCCGCCAATTCCTCCTGTGTTTCGATATCATACTGATTGATCAAATCTATAATTTTTGAATGTCTGGCAATCTTCATACTTACCTCCCTGTCTCTGCTTTCCCCTCCTGTCAGTTCTTCATCTTGGTGCGCAGCACTTCCAGAAAACTGATATTGCTGATTTTTACAATTTTCGTATCTCTCACAGAACGCCTGATCACAATTCTGTCTCCTACAGTCATGGAAATGTTGGTATCCCCGTCAAAAGAGGCAACCGCCTTTCCCTCTCCTCTGTGGCTGCCTTCCGCCAGTTCTACAGCAATCTCGTCTTCTGCCGGAAAAATAATGCTCCTGGTATTTAATGTGTGAGGCGCAACCGGTGTCATGATCATAATATTAGTTTCCGGAGACACAATGGGACCGCCCGCAGACAGGCTGTATCCCGTAGAGCCTGTGGCTGTGGAGATGATGATGCCATCCGCGGTATAAGCGTTTAAAAACTCTCCGTTGACAAAATTATGGAACCGGATGACCCTCAGGGGACCATCTCTTCCAATGACAATATCATTCAGCGCCACATCCTCTGCCACAAGCTTTCCCCGATGGTATACTTTGCCGTTGAGCATCATCCGGTTTTCCACAGTGTACTCATCTGCAAGAAGAGAATTCAGCGCCGGCTCAATAGATTCCCGGTCAATTTCTGCCAGATAGCCCAGAGTCCCCAGGTTGATGCCTAAAAGAGGGATCTGACGTGAGACCACGTCTCTTGCAGCCTGCAGCAGAGTTCCGTCTCCGCCCAGAACAATCACACATTCTGTATCTTCGGGGATTGCCTCTATGTCGGTATAATGCTCCTGGCTTTCTCTTCCCGTATGGGAGGCAGGCTGTATCCGGCAGGACTTTCCTCTGCTTTTTAAGTAGCCTGCCACTTTTTGAGATACTTTTAATCCTTCATCTTTTTCGCTGTTTGCGATAATGTAAAATTTGTCCATATCTTATTTATCCAATTCCCCGTGAGCCTGTGCCACGATTTTCTGTATATCAACCGGCACATTTTCCAGTGTACCTTCCGGATTTTTCTTTAAGTGCAGAAGGTATTCAATATTTCCCTCCGGACCCTTGATAGGGGAGTACTCCAGATGACGCACTGCGTAGCCGATGCTGACTGCATAGCCGATCACTTTTTCAATGACTTCCTCATGCACTTTCGGGTCCCTGACAACTCCTTTTTTTCCTACCTTTTCCCTTCCTGCCTCAAACTGGGGCTTGATCAGGCATACCACTTCTCCCTGAGGAGTGAGCAGATGATAAACCGGAAGGAGCACTTTGGTGAGGGAAATAAAAGAGACATCAATGGAAGAAAAATCAGCCTCTTCTCCCAGATCCTCCGGAACCACATAACGGATATTGGTCTTTTCCATGCATACAACCCGCTCATCATTCCGAAGCTTCCAGTCCAGCTGTCCGTGTCCCACATCAATGGCAAAGACTTTTACCGCACCGTTTTGCAGCATACAGTCAGTAAATCCGCCGGTAGAAGAACCAACATCCATACAGACTTTCCCTTCCAGTGTCACGTCAAAATGAGTCATTGCCTTCTCCAGCTTCAGTCCGCCGCGGCTTACATATTTCAGAGTGCTTCCCCTGACCTCAATGTTCACAGTATCCTGAAACATGGTCCCTGCCTTGTCTTCTTTCTGGTTGTCCACATATACGCTGCCTGCCATAATGACTGCCTTCGCCTTCTCTCTGGACACGGCAAGCCCTCTTTTCACAAGCAGCACATCAAGACGTTCTTTCATCTGGTGTTTCCTCCTTGATTCTTCTGTATACAGATTCTGCGTCAATCTGGGCAAGGGCTTTTAATTTCTCCGGATTCCCATGTTCTATAAACCTGTCCGGAAGCGCCACAGTCAGAACCTTTACATTGGGATAATTCTTTCTCAGGTAATCTGCTGCTGCTGCTCCAAATCCCCCGCTTTTTACATTTTCCTCCATGGTGACGATCAGGCTGTGCTCCTGAGCAAGAAAATCCAGGATCTTTTCATCCAGAGGTTTTACAAATCTGGCGTTTACCAAAGTGATCTCTTTTCCCTCTGCCTTCATTTTTTCACAGACTTCCACACCGGTCTTCACCATGCTCCCCACTGCCAGCAGGGCAGTCTCTCTGCCCCGGAAGATCAGTTCACTTCTGCCTTTTACAATAGGATCTCTGTATTCCTCAAGTCCGTCATATGCTTCCCCTCTGGGATAGCGCACAGCTATGGGACCATTATATTTCACTGCAAATTTCAGCATGTCGGACAGTTCCCATTTGTTTTTGGGCGCCATTACAGTCATGTTGGGAATCATAGACAGGTAAGACAAATCAAAACATCCCTGATGAGTCTCTCCGTCGCTTCCCACAAGTCCTGCCCTGTCCACTGCGAAAATCACATGTAGATTCTGCAGGCATACATCTTCAATGATCTGATCTACGGCTCTTTGAAGGAACGAAGAATACACAGCCACCACCGGGATCATTCCTCCCAGAGCAAGTCCCGCCGCAAAGGTCACTGCGTGTTCCTCCGCAATTCCCACGTCAAAAAAACGGTCCGGGAACATATTCCGGAAACGTTTCAGCCCGGTCCCGTCCGGCATCGCCGCAGTAACTGCCACCACCTTTTCCTCCCGGTCCCCGAATTTCCGCATAACCGTGGAAAATATATCGGTGTAATTTGCTTTTCCACTGTTTTTCAGAGGAATTCCGTGCTCCAGGTCAAAGGCGGAGGTACCGTGAAACCTTGCCGGATGGCGCACTGCCGGAGTATAACCTCTCCCCTTTTGCGTATGCACATGAACCAGAACAGGACCTTCCACTTTCTTTGCCTCCTGGAAGATCTGTATCATTCTTCCGCAGTCATGGCCGTTTACTGGTCCTAAATAGGTAATGCCCATATCTTCAAAAAACATGCCTGGAATGATCAGCCGTTTAATGCTGTCCTTGGTCTTATGAAGCCTGCGCACTGTAGCAGGACCGATCCCGGGGATTTTATTCAGACTTTTTTTCACGCCCATTTTCAGCTCATTATATCCTTCCGCTGTCCTCATATTGCTTAAATAACTGGAGATACCGCCTACATTTTCCGATATAGACATCTCATTGTCATTAAGCACAATAATAAAATTTTTCTTTAACTGAGAGGCATTGTTCATTGCCTCGTAGGCCATTCCTCCAGTCAGCGCCCCGTCGCCGATCACAGAAACTACATAGTAGGACTCTCTTTTCAATTCTCTGGCACAGACATAGCCTACTCCCGCGGAAATAGAAGTAGAGCTGTGCCCGGTATCATAGGCATCACAGGGGCTTTCACTTCTCTTTGGAAAACCGCTCATGCCCCCCAGCTGCCGAAGAGTATCGAATCCTTCTTTTCTTCCTGTGAGAATCTTGTGGGTATAAGACTGATGCCCCACGTCCCAAATGATCTTGTCCTCCGGAAGAGAAAAAACATAATGGAGCGCCATGGTAAGCTCCACAGCTCCCAGATTGGAGGCCAGATGTCCCCCGGTCCTGCTTAAATGTTCCAGAAGAAATTTCCGGATTTCTTCTGCAAGACAGGGAAGCTGATCCTGGGGAATGTTTTTTATATCATTTTCCTTGTTGATCTTTTCTAACAACATCGGTATCACACCTCTATTTTCTGCGGTCCATAAGAGAAAGGAACAGCTCCTTTAAAAAGCTGCTGTCACCAGGAAGTTCCAGAAGAAGTCCGACTGCCTCCTCTGTAAGCCTTCCTGCCTCCTCTTCCGCTTTTTCAATCCCCTCCAGTGTCACATAGGTGGTCTTATGGTTCTTTTCATCACTTCCCACCGGTTTTCCCAGTTCTTCCCTGCTGCTTATCACATCCAGGATATCATCCTGGATCTGAAAGGCAATGCCGATTCTGCTTCCTATCTGACGGGCAGTTTCTACTGTTTCTTTCTCTGCTCCGGCAAGGACTGCTCCGATCATAAGGGAAGCCTCTATAAGCGCAGAAGTCTTGTTTTCATAGATATAGTCCAGCATCTCTTTTGTCATTTCCCTGCCGTCGTTTTCCACGTCTACACCCTGACCGCCCAGCATGCCGTTTATCCCTGTCCTGTTTCCCAGGATTTTCAGTGCCTCCGCTGCCTGTTCCATCTCTTCCGGAGCGCGGGAAAGATCAAAAGCATGAAAAGCTGTCTCGTAGGCGTAATTTAAAAGGGCATCCCCTGCAAGGATTGCCGCAGACTCGCCGAATACCACATGGGTTGTCTTCTTTCCTCTTCTATATTCATCATTGTCAATAGCAGGCAGATCATCATGGATCAGGGAATGGGTGTGGATCATCTCCATCGCCGCCATAAAAGGCCGGATCATCTCTGACGTTCCTCCCAGCATATCATACATTGCTTTCATAAACACAGGGCGGAGACGCTTGCCGCCTGCCAGCATACTGTAATTGACAGCCTCCGCCATCTGTCTGGAAAATCCTTCCTCTTTTGGAAGAAAAGATTCTATGTTCTCCTGGGCATATCTGACCCTGTTCTCCAGTTCTTCTTTAAAATTCACTCAACTCACCATCTTCACTTATTTTCAGCATTTTTTTCTCAACGGTATCAATCTTGCCGCTGCATTTTCTCAGCAGTTCCATTCCCTGCTGATAAAGCACAAAGGAGTCTTCCAGGGAAATATCCCTGCTCTCCAGTTTTTCCACAATGCTGTCCAGTTCCTTTAAGGATTCTTCAATGGTAGGCTCCTGTGTTGTTTTTTCTGTATCTGCCACGTTTTAGCTCCTCTCACTTTCCCAGTTTCTTCCTGAAACCTCTGCCGCCAGGGCCTTAATGGTTCCGTCTGTCACCTGGATATTTAAAGTATCTCCTTTCTTCACCTGGGAAATACTTGTGACAGCTTTCTGATTTTTATCTTCCACATAAGAAAAGCCCTGGTTTAATTTACTCAGCGGCGAAAGGCCTTTCATTCGCTCAATATATACATTCAAGTTCTGTCTTGCCAGAAAAATCTGATTTTTCATAGCGGACTGGATTCTGTCCTCCGCGTCCATCAGACGTGTCCTGCTCTCCCGTATCTTATTTTCCGGGCTTAAATAATTTAATTTTGTCTGATAATATTTCAGGTTCTGACGCACCATGTAAAGCTGGTTCTCCATGGTACGCTCCAGCTTCTCTCTGTACCCCCGCAGGGATTCAAAAAGCAAACGGATATCTGCCACTGCAAGCTCCGCCGCCGCAGAAGGTGTCGGAGCCCGAAGATCTGCCGCATAGTCTGCAATAGTGGTATCTGTCTCGTGCCCCACGGCTGAGATAACCGGTGTTCTGCAGTTAAAAATCGCCCGGGCCACTTCTTCCTCATTAAACGCCCAGAGATCTTCAATGGAGCCTCCGCCTCTCCCTACAATGATCACATCCACACCATAGCGGTCCAAAGTCTCAATTCCCTTGACTATGCTTTCTTTCGCCCCCTCTCCCTGCACCAGCGCAGGGTAGAGGATCAGCTGTACATAAGGGTTTCTTCTGCCGGCAACATTCCGGATATCCTGGACTGCCGCCCCGGTAGGAGCTGTGACCACGCCTACGGTCCGGGCATATCTGGGAATAGGCCGCTTATACTCTGCCGCAAACATCCCCATATCTTCCAGTTCCTTTTTCAACGCCAGGTACCGCTCATATAAAAGTCCTGCTCCCTCAAGAGTAATCTCTCGGGCGTAAAGCTGATATTTCCCATCTCTCTCATAGACACTGACGCTGCCGGATGCCACTACCCGGTCCCCGTTTTTCATGGAGAAGGCAAGTCCCTTTCTCTGTCCCGCAAACATAACACAGGACAGAGCTCCTGTCTCGTCTTTTAAGGAAAAGTAAATATGTCCGGAAGTATGGTACTTACAATTGGATACTTCTCCCTTAATGGAAATCCTGTTCAGCAGGAAATCCTGCTGAAACATGGTCTTAATATAATTATTGACCTGCCCTACGGAATACACGCTGTTCATAAAGCTTCCCTTGCTACCTTGCCCAGAACGCCGTTGATAAAGGAAGACGAATCATCTCCGCCGAAAATCTTGCTGATTTCCACTGCTTCGTTGATAGCCACCTTTACCGGGACATCCTGGTCATATTTCATTTCATAGACAGCAAGACGCAGCAAGTTTAAATCTACTTTGCTCATTCTGGAGGTCTTCCATCCTGTAGAATTCTTATTGAGGATGCCGTCGATTTCTTCCAGATGTTCTCTTACCTTTCTGTACTTATCTTCCATGTATGCCTGCTCCGTGGGATTCAGATCCTCCATGCCGTCAAAGTACAGGCTGATCTGCTCCGGCATTTCCTCTGCCTGGTTAAACTCACTTAAAAACAGGAGTTTAAAAATATGTTCTCTCATCTCTCTTCTTCCCATTCTCATTCCTCCGTAAAAAGATAAGGTGCCTCTAAAAAAGACACCTTATCACTTTGCTCTTTTAGATGTTTACTTGTCAATGAACT
>CALWHD010000020.1 GCA_944380235.1 uncultured Blautia sp.
TCTTTCTTCTTTGTTTTGGAAGAAAAATTCCGTACTGCTTCATATCTGCCCCGCTTGTTTATCGTAATCTTGCCTTCTTCTAAAAGCAGATCCAGGATCTTATGGAGGTCTTCCCTCTTCCCTGCAGGAATCTGAAGAATTGATGCCAGCTCCTTCGCCCGCATGGGCCGGTATTCCTTACAGCACATCAGGTCATATATCATTTTCTTTTTTTTCTTTATCTGCTGATTTTTTTTCAAAACAATCTCCTCGTCACTTATTGTGGGTAAAAATATGACACCCTTGCAAACCGCAAGAGTGTCATACTCAGAAATTCAGATTCAGTACCAATGCCAGTACAAAAAACAGGATTCCCATGATTCTGGTTGCCTTTACCAGTGCACCCTCCATGGAACGTCCCTTATTTTTTCCCCAGTAGGTGTCTGCCATACCGGCAATACTTCCCAGCCCCTGAGACTTTCCTTCCTGCATCAGAACTACAATGGTTAATCCTATACAATCAATAATGAAAAGAATCGTTAAGACAATTCTCAGTATCTCCACGGTTACACCTCCTAATCGTTTAACGAATCAAGTGTAACACAGGACGCAAGGGATTTCAACCGGTTTTCTGACTTTTATGCGGGATACTTTGTAAAAGGATTCTCATAACAAGCCTGGTTTTCCAGCCTGTCCTCGATAGAAAGAAGCCTGTTGTACTTTGCGGTCCGCTCTCCCCGGCAGGGGGCTCCTGTTTTGATCTGTCCTGCGCCTGCTGCCACCGCAAGATCTGCGATAAAAGTATCTTCACTCTCCCCTGAACGATGAGAGATCACAGTGCGGTATCCTGCATGCTGGGCTTTTTCCACAGTCTGTAAGGCCTCTGTGAGAGTTCCGATCTGGTTCAGCTTTACCAGCACTGCATTACCTGCGCCCAGACAAATTCCCTTTTCTACCCTCTTTTTATTGGTAACAAACAGGTCATCGCCTACCAGCTGTACTTTTTCACCCAGCTTCTCCGTCATCATTTTCCAGCCTGCCCAGTCTTCTTCCCACAGTCCGTCCTCAATGGATACAAGAGGAAACTCCCGGATGAGGGCATCATAATATTCCACAAGCTCCTCTGCTGTTCTCCTTACCTTTTCTCCTGTCATCTGTGACTCTCCCGGAAAGACATATCTCTCCTCCGCTTCCTCGTACAGCTCACTTGCGGCTGCATCCATGGCAAAGCAGATTTCCTTTCCCGGTTCATATCCAGCCTCTCTTACAGCACGCTCCATCAGCTGAAAAACTTCTCTGGCTCCTTTGATATCCGGCGCAAAGCCGCCCTCATCGCCAACAGCTGTGGAAAGCCCCTCTGTTTTCAAAATGTTTTTCAGCTTCTGGTAAATCTCCGCGCACATCCGCAGTCCCTCTTTAAAGCAGCATGCACCGGAAGGAATGATCATAAACTCCTGAAAATCCACTGTATTGTCCGCATGTTTTCCCCCGTTAAGGATATTCATCATGGGAACAGGCATTTTCTCTGCCAGACAGCCGCCCAGATACTGATAAAGAGGAATCCTGAGCGCCTTTGCGGCTGCATCCGCTGCTGCCATGGAAACACCAAGCACTGCATTTGCCCCGATGTGTTCCTTGTTCTCCGTTCCGTCCGCTTCTAAGAGCAGGCTGTCAATCCTTCCCTGCTCCAGCACGTTTTCTCCCAACACTGCGTCTGCAAGCTTTGTATTTACATTGTTCACAGCTTTCTGAACACCCAGTCCGCCGAACCTCTCTTCCCTGTCCCTTAATTCCACAGCTTCAAACTTTCCTGTGGATGCTCCGGAAGGCACGATCGCTCTTCCTGTATATCCGTCTTTCCCTACAATTCCCTCTCCCACTGTCACTTCGACCTCGACAGTAGGATTTCCCCTGGAATCCAGGACTTCTCTGGCGTAAACCTTTCTGATAGGCAAATAGCGATACATGATTTTACCTCCTGTTCTTCATGTTCAACCTTAGTATGCTCCCGGCATATGAAATTATGCCGGAGTTTCCTCTCACTGCCTGTGCTTTTGCTGGAAATCCTTCGTATCCTGATTCATTTATCTGGGAAAAATGGAAATATGTGTATGGAACAATCTTTGAATTGTGAATACATGGTAACATATGTTCGATTCCGATACAATATCGGAATATCTGCCAAAAATGGAAGAAATCTTCACCTGGAAAATTATATAGAATTAAGCATTTTATTTCGCACCGAACACCATTATCCGCAAGCAGAAGAGCAGATACCGCAGATGTTGACGCAAGAATCCCCGGATATGCACCGAGAATCTTCTCTAACCTATCCGGGGATTTTTATCTGTTATTTATAAAATTCCAGCTGAAAGGAAACCAATCCTCCAGCTTCCTATTTTTTGATCAAAAGTGATTTTCCGGTCATCTCTTCCGGCTGCTCCATTCCCATTAATTCAATCAGTGTAGGCGCAATATCCGCCAGGCATCCGCCTTCTCTTAATCCATAGCAAGGATCTGCGTTTACCAGAATAAAGGGAACAGGATTGGTTGTATGAGCTGTAAACGGCTCTCCTGTTTCATAATCCACCAACTGCTCTGCATTTCCATGGTCTGCGCAGATGAACATCTGTCCGTCAGCTTCCTTCACTGCCTCTACTGCTTTTCCTACGCATTCATCAACTGCTTCGATAGCCTTAATGGCAGCAGCTTCTACTCCAGTATGTCCTACCATATCCGGGTTTGCGAAATTAATGATGATCACATCATATTTGTCAGATTTGATTGCTTCTACCAGCTTGTCACACACTTCATAAGCGCTCATTTCCGGTTTCAGGTCATAAGTAGCAACCTTTGGAGAATTTACCAGGATTCTGTCTTCCCCTTCATTTGGTTCTTCCACACCACCGTTGAAGAAGAAGGTTACATGTGCGTATTTCTCTGTTTCTGCAATACGCGCCTGCTTCTTTCCGTGAGCTGCCAGATATTCTCCAAATGTATTTTTAATGGACACTTTGTGGAATGCGACTTCTTTGTTGGGGATGGTTGGATCGTATTCTGTAAAGCATACATAAGTCAGATCCAGTTTTTTCTCTCTTTCAAAACCTGTGAATTCATCATCGCAGAAAGCTCTTGTGATTTCTCTTGCCCGGTCCGGACGGAAATTAAAGAAGATCACAGAGTCTTTATCCTGGATGGTTCCCACAGGTGTTCCGTCTTTTACAACAACGGTAGGCACTACAAATTCATCTGTAACATCTTTTTCATAGGATTCTTTTACTGCACAAACTGCGCACTCTGTCTGTACGCCTTCACCCTTTGTCAGCGCGTTGTATGCCTTTTCCACACGATCCCAGCGATTGTCACGGTCCATTGCATAGTAACGTCCCATCACAGATGCAACTTCCCCTACACCCAGCTCTGCCATTTTATCTTTCAGCTCTTTGATATAGCCTTTTCCGCCTGTAGTAGGAGTATCTCTTCCATCCAGAAAACAGTGAACAAATACCTTTTCAAGCCCTTCTCTTTTTGCCAGCTCCAGCAGACCGAATACGTGAGTTAAGTGGCTGTGAACTCCGCCGTCTGATAAAAGTCCGAACAGATGAAGCGCAGAGTTATTTTCCTTTGCGTTTCTCACTGCCTTTAACAGAGCCTCATTCTTAAAGAAGTCACCGTCCTGAATTTCTTTTGTAATTCTTGTCAGTTCCTGATAAACGATACGGCCTGCGCCCATATTCAGGTGTCCTACCTCAGAATTACCCATCTGACCTTCCGGCAGACCTACTGCCATGCCGCTGGCATTTCCCTTTACAAAAGGGCACTGAGACTTTAACTGGTCCATGATCGGTGTTTTTCCTTCGCAGACTGCATTTGCGTCGCATCTGTCATTCAGCCCATATCCATCAAGAATCATTAATACGGTTGGTTTTTTGCTCATGTTCTTTCTCCTTTTATATCAATTAATCACTAACTGTTTCACACGTTTATATTTTAACAGAATTCTAAGATTTTTCAATATCCTTCGCAAATTTCTCTGAATCGGCACGGGCTGACAGGCTTCTTCCCGCAGTCCATCCATTTCCCCTGAGCTGCCCCGGCCAAAGATTCCACAAAAAAGAGGCTCTCCTTTTGCGAAAGCCTCCTTGTTCTTTACAATACTTTTGATAAAAATTCTTTCAGACGGGGATTTTGAGGATTAGAGAAAAATTCACCCGGTTCCCGGTCTTCCTGGATTTTACCTCCATCGACGAACAGCACTCTGTTTGCCACTTCTCTGGCAAATCCCATTTCATGTGTTACCACTACCATGGTCATACCGGTAAGCGCCAGCTCCTTCATGATTTCAAGAACTTCTCCTACCATCTCAGGATCCAGTGCAGAAGTTGGTTCATCAAAGAGCATCACATCCGGATTCATAGCGAGGGCGCGGGCAATAGCGATCCTCTGCTTCTGTCCTCCGGAAAGACTTCCCGGATATGCCTCTGCCTTATCCGGAAGCCCTACGCGGGCAAGAAGTTCCTCCGCCCTCCTCGATGCCTCCTCCTGGGTCATCAGCTTTAAAGCCACAGGTGCCAGCATAATGTTTTCCTTCACAGTCTTATGAGGGAACAGATTAAACTGCTGGAATACCATCCCGATCTTCTGGCGGTGTTTGTCAATATCAACTTTAGGATCTGTAATATCCACACCTTCTACCAGGATCTTTCCTCCTGTGGGAATCTCCAGAAGGTTGAGGGAACGCAGAAAAGTAGATTTTCCTGAACCGGAAGGTCCGATAATAGCAACCACTTCTCCCTTGCATATTTCTGTAGAAATTCCATCCAGAACCATATTGTCGCCGAATTTTTTCTGAAGGTTCTGCACCTGAATCAAAACTTCGCCTTTAGTGCTCACTTCTACGCATTCTCCTTTCTACTTTTCCCATAAAGTAGGTCAGCAGCATAACCAGTACCAAATAAAATACTGCTGCTGAAATCAGCGGAACAAAAGCGCTGTAGGTACGGCTCTGTACTAAAGTTGCCGCCTTGGTAATGTCCACAGTGCCAATGTATCCAATGATCGCTGTCTCCTTTAAAAGAACGATCATTTCATTGATCAGTGCCGGCAGTACATTCTTCACCGCCTGAGGCAGAATGATCATTTTCATGGTCTGCCCGGAACTTAACCCCAGACTTCTGCCTGCCTCTGTCTGCCCTTTATCCACTGACATGATACCTGAGCGGATAATCTCTGCCACATAGGCACCGGAATTAATTCCAAATGCAATACCGCCGATAATAATATTGTTTAACGAAACGCTGGCAAATACAATGGAGTAAAAAATCAGAATCTGAATCATGGAAGGTGTTCCTCTGATAATGGTCAGATACACCATGGAAATCCCATTCAGAATCTTCAGTTTGCCTGTCTGCTGGTGGATAGAACGAATCATTCCTACAATGCCGCCCAAGATCACACCGATGACCAGAGCAAGAAGGGTAACAAGTATGGTGGTTTTAACCCCGTTGATCCACCAGGAACTTGCTCCGTTGTCTACAAAAAACCGGTAAAACTCTTGCTGCAGATTTTCCCACATATAGTATCTCTCCTATTTTTTTACAATTACAACCTGAGTTGCTTCTGCGTATGTATCTGTAAATTCTACACTTTTTTCACGTTCCGGAGTTACGGTCATACCTGCTGCGCCGAAATCCGCCTTTCCTGTACTCACAGAAGTAAGGATAGCTTCAAAAGCCATATCTTCAATCTTCAGCTCATAACCCAGCTTATCGCAGATTGCCTGGGCGATATCAGCATCAATGCCCACAATTTCATCCCCCTCCTTGTACTCCCACGGCTCAAACTCCGCATTTGTCGCCATAGTCAGGGTACCTTTAGAGCGGTCTGCATCTGCCGGAGACTCATATGGATGCTCCCCGATCTCATCGCCGATGTAATTACTCTGGATCTCATCCAGCACACCTTCTTCTTTCAATTCTGCCAGAGCAGTATTAAATTCCTCTTTCAGTTCTGTATTTCCCTTTTTCATACAGATGGCATATTCTTCCGTATCGAAAATACCGTCAATGATTTTTAAATCGTCGTTTGCCTCTACAAACTTTTCAGCCGGAAGGGAGTCGATGACCACACAGTCTACCTTGCCGTTTTTCAGCGCCTGGATAGCGTCTGCACCTTTATTAAAGGGGCTTACCTGGCTGGCATCATTTACAGCCTCCGTCGCCTGTGTGTCTCCTGTTGTTCCAATCTGGACACCGATCTTCAGATCTGCCAGATCTTCTACGGACGTGATCTCCAAAGCTGCGCTTTCTCCTGTTTCTCCTGATCCGGCATCTGATGCGGAATTCCCACAGCCTGCCGCTGAAACCGCCATCATAGCTGCCAGTACAGCTGCACATATTTTCTTTTTCATATCATATCTCTCCTTCATCATTTATTCACTTATTTTGTATATTTATTCAACTGACAAGCATTATATCAGCTTTTTGCCTGCCTTGCAAGCAGAAAATAGAAAACCACTGCGCCAGCATATGCCCACAATGGTTTTCTGTCTGTTAATACACTACGATAGGAGTGTTTACTTCTATATTATTATAAATAGTCTGTACTGCATCGTACGGTGTATTAATACAGCCGTGTGAACCATTCCAGAGATAGATATCTCCGCCGAAAGCAGTACGTTTTGTCAGGTCATGGATTCCCACACCTCCGTTAAACGGCATCCAATAAGTAACCGGCTCCTCATAATCAATGGATCCGTCATCATTGTATCCGGTAAGGGTAAAAGGACTTGCCTTTGATTTCAGTCTCCACACACCTCCGGAAGGGGTTCCATTGCCTTCATTGGGATTTCCTGTAACAACCGGAGTGTCTACCAGACAGGTGCCGTTTTTGTAAAACCACATTCTCTGGTCGCTGATGGAAATCTCAACATAGGTTCCGTCAATATCGTTGCCCCCATGCTTTTCTCCTGTATACAGCCATGTGGCGTCCACTGTCTGACTTTGTCCTCCATTCAGCACCGGCATCAGAGAAGCCGTTGTCTCATCCTGCCATACCCTCCAGCCATAGTCTCCTCCTGTCAGCTGAACCGTGTATCCCAGACTGGTATAAAATTCTCTTGGTCTTCCATATGTGTTATATACCTCTGACCACTGGATCACCTGGTTTTTTACCAGATTTTCATCAAAGGTATAATTTCCATCTGCCCCTTTTACCAGCCAGGATTTCAGCATATCCCTGGTAATGGTCTCCTGAGCAGTACCAAAATTCACGCTGACCTGCATACTGGTAAGCTTATTCAGCTGCTCTGCTTCTCTTTTCAGATTTTCATCTGCCTGCGTAACTGCAGGCTTTACATAACAGTCTGCATCTACCAGGGAAATCTCAGTCTTTCTTTCATCTACCGCAGCTTTTACGGCTGCTTTTGCCTTTTCTTTATCCAATGTGGTCCCTGTAACCTCCGGCACAATGACATATTGGGTTCCATCGTCTTCCACTCTGGCATCCTGGGGAGGCGTCATATTCTGATCCTGAAGAGCCTGCAGGCTGTTCACAGCAGCATCCAGGCTTGCCTCATCATAGGAATTTTCTGCTTTTACTGTGTATTCTTTATCTCCGAATATCTGGAAAATCCACAAAAGAGGGTTTTGCTCATCCTTCACGCTTTCCACACTGCCGTCATCTAGATATTTCATCTGAATAGCATTTCCCTCAATCACTTCCTGCTGGTCACCGGTCTCGTAGATTGTAAGGGAGTAATCCTCAGACTGCCGCCGGATTACATCTTTCACTTCTTCCACTGTTTTCTGTCCGCTGTCGATGCCATTAATGACTGTCCCCGGATAAAATCGGTCCCGGAACTGAAATCCAACTGCACCGTAGCCAGCCGCAAGAAGTACCACAGCGCCTGCTGCAATTCCCGCTGCCAATTTTGCCCCGCTTCTCTTCTTCCCAGAAGCCTGCACGCCTGCCTTCTGCTTTTTCATCCTCTCGTCAGCTTTTTTCAGACTTTTCAATTTTTCTTTTTTGTTGTCTTTTCGTACTGCCATCTATTAAAACTTCCTTTTTCTTTTTTATTTCACTCTTTTCACTTTATTAGAGTTTTTACACTCTGCAAAAGTTTCACACACGCCCATTCTACCCCAAAAAACAGGAAAAAGAAAGCTTTTTCTTCTTTTCTGTTGAAATTTCACAATTTTTCTTATATGATGGAAAAATCTACAGGCATACTGAAAATAAAATTTATTTTTTCCTCTTTATACAGACATTATACTGTTTTGAACCTGTAGCATTTCTTTAAACTAAATGAAACGGAGATGATCTTGTATGAATCTTCTTGATTTTTCCAACTGCCGCCTCTGTCCCAGGAACTGCGGATGCGACCGCAAAAACTCCACCGGTTTCTGCGGATGCAGTGATAAGCTTCGGGCTGCAAGGGCTGCCCTGCACCACTGGGAGGAACCCTGCATCAGTGGTACGCACGGAAGCGGTACTGTCTTTTTTTCCGGCTGTACCCTGCAGTGCTGTTTCTGCCAGAATTTCTCTATCAGCATAGAACACTATGGAAAAGACATCACTCCCCGGCGATTGGGTGATATCTTTTTGAGTCTGCAGAATCAGGGTGCTCATAACATTAACCTGGTAACCCCCACCCAGTATCTTCCCTGGATTCTTCCTGCTCTTGAACTGGTCCGTGACGAGCTCAAGATCCCGGTAGTCTACAACTGCGGCGGATATGAAAAAACAGAAACCATCCGGCTTTTAAAAGATTATGTAGACATTTGGCTTCCTGACCTGAAATACTTTGATTCTGCCCTTTCCGCCAGGTATTCCCGGGCATCAGATTACTTTTCCGCTGCCTCAGAAGCAATCCTCCAGATGGTTCGCCAAACCGGAAAACCTGTGCTTGACACTTCCGGACTTATGAAAAAGGGCGTGATCATCCGCCACATGGTTCTTCCCGGACAACGCAAAGATTCCTTACGCCTCCTTCACTGGATCAGCGAAAATCTCACCCCCGGTACCTACCTCCTCAGCCTGTTGAGCCAGTTTACCCCCTTTTACAAAAGCAGCAGTTACCCGGAAATCAACCGCCGGATTACCACTTTTGAATATGAATCCGTGGTAGAGGAAGCCATACGCCTTGGTCTTACCCAAGGATTTATGCAGGAAAAATCCAGCGCCAAAGAGGAATATACTCCTCCATTTAACCTGGAAGGAATCTAGTCAGGAATCCGCAAAAAGAAGCTCTCGGCAAAATCCGCCAAGAGCTTCTCTTTCATTCAATCACTTCTTATTTGTAGTTTACAATAGAACCAAAATCAGGTTTTAAGGCAGCGCCGCCTACCAGTCCGCCGTCGATATCCGGCTGAACAAATAAGTCAGGAGCTGTTTTTGCATTTACAGAACCGCCGTACTGGATGCGGATCGCTTCTGCAGTTGCTTCATCATATACTTCTGCGATACATTCACGGATAGCTTTGCAGACTTCCTGTGCCTGCTCTGTAGTAGCTGTCTTTCCTGTCCCGATCGCCCAGATAGGCTCATAAGCAATAACTGCTTCCTTTGCCTGGTCAGCTGTGATTCCCTGGAATCCCACTTTCACCTGCTGACGGATAAAGTCCATGGTAACCCCCTGTTCTCTCTGCTCCAGAGTTTCACCGCAGCACATAATAGGAACCAGTCCATGCTCAAATGCTTTGTGCATTTTTTTGTTGATATCTTCATTTGTCTCTCCGAAATATTCTCTTCTCTCGGAATGTCCCAGAATTACATATTTTACACCTGCGTCTACCAACATATTTGGAGAAATCTCTCCTGTATATGCACCTTTTTCTTCGAAGTACATATTTTCAGCACCCACCTGAATGTTGGAACCTTTTACAGCTTCCACTACAGGAACGATGTCGATTGCCGGAACACAAAATACTACATCAACTTCTTCATTTGCAACCAGTGGTTTTAAAGTATTTACCAATTCAACTGCTTCGCTTGGAGTCATATTCATTTTCCAGTTTCCAGCGATAATTTTTTTCCTTGCCATGGGAATGACCTTCTTTCTTAAAAAAATATTAGTTTAAGCTTGTACAGATATCTTCCTTTCACTATACCGCTGCAGCATCACTCAACTAAGCTCTGTCTGCTTCTCTGACTTGCCAGTCGCTGAGTTGTTTTCTGCCTACTTATCATTGGCTGCAGCTACGCCAGGAAGTTCTTTTCCTTCCAGGAACTCCAGAGATGCGCCGCCGCCGGTGGAAATATGAGTCATCTTGTCACCGTAGCCCAGGATATTAACTGCTGCTGCGGAGTCACCGCCGCCAATAATAGTGGTCGCGTCTGTCTCAGCCAGTGCTTTTGCAACTGCTTCTGTACCATGTGCAAAATTCGGCATTTCAAAGCATCCCATCGGCCCATTCCAAACAACTGTTTTTGCATCTTTTACTGCTTCGCTGAAAAGTTTTTCTGTCTTTGGTCCGATGTCCATTCCTTCCCATCCATCCGGAATTTCCCCGCTGCCTACGATCTGAATGTTGCAGTCATTGGAGAATGCATCACCGATTCTGTGGTCTACAGGAAGAAGGAGTTTCACACCTTTTTCTTCTGCTTTTTTCTTCATATCCAGAGCATACTGCAGGTAGTCATCTTCACAGAGAGAAACACCGATCTTTCCGCCTTCTGCCTTGGAGAATGTATATGCCATACCGCCGCCGATAATCAGAGTATCTACTTTATCCATCAGATTGTTGATAACAGAAATTTTACTGGAAACCTTTGCTCCTCCTAATATTGCTACGAAAGGTCTTTCCGGATTGTTGACTGCATTTCCGAGGAAATCAATCTCTTTCTGCATCAGGTATCCTACCACTGCTGTATCTACATACTGGGTAACGCCCACATTGGAGCAGTGTGCTCTGTGTGCTGTACCAAAAGCATCATTTACAAATACATCGCACAGAGATGCCAGTTCTTTTGAAAATGCTTCACCGTTCTTTGTCTCTTCCGCACGGTAACGTGTGTTCTCCAGCAAGATCACATCGCCGTCTTTCATAGCTTCTACTGCTGCTTTTGCATTTGGTCCTACAACTTCCGGATCAGCAGCAAATTTCACTTCCTGTCCCAGTAATTCTGTGAGACGTTCAGCCACCGGTGCAAGAGATAATTCCGGTTTTGGTTCTCCCTTGGGTTTTCCAAGATGGGAGCAGAGAATTACCTTTCCGCCGTCAGCAATTAATTTTTTAATTGTAGGAAGAGCCGCTACCAGACGGTTTTCATCTGTAATTTTTCCTTCCTGTAATGGAACGTTGAAATCACAGCGAACCAGAACTTTTTTTCCTTTTACGTTGATGTCATCAACTGATTTTTTATTGAGCATCTTAAAATGCCTCCTTTACCATTATTACTGTCCTGTCAGACGAAAAGGGTCCGGTCCACAATAGACCGGACCCTTAATGAGCCTTTATAATCCCCGGACTCTGATTATTTGTTTAACAGTTTTCCGAAGTATTTGATTGTTCTAACCATCTGGCTTGTGTAAGAGTTTTCGTTGTCATACCAAGAAACAACCTGAACTTCTGTTGTTCCGTTGTCTAACGGCAGAACCATTGTCTGTGTAGCATCGAACAGAGAACCAAATCTCATACCAACGATATCGCTGGATACGATTTCATCTTCGTTGTATCCGAAGGATTCTGTAGCTGCTGCTTTCATAGCTGCATTGATCTGATCTTTTGTTACATTTCCTTTTACAACTGCTGTCAGGATTGTTGTAGAACCTGTAGGTGTAG
>CALWHD010000021.1 GCA_944380235.1 uncultured Blautia sp.
AGGACTCTTCCATGTATTTTGTAAGCTGCCTGTCTCTGTCTGCCTTGGTATGCCAGTGAAACAGCGGCGCGTCAAAAGCAGTTTTCCTCTCCGCTTCCGGATTATCGGAATTTTTGATCACCAGAGGATACCCTTTGACTATGGCACACATGGATTCGCTGGTCTTTTCTGTATTTTCAGAAGGAACTGCCGTCACAGCGGGCATAAAAATCCTGTCCACACCCTTTTGTTCCAGATTCCTGATATGTCCGTGGACCAGCTTTGCCGGAAAGCATACGGTATCAGAGGTAACTGCCGAAAGTCCCTGTTCATAAATTTTTCTGGTGCTTTTATCTGACAGTTTTATCCGAAATCCCAGTGAGGTAAAAAATGTACTCCAAAATGGCATATACTCCCAGTAAGACAGAACCCTGGGCAGTCCGATCACAGTACTGTCTTCTGTTACCTCTCTCAACGGCGTGCAGGGGTACGTGGAAAACAGCAGTTTTTCTCTGGTTTTAAACAGATTGGGAACTGCTTTCTCCTTTTGGATCTGTTCCTTCAGTTTTCTGCTGACTTCCTGATCTTTCGGTTCTCCCAGGATACTGCCCTTTTCACAACGGTTGTTGGTCACCCAGGAATGCCCGTTGGAAAAAGTGATAATGGTTCGTTTGCAGTGGTTTGTGCAGAAAGGACACACCGCATTTGCCTGCTGCTTATAGGAAAAGGAATCCAGCGCCTCCAGTCCGATAAATGTCCTGTGCTCCGGATTTTCCCTGTGGTGCTCAGCCGCAAGGAGAGCTGCGCCGATGGCTCCCATTAGTCCGGGATAAGGAGCACGTATCACTTCCTTGCCGATATACTCCTCCATCGCGCGAAGAACTGCGTCGTTTTCAAAAGTCCCTCCCTGGACGATGATCCTGTCTCCCAGCATATCCACATTGGAAAGGCGAACCACTTTGGTAAATACATTTTCTATGATGGAACGGCACAGACCTGCCATAATATCTTCCGGCTTCCTGCCGTTTCGCTGCTCTGTGATAATGCTGCTGTTCATAAACACCGTACATCTGCTGCCCAGAGCCGCAGGTTCCCTGGAAGAAAATGCTGCCTGTGCAATCTCCTTTGCCGGAATATGCAAAGTAGAAGCGAAATTTTCCAGGAAAGAGCCGCAGCCTGAGGAACATGCCTCATTCACCAGAATATTGGTAATAACCCCGTTTTCCAGCCACATTGCCTTCATATCCTGTCCGCCGATATCCAGAATAAAGGTAGCGTCCTTTACATATTTTTCCGCGGCTCTGGCATGTGCTACTGTTTCCACAGTATGGCATTCTGCCTGAAATGCTTCCGCAAACAGCATTTCTCCGTAGCCTGTAGTCCCGGCAGAAAGGATCTCCAGTTCCGTCTTTGCTTTGTCATAGCGTTTTTTCAGCTCCTGCAATGCCTTTTTTGCCACCTCAAGAGGTTCCCCTTCATTGGGAGCATAAAAATAATCAATAATCTCTTCCTCTTCATTTAGAAGTACAAATTTCGTAGTAGTGCTTCCTGAGTCGATTCCCAGATAAGCCCTGATCTTACTGCCTTCTTTTGGGGGATTCCATCGGGTATTTTTCTTTTTGTGACGCTTTTCAAAAGCTTTTCGCTCTTGTTCTGAGGCAAAAAATGGTTTTGTCTGTTTTCTCTTCCCCTCATTGGGATCGATCTGTTCCAGCCTGTGGGACAGTTCCTGTACTGTGAAAGGCTTTTCTCCCTCTTCCATCATATGATCCAGGGAAAGAGCCGCCCCATAGGCAACCATCAGCTCCGGATGATCCGGAATCAGAATATCTTCATGGGACAGGTTCAGACGCTCTGCAAATACCCGTATCAGGGCAGGATTAAAAGTAAGAGGCCCTCCCTCAAATGCCACAGGTTTTTCTATTTTCAGTCCCTGTGCGAGTCCGCCGATCGTCTGCTTGGCAATGGCATGAAAAGTAGAAAGCGCCAGATCAGCCTTTGCAGCTCCCTGATTCAGCAGAGGCTGGATATCTGTTTTGGCATACACGCCGCAGCGCCCGGAAATATCGTAGACACAGGTTCCTTTCTCCGCCAGGGCATTGAATTTTTCCACTGGCGTTTTCAAGACAGACGCAATCTCATCGATAAACGCTCCGGTTCCGCCGGCACAGCTTCCGTTCATGCGCATATCGGACGCCTGAGTCTTTCCGGTCTTAGGATCACGGACAAAAAAGATCATCTTTGCGTCCTGACCGCCCAGCTCAATAGCGCTTCCTATAGAAGGATAAAGATTTTTCAGGGCAGACGCATTTGCCGCGACTTCCTGTACAAAGGGAATATGAAGCTGTTCTGCAATGGGTTTTGCACCGGAGCCGGTCATGGCAAACCGCAGTTTCCTGTCCCCAAAGAGATCAAGGCACGGCTCAAGAATGTGTATGATACTCCTGATCTGGTCAGCATAATGCCTGCGGTAATCAGAGTAAAGAACTTCCCCGGTCTCCGGATTTCTGATAACGATTTTTGTTGTAGTGCTTCCTACGTCAATGCCTGCTTCTAATATCTGCTCATTTGTATTTCTCATAACTTTCATCTCCAAATTTCAGAACAAGGGCGGTTTACATCTGTAGATCCGCCCTGCTTCCCTCTGCGCAAACCGGAAAATCCATTTTGCGTCTTTGATTATTGAAAAAAGGAACAGCACCCTGCGGTGCTGTTTCACTTTTCCTGTTTCCAGTCCATTATTATACACATACAATACTTAACAAGTCAAGATTTTTTTATGTTTTCCAGTTCATCCTGCCAGATTCTCACACAGGCATCACTTGGCATACGCAGATCTCCTCTGGGAGAGACTGCCACACTGCCCACTTTCGGTCCGTCAGGAAGGCAGGAACGTTTAAACTGCTGAGAGAAAAATCTCCAGTAGAATTTTCTCAGCCATTTATAAATCACATCTTCCTCATAAACCCCCCGGAATGCCGTTTTTGCCATCCGGAAGATCTTCGCCGGAGCAAAGTGGAATCTGAGCATATAATAGAGGAAAAAGTCATGGAGTTCATAAGGGCCTACCAGGTCCTCTGTCTTCTGGGCTATCTTGCCATCTTTGGGAGGAAGCAGTTCCGGACTTACCGGAGTATCAAGAATATCCAGCAGGATCTGCGAAAGCTTTTCCTCCCCGCAGGTATCCGCATAGTAGCGTACCAGATGCCTTACCAGAGTTTTTGGCACAGAAGCATTGACTCCGTACATGGACATATGATCCCCGTTATAAGTCGCCCAGCCCAGTGCCAGTTCTGACAGGTCTCCGGTTCCAATGACCATTCCGCCGCACTGGTTGGCAATATCCATGATCACCTGGGTCCGCTCCCTGGCCTGTGCATTTTCAAAAGTCACGTCATGAGTATCATAATCATGCCCAATATCTTCAAAATGCTGAAGCACTGCCTTCTTGATATCAACTTCTTTTAACGTTGCTCCCAGTCTGCCGGTAAGCTGGCAGGCATTGGCATAAGTTCTGTCTGTCGTGCCGAAGCAGGGCATAGTCACGGCAATGATATTTTTCCGGTCAAGTCCCAGGATATCAAACGCCCTGGCAGTGACCAGAAGTGCCAGAGTAGAATCCAGCCCTCCGGAAATCCCCAGGACCGCTGTTCTGCTCTTTGTATGTTCCAGGCGCTTTTTCAGTCCCATGGCCTGAATGGTAAGAATCTCATCGCAGCGTCTGTCTCTCTCCCCCTGCTGGTCAGGCACAAAAGGATTGGGGGCAAAGTACCGCTCCAGCTTTGTCTCTTCTTTTGGCAGGGAAAAAGAAATTTCCCGGTATTCCGCTCTTCTTTCTTCCTTCCAGGTCGAAATCCTCCTCCTCTCTCCCGCCAGTCTCTGGATATCAACAATACCGTAAACTGTCTCATTGGCAAACATCTTGGCTTCCGCCAGAACCACTCCGTTTTCACAGATAAGGTTCTGTCCGCCGAAGACAAGATCCTGGGTAGATTCCCCGTTTCCCGCAGCTGCGTAAAGGTAAGCGCACAGAAGCCTTGCAGACTGTCCTTTTACCAATTCTCTTCTGTAGTCTGCTTTTCCCACAGTCTCATCGCTGGCGGAAAGATTAACGATCACATTGGCGCCCGCCATGGCGTGGGCTGTACTGGGCGGACAGGGTGCCCACAGATCTTCGCAGATCTCTGCTGCCACACAAAGCCCCGGCATATCATCACAGACAAAAAGCAGCCGGCTGCCAAAGGGAACCTCCCTGCCCCCCAGCGTGATCATGCCAAACACATCTTTTCCGGAAGAGAAATGGCGGGCTTCATAAAACTCGCTGTAATTAGGGAGATATTCTTTTGGAACAATCCCAAGAATTTTTCCTTCGCAAAGTGCTGCCGCAGTATTATATAATTTCCCGTGAAAAACAAGAGGAAGTCCCACAAAAATCAGTCCCGGCATATCTTTTAATTCCTCCGCCAGAACAAGAAGCTGTTCTTTCGCGGACTCTAAAAGAGTCTCCTGCCAGAAAAGATCATGGCAGGTATATCCTGTGATGCACAGCTCCGGGAACACCATGATCTTTGCTCCCTGTCTGCTCATTTCCTTTGCTTTTTTTACGATTTCTTCTCTGTTGTGCACGCAGTCCGCTACAGAGATATCCGGCACCGCCGCTCCTGTCTTTATGAATCCGTCCCTCATGATCTCACCAAACCTTTCCTTTTCTACTTCCTGCACTCTTTTAAAATTCTCTTTAAGTCTTCTACTGAAAAAGTATAATTTTTATTGCAGAAATGACAGTTCATTTCAATGTCTTTTCCTTCGTCGATCATTTCCTGAATATCTTTTTTTCCGATGCTTATCAGCGCTCTCTCCACTCTTTCCCTGGTACAGTTGCAGTAAAACTGTGTGGGTGTGGTTTCATTAAACTCAAGATCAAATCCTTTTAAAAGGATCTCCAGGATCTTTTCAGGCGTACATCCATTCTCCAGCATTTCTGTCACAGAAGTGACTTCTTTTAAATTTTCTTCCAGCCTGGAGATCACAGATTCCTCTGTAAACGGCATCAGCTGAAGGATAAATCCCCCTGCCTGTTTTACAGTATTGTCCTTATTCATAAGAACACCAAGTCCCACCGAAGAAGGAACCTGTTCGCTGGTGGCAAAGTAATAGGTCAGATCCTCGGCGATCTCACTGGTCTGAAGCACGGTCTGTCCTACATACGGTTCCTTCAGCCCCATATCTTTGATGACATTCATAAATCCCACGCCTACAGCGCCTGCCACATCCAGTTTTCCTTTTTCGTTGGCATGGAGCACTACATTGGGATTTCCCACATAGCCCTTTACGTTTCCCTTGGAATCCGCGGTGACTGTAATCCCGTTTAAAGGACCCCCGGCTTTGATCTGCAAAGTGAGAAGGTCTTTCTCCCCTTTCATCATCACCCCCATCATCGCCCCTGCAGTAAGCAGGCGGCCAAGCGCTGCCGTTGCCACCGGGCTTGTATTATGTGCAGCCCTGGCATGTTCTACCAGATCTTTCGTAGTTGCCGCAAAAGCACGGATCTGATTGTTCGCCGCTGTAGCCCTTACGATATAATCTCCTGTATAAGTTTCCATTCTTTGTAATCTCCTGTTTTTCTATTCTTAAATTTTTCAGATATTTTTTCCCTTTTCCCGTGCAATGATGTAAATTCTCTCACTGTCATCTTTTACGGGACTATGGGTAAACGCGTCATACGCTTCAAGGAATTCCATTCCTGCCTCTTTCAGCAGTTCCTTCACAGTCTTCAGCTCATATGCACGCTGGCAGTGAACTTCCTCGTACTTTCTGTACAATGTATCTCCGTCCCTTTTTTCGGGAATAAAAAGAGCCAGGTCATATTCATTGATCTGCTCTTCTTCATCATAGTAATTGTCCCAGATAAAACTGGCGTCTTCCCGGTTCTCCGCAATGGTGGAGTCTCCCAGGATTTCCCTGTATTTATATGGGGTATTCATATCAAAAATAAAGATTCCTCCCGGATCCAGGTAATTATTTACCAGACGGAAGACCTCCAGCAGGTCCTCTTCCTCTGTAATATAATTGATGCTGTCGCAGACAGATACTGCCGCTTTTACCGTTCCGTAAAGTTCAAACTCCCGCATATCCTGCAGCAGATAAAGAATATCCTGATTTTTTTCTTCCTTCTTTTCCATGGCAATTTCCAGCATATCCATGGAATTGTCCACACCGATCATGTCGTAGCCTTTTTCTGCCAGAAGCTGCGTCATATTTCCGGTGCCGCATCCCAGTTCAAGCACCAGACCGTCATTTACGCCGTATTCTCTTAACAGCCCTGTAAGGTAGGCACACCATTCCTTATAAGGAATATTATCCATAAACAGGTCATAGACCCTGGCAAAACTTTCGTAAGAACTCATCCTGGTTCTCCTTTATTTTTCTCATTCTTTCGGACATGTTTAATACTAACATGAAACAGAGGGGATAGCAAGTTTTGGCAGTATTTCTATCTCTGCAGCTCCTCCTGTTTTATTCGTCCCAGCCCTCGTAGAATCTTACATTGACCGCAATATTGCGCACCTCATCGCCTTCTGACAGCTCCATATCTGCAATATCTGTCACATGAGGCAGTTCTGGTTCTTCCTCTGAAAGTTCCAGAGTGATCCAGTCCCGCGCCGCATCATTAGCATTGTCTACTGCCTCCTCCAGCGTCTCTCCCTCAGCCTGACAACATGCCAGATCAGGGAAAAAAGCACGAAACTTTCCTTCTTCTGTTTTTCTTATAATCGCCGGATATATAAATTTCATGAAATTCTTCCTCATCTTTCTGTAAAATTTCCTGGAATATTATACTATACTTTTTTCTCTGCTTCAACTAGGGGAACGAATCCGCAGGGCAGGCTCTCCTCTCTCCTGTCAGGACTTTGTATCATAAAATTCCCGGACAAAATGAATAAACTGACGCACATGAGGCTTCTGTATCCGGTTCTTGCTGTATACAATATAAAAATTCCGCATGTGCTCCCCTTCATCCAGCGGAAAAAGAAGTATCTGCTTTGTTTTTTCCAGGTCAAAAACAGAGCGGGCAGACAGCACAGAAATTCCCACTCCGTTGACAATAGACTTTTTAATGCTTTCCAGATCGTTCATCCTTGCCACCACATTTAATTCTCCGGGAGAGACCCCGATATTTTCCAGAAAGACATCCATCTCTTTTTTCGTCCCGGATCCCTTTTCCCGCATGATTATGGGATCCTTTATAAAATCCCGAAACGTAACATCTCTTTTTTTCATCTGAAGATAATGTCTTGTCACGGGAGCTGCAATCACCAGACTGTCCTGGCAGAAAGGAAGAAAGCTGCAGCTTTCCTCACCGGTGTCCTGTCCTACAAGCCCCACATCCACGCTGCCGTCCGCCACACGCTGAATAGCCCCCGCACTGTCAGACTGAATAGAATGAAAGTACACATCCGGATAGCTCTTCCCAAATTCTGCAAGCAGTTCTGGAAGCAGGTAGGAAGAGGGAATGGTTGAAACTCCCAGATCAATGATTCTTTTCTTTTCCTCGGTAAAGTCTTCCAGCAGGTTATTCCGAATATGGAGCATACGCACTGCACTGTCATAGAGCTGGTATCCTTTTGTTGTAATGGAAATTTTTTTGGTCGTTCTTATAATGAGTTTTGCATGGAGCTCATTCTCCAGAGCCCGGATATGGGCACTGATGGTTGGCTGAGTCAGATACAGTCGGCGGGCAGCTTCGGAAAAACTTCCGTAATCTACGACTGCCACAAATGCTTCCAGCTGTTTAAATTCCATCTGTACTTTCCTCCTGTATACCAATCCCAGTAATCTCTGCAAGCGCCTGCAGAGCTGCCTTCACTTCTTCTTTTGTATTCTCCGGACCAAAAGAAAAACGTATGGTTCCTTCCGGATAAGTGCCAATGGTTTTATGAGCACTGGGAGCACAGTGAAGTCCCACCCGGGTCATAATGCCGTAGACTGTATCCAGTTCAAAAGCAACCCTTGCCATATCCATTCCGGGTGTCTGAAGAGAAACCACCGCACAGCGGTCCCGGACAGTTTTTCTTCCTATAAGACGCAGACGTTTTCCCTGAGGATCCAGATTCTGGATTCCTTTCAGGAAATAATCTGTCAGTTCCATTTCATGGCAAAAACGTTCCTCCAAAGAAGACTTTTCCAGATAGGTAAGTGCGGCATGGAGTCCCAGGATCCCCGGAATGTTTGGCGTACCCGGCTCAAAACGGTCCGGAAGGAATCCAGGAACCTCTTCTGTGTGGGAGATACTCCCTGTCCCGCCGCTTAAAAGAGGTACTGTCTCCGCCGCAAGATTGTCCCGTATCAGAAAACCTCCGATTCCCTGAGGTCCCCCAAGCCCCTTATGTCCGGTAAAGGCAAGGGCATCGATATGAAGCGCCTCCATATCAATAGGAAGAACTCCCGCAGTCTGTGCAGTATCAAGAAGGAAAAGTATCTTATGCTTCCTGCAGAAATTTCCGATCTCCTGTACCGGCATCAGCGTGCCGCATACATTAGAAGCATGAAGGCAGACAAGAAGCCGCGTTTCCGGCCGTATCAGATTTTCCGCTTCATGGAGCATCAGACTTCCGTCAGGAGAACAGGGAATCCTGTCAAAAGTGACCCCTGTTTCTTTTAGCTGCATCAGAGGACGCATGACGGCATTGTGTTCCATGGAAGTCACCAGTACATGATCTTTCGGACGCAGGATGCCTTTCAGTAAAATATTCAGGCTTGCCGTTATATTTCCTGTAAAAATCACATTTTTTCCTTTGCCGGAAGTAAAATGAAACAGACGGCGAAGTTGTTCTCTTGTATCAAAAATCTGCTCCTCCACCGAATAGGCTGCATCATAACTGCCCCGGTTCACATTTACAGCAGATTGGGAAAGATAATGAAAGACTGCTTCTGCTGTCCCCGGCGCTTTTGGAAATGAGGTACTTGCCTGATCCAGATATATTTTTTTCATATATTAAAACATTCCTTTCATAGAGTAATTTCATCATACCATGATTTATAAATAAAATCTATAAATACATGTAAAATTTAACTATATTTAATTGGAGGAAATTTCCTAAGAATGATATGATTTGTATTAGAAAAAGTTACGTCTGAAACAATTCCATCACTATGGCGTATCAGAAAAAAGGAGGAAAAAACATATGAAAAACGAAAAAGCTGTCATTGCCGCAGCAGGCGTGATCATTGGACTGATCGCGTCCATGCTGGTATTCTTCGGCAATCCGGTGAATATGGGCTTCTGTATTGCCTGCTTTTTAAGAGACACTTCAGGAGCGCTGGGACTCCATACTGCTGCAGCTGTACAGTATATCCGTCCTGAGATCATCGGTCTGGTTCTGGGGGCATGTGCCATTTCTCTGGCGACAAAGGAATTCCGTCCAAGAGGCGGCTCTGCTCCTGTGACAAGATTTATCCTGGGGGTTTTTGTAATGATCGGCTGCCTGATGTTTCTGGGCTGTCCGTTCCGTATGATCCTGAGACTTGCAGGCGGAGACGGAAATGCTATTTTCGGATTTGTTGGATTCGCCCTTGGAATCCTGGCAGGTGTCGCTTTCCTGAAAAAAGGTTATACTCTGAAACGTTCTTATAAGATGCCGTCGCTGGAAGGGCAGTTATATCCTTTTATGCAGATTGTGTTTCTGGTTCTTCTGGTTGCCGCGCCGGCCTTTATTCATTTCAGCGAAGCCGGCGCCGGCCCCGGAGCACTGCATGCATCTATTGTGATCTCTCTGGCAGCCGGACTGATCGTAGGCGCTCTTGCTCAGAGAACACGTCTCTGTATGGTGGGTGGTATCCGTGACGCAGTACTCTTCAGAGAATGGAAGCTGCTCTTAGGTTTTCTTGCCATTCTGATCAGTGCGCTGGCAGTCAATCTGATCTTAAGCGCAGCAACAGGAACCTCTTATTTTAATCCAGGATTTGCAGGTCAGCCGGTAGCTCATACCGACGGTCTTTGGAATGGACTGGGAATGTTCCTCACAGGCTTTGGCTGTGTCCTTCTTGGAGGCTGCCCTCTTCGTCAGCTTATTCTGGCAGGTGAAGGAAATACAGACTCCGCGGTCACTGTACTGGGACTTATGGTCGGAGCAGCCTTTGCCCATAATTTTGGTCTGGCGTCTTCTGCAGAAGGTCCTACTGCCAACGGAAAAATCGCGGTACTCATCGGTATTGCGGTAGTTGCAGTGATTGCCGTATGCAATACAAGGAAAAAAGCAGACGCATAAGAAAGGAGAAAAATCAAAATGAAGAGAATCGATGCCAGAGGACTGTCCTGTCCCGAACCGGTGATCATGACTAAAAATGCTCTAGCTTCCAAAGAGTCTTCCTATGAAGTGCTGGTTGACAATATAGCTGCCAAAGAAAACGTTTCCCGTTTTGCAAGACATCAGGGGTACCAGGTCCAGGTGGAGGAGAACGGAGATGACTATCTGCTCCGGATAGAAAAATGACAGAATATATTGCTACCTTTTATTCTCATTATGGGGCAGTATGTTTTAAGAAAAACTGCAAAAGCCTGGGGCTGGAAGCAGTCATTATGCCTGTCCCCAGAAATTTAAGCTCTTCCTGCGGGACCTGTGTCAAATTCCAAAGCAGGGAAAACCTGTTTCCTGAAATCAATGAGGAACTGGAACAGATTGCCGCAGTTTCCCAGGATGGCTACAGAATTGTTTACAGTTCAGAAGAAAATTAAAAAAGAGGTGCAGCATCCTGCAGTCAGTCTGCAGAATCTGCACCTCTTTTTCCTGCTTCCATCCGTCTCTCACCTGTCCTGCTTTCTTCTGCACTGCTTCCGATACTCGGACGGCAGGACCTTTGCCACATCTTTAAATGCTTTGGTAAATTTTCCCTGTGTCTCATAGCCCACACTCCTGGAAATATCTGAGATACTGTCATCCGTATCCCGCAGCAGTTCCATGGCACGCCGTACCCGGTATTCCTTCATGTAAGAAGCCACCGGGAGCCCATATACTGCCTTGAATAATTCTTTTAAGGAAGAGGTGTTCATGAGATACTGCCTGGACAGTTCTTCAATGGTATAGCGGTGTTTCAGATCCCCGGTCAGCTGACTGTGGATCTGCTTTACCAGCTCAGTCTGCCCGGAACTGTATTGAGCCGCTTCTCTGTCCCGGGGATTTTCCTGACTCAGGAACAGTAAAAGCTCCTGCATTTTTAGCTTCAGATATGGCATATGCATACACTCCGGGATTCCATAAAGAGCCCCAAAAATCCCCTGCACCCTTGCATCTGCCAGAATAACAGCAGACTTCCGGCAATTACAGTACTTTCTATAAATATCATGGAAATCCACCCCTGCCTCCTCAAGAATCTGAGGCGGATTTTTGGAAACCTGTTCCAGATCCACTGCCGCGGAAATTCCTTCGTAATATCCCAGAGGAAGCATCATCTCCGAATCCGCGCAGTATGCCATGGCATGAAGACACAGATCTCCTTCCCCCAGATAGACCCAGGTCCCTCCTTTCATCTTCCACCCTGCCCTGCCTTTGTGACAGTAATTAATCTCCATCACAGAAGGATCCGGCTTATGGAGCATAGTCACCTGTTCTGCCTGAAAGCTGCTGCGGTATACTTCAATCCCGGGATAAACCTGATACAGCACCATCTCGCCTTTTCCTTCTGTCCTGATATGATCCAAATCGTATCTGCTCATAAAAAATCCCCCGCCTTTTCCTTTATAATTCTGAAGGGCAGGCGATTTTAACCAGAGCTTCGATCATATGATGAAGCAGCTGTGCCCTCTCGGTATCCGCAGCTTTATAGTAGACTTCTTTTCCTTCCCTGCGGCTTACAATAAGACCTCCGCTCTTTAACTGTCTTAAATGATGGGAAACTGCCGGACTGCTCATGTCCACCAGTGCAGAAATATTCATAACACATTCCTCACAGTGACACAGAAGCCAGAAAATCCGGATACGGCTTCCATCCCCCAGCTGCTTGAAAATATCTGCCACAATCTGAAAGTTATCCACACTGGGCATATCCCTCAATTTTTTTTCCACATTCTGCCCATGGTCATGGGGCAGGCATTTCTCTGTCATAATCAAAAACCTCCTTGAACATTCCTTTTAGCCCAAACGGAAATACTTTTTGCCCGGATAGAAATATCCCTTTTGAATCCATTGACTTTCTGTATTTCCCTGTGTATGATGAAATCAACAATTAAATATATGTTTAATTATAAATTCGAAAGGGAAACTTGTAAAGGAGGATTTTACAATGAAAAAAACTTATAAAATCGATGTGGACTGCGCAAACTGCGCAAATAAAATGGAACATGCAGCAAAAAACACCGCCGGGGTCAAGGACGCTACTGTAAATTTCATGACTTTAAAGATGATCGTGGAATTTGAAGAGGGACAGGAACCCAAGGCTGTTATGCAGGATGTTCTGAAAAACTGTAAAAAAGTGGAGAGTGACTGCGAAATATTCTTTTAATTTTTCCCAGCAGCAATCCGGCAAAGTCTGTTTTTTAATCCATTTCCGAAGATTTCCCTGAAACTTTAAATGGATTTTTTGCAGACTTTTTGCTTGGGATTTTAAATAAACATTTAAGCAATTATTTAATATATAAAGGAGTGCATTTATTATGAATAAAAAGCAGAAAAAGATGCTGATGCGTATTCTTGCCGCGGCTGTTCTTTTAATTGCTCTTCACTTTCTTCCTGTGACAGGCATTTTAAGATTTCTCTGCTATCTGGTCCCCTACTTCATAGCAGGCTATGATATTCTCCTGAAAGCAGGAAAAGGCATAAAAAACCGTCAGGTATTCGATGAAAATTTTCTTATGGCTGTGGCTACAGCAGGCGCCATCGCTATTGCCCTTTATGAACAAAGCGGAGATTACACAGAAGCTATCGCCGTTATGCTGTTTTACCAGGTCGGAGAACTGTTCCAGAGCTACGCCGTAGGCAAAAGCCGCCGCAACATCAGTGAACTGATGGATATCCGCCCGGACTACGCCAATATAGAACAGGAAGGAAATCTGGAAAAAGTTGACCCGGACGAGGTGGAGATCGGCAGTATCATTGTGGTTCAGCCTGGAGAAAAGGTTCCCATTGACGGTGTGATCGTAGAAGGTTCTTCCACTCTGAATACCAGCGCTCTGACCGGAGAAAGCCTTCCCAGAGATGCCAAAGCAGGAGATGAGATTGTCAGCGGCTGCATCAATATGACTGGTGTACTGAAAATACAGACCACAAAAGAATTCGGAGAGTCCACAGTCTCCAAGATCCTGGATCTGGTGGAAAATGCCAGCTCCCGCAAATCAAAGTCCGAAGATTTTATTTCCAAATTTGCACGCATCTATACCCCCGCAGTCTGCGCTTCTGCTCTGGCACTGGCAGTGCTTCCGCCTCTGGTGCGGATGTTCGCGTTTGGACTCCCTGCCGGATGGGAAGACTGGATCTACCGTGCCCTGACTTTCCTGGTCATCAGCTGCCCCTGCGCACTGGTCATCAGTATTCCTTTGAGCTTTTTTGCAGGCATCGGCGGCGCCAGCAAAGAAGGCGTTCTGGTAAAGGGTTCCAACTATCTTGAAACACTTTCTCAGACAAAAATCGTAGTCTTTGACAAGACAGGCACACTGACCCAGGGAGTCTTTGAAGTAAACGGCATTCATCACAATGAAATGGAGGAAGAAAAACTTCTGGAATACGCCGCTCTTGCAGAAAGTGCCTCCTCCCACCCTATAAGCAAAAGCATACAGAAGGCTTACGGAAAAGAACTTGACCGCTCCAGAGTTTCCCAGATCCAGGAGATCAGCGGAAACGGCGTGACTGCAGTGGTAGACGGCAGGACGGTAGCCGCCGGTAATGATAAGCTTATGGATCATCTGGGAATCCCCTATAAGTCCTGCCGCAGCGCAGGAACCATCATCCATATGGCAGTCGGCGGACACTATGCGGGACATATCGTGATTTCCGACCTTGTAAAACCTCATTCCAAAGATGCTGTTGCTGCGCTGAAGGCAGCCGGAGTGAAAAAAACGGTTATGCTCACCGGTGACGGTCGAAAAGTCGGCGAACAGGTTGCCGCCTCGCTCGGGCTGGATGAGGTATACAGTGAACTGCTTCCTGACGGAAAAGTAGAAAAAGTAGAAGAAATGCTCCGGCAGAAATCAGAGAAAGCAAAACTTGCCTTTGTAGGAGACGGCATCAATGACGCGCCGGTACTTCGGCGTGCGGACATTGGAATTGCCATGGGCGCTATGGGATCTGACGCTGCTATTGAAGCTGCGGATGTGGTTCTCATGGACGACGATCCCCTGCAGATTGCGAAAGCCATCAAAATCTCCCGCAAATGTCTGGGCATTGTATACCAGAATATTGTATTTGCCATCGGCATAAAGCTGATCTGTCTGCTTCTGGGGGCACTGGGCATCGCCAATATGTGGCTGGCGATCTTCGCAGATGTGGGTGTTATGATCATTGCTGTGCTCAACGCTATACGGGCGCTGTTTGTGAAAAATCTTTAAAAATTTACAGGGAGCTGCCTCATTAATCAAATCTGGAAATATTGATACATTTTATTGCTCAGTCTGTGCCGCTTTGAGCCTATGGTCTCAAAGCTATGCGCGACAAATTCGCATAAAATGTATCAATATTCCTTACATATGACTAATGCGACAGCTCCCTGCCTTACAGTTGACAAAGCGTACTTCTTTTCTTATGCCAGTATTTCTTTTACACACTCTGCAATCTTTTCACATTTGCAGTTCTGAAAGAAATATTCCTGGAAATGTTCTCCTGCCAGTGCTCCTTTCACCAGATCCCTGTCAAGTTCTTTCAGAATATCTGTCAGGTCTCTGTAGGTCACTTTCTTAACTTCGTCCAGGATCCTCTTATTTCTCTGCTCCGGAACTGCCCTTTCCCTTGGATATCCCTGTCCGCTTTCCTCACAGAACAGTTTTTCAAAGATGTATTCCAGATTCAGGTCTCCGCCCCAGCCATAACCTTTTGCAAAAGGCAGAGCGATAGCGTTTCCATCGTTAATCTGGGCGAAAGTATAAGCATCCAGCGGATCTTCCACATGTCCGCAGATCACACCCGGGAAGGAATTGCAGGCAAGCATTGCCCCTTCTCCTGTGCCGCAGCCTGTGATCACATAGTCTGCCGCGCCGGAATTCAGCAGTACAGCTGCCAGGATACCCACCTGTACATAAGTAAGCTGAGCCTCATCCTCTGCTGTATACATGCCGTAGTTGTCTACTGTAAATCCCATAGGCTCTACAACTTTTCTCAGAGAATTTTCAATGACTGCATTCTTTGCAGCCTGGCTGTTTTCGTTGATCAGTGCGATTCTCATAATTTGTTTTCTCCTTTTATCAGGCAGGTGAGTACCGGTTGGCATCCATCCCTGCCTGTTTTCTTTGTAATTTTGAATTTTATTTGGGCTGTTTTCCGATGTATGCCAGAATACCGCCGTCTACATACAGAATATGTCCATTGACAAAGTCGGAAGCATCTGAAGCCAGGAACACTGCCGGTCCCATGAGATCTTCCGGTGTTCCCCAGCGTGCCGCCGGAGTTTTGCCGATGATAAACTGGTCAAAAGGATGCTTGGAGCCATCCGGCTGAACCTCACGAAGAGGTGCTGTCTGAGGTGTAGCAATATAACCTGGTCCGATACCATTGCACTGAATATTGAATTCTCCGTACTCAGAAGCAATGTTTTTTGTCAGCATCTTCAGACC